>CAMBFS010000091.1 GCA_945865755.1 Klebsiella pneumoniae
GCCAGTCCTTTTATCTGAATACACCCCAAACACTCCAACAGGGGCGTAAAAAGTGACAAAATTTGTCACTTTCCCGTTTTCCCCCTCAGAAAGTGACCTCACCGCTTGCCATAGGAGTGTGCCATTGTTGTGTGGTCTGATTTAGCCGGGTTCTGGTTAGCCGACGCGGGAAAGTTGGAAGAAGCGCTTCCTTATTATGAGCGGTGTATGGCTAGGCAGCCAAAACATGAACATGGCCAAATTCTTGCCCATCTCGGCTCTCTATATCATCAACTGAACCGATTTATCGAAGCTCACAAGTCGTATCAAAACGCCATAATCAGTTTTGAAAAAGAATTGCAAGAAGCCCCAAAGCGACTACGAGCGAGGGGCGACTTTCCTTGGAGCAAAGCCGAAGACGCTATCCATCACACGCACAAAACAAATGAGGAACAGATTCGCTTCCTCGAAGTGCTCGATAAAGCTGCGCAGAACCGATCTCCGTTCTCTGGAAAACGTGTTGAATGGGGACTTTCCTCATGAGGCGTGGGAAAAGGTAAATAGGGGACGTTGCATGGCAGTTCAGGTTGTTGATGGAAGATTTGCCTGAATACCCATGCAACGTCCTCTAAAGCCTGGGGGGGTGGAAGTAAAAAGGCAAGGACCGAAAACCCCGCCCCACTTTCTTTTGTGCTGACCGCCTGGCCTGAATACCCATGCCATGTTCTCCGCGATGGTTTGCGGTCAACAGCCCACAACCGGTGGCGGACCGTTGACGAGTGGAGGGCATCGCGTTAATCGTGCCGCACCAGAAATGACTGTCACATACCAAGGAGGGGCGTATGTCAGGCTCTCATGCCGCCGAGACGGCGAAAATTCATGCTCAACTCAAACACCCAGTGATCGACTCCGATGGCCATTGGATCGAATTCGAGCCAGCGGCGGTGGACTATCTCCACCATGTCGGTGGCGACAAGATCGTCGAGCGCTACGGGAAGGTCGCGAACCAATTTGGCAACAAGAAATGGGCGCAAACCCCGGCGGACGAACGAGCCGAGCGGCGCATGCTGCAACCGGGCTGGTGGGGCGTGCCAACCAAGAACACACGCGATCGCGCCACGGCGATGCTCCCCAAGCTATTGCATGAACGCATGGGCGAGCTGGGCCTCGACTTCGCGGTGATTTATCCCACTTCAGGCGCGTTGTTCGCGCCGTTCCTTCGTGATGAGGAAATCCGCCGTGCGGCCTGTCGCGCGTTCAACATGTATACCGCCGATCAATTCAAGGGGCTTGGCGACCGACTCACTCCCGCCGCGGTCGTGCCCATGTATTCGCCAGAAGAAGCGGTTGAGGAACTGGAGTTCGTGGTCAAAACCCTCGGCAGCAAAGCGGTGATGCTCGGCAGTCTGCCACGACGCACCGTGCCCGCGGTCGCCAAGAGCAATCCGGAAGCGAGTCGCTATGCCGTGTGGCACGACACGCTCGGCCTCGACAGTGCCTACAACTACGATCCGGTCTGGGCGAAATGCGTGGAGTTGGGCATCTCGCCAACGTTCCATTCGGCGTCCTCTGGCATTGGCCTGCGCACGTCGATCTCGAACTTTGTCTACAACCACATTGGCCATTTCGGCCAGGCGGGTGAAGCGGTCTGCAAGGCGTTATTCATTGGTGGCGTGACGCGGCGGTTCCCGCAATTGCGCTTTGGATTTCTCGAAGGCGGTGTCGGGTGGGCCTGTAGCCTGTACAGCGATCTCATTGGCCATTGGAAGAAGCGCAACCCGACCGCACTGGACGCGACGAATCCCGTCAATCTCAATCGCGAGCTGCTGGTGGATTTAGTGCAACGCTATGGATCGCAAGCGTTTATCGACAAGCTCGATCAGTTGGCTCCGGGGGTTGGGTTGTTAATGGAACGGCCAGAGCAGCTTGATGACTTCGGCGCATGTGGCATTGAGAAGGCGTCCGACATCCGCGATCTGTTCGTGCCGAACTTCTATTTCGGCTGTGAGGCGGACGACCCGGTGACCTCGTGGTCATTCAAGGACAACGTCAATCCGTATGGCGCGAAACTCAACGCCATTTTCGGCTCGGACATTGGCCATTTCGACGTGCCGGACATGACCGAAGTGCTGGTCGAAGCCTACGAAGGGGTCGAGGACGGGATCATCACGGAAGAGAATTTCCGTGACTTCGTGTTCGGCAATCCCGCGCGCTTCTGGACATCGATGAATCCCAACTTCTTCAAGGGGACTGCTGTCGAGTCGCAGGTGCAAAAGTTCCTGGCCTCGTAGAGTCGTGGGAACGGGGCGTGCACAGCCACCACATTTTCGATTCCCCGATTCTCCGTTTCGCCGATTCTTTTTTCATTGTAGGAGGAGACATTATGAAGTTATATCGCTCGATTCTTTTTGTCCCTGGCAATCGCCCGGAATGGATCGACAAGGCCCCCAAATATGGACCGGATGCGCTGATCCTTGACCTCGAAGATGCCGTTCCGAACAACGAGAAGCCGGAAGCGCGCGGTATCGTGCGCGCGGGGATTGAACGGTCACATAAACGCGGCGTGCCCATCGTCGTGCGGGTGAACGGCTTGAACACTGGCTTGACCGGTGAGGATGTCGAAGCCGTTGTCACCGCTGGCCTTGTCGCTATCGCCATTCCAAAGCTGGAAACAGTGGAAGAAGTGCTCAAGGTCGATGCGTGGATTGAGCTGTTTGAGCAGAAAGCTGGGCTGGCGCCACGCACAGTTGAGATTGTCGCTCTGCCAGAGACCGCGCGTGGAATCATGGATGTGTATCACTTGGCGAAGGCATGCCCGCGCGTGGGCAACATCGTCGGTGGCGTCGGAGCGCGGTCGGGCGATGTCACGAAAGCGATTGGGTACAAATGGACGCGCGCTGGATTCGAGACGCTCGGAGTCGCATCTCACATGTTGTTGGCCGCTCGCGCGGCGGGGATCGAGTATCCACTGGCTGGAGGTTCTCTGGAGGTCAGCGATGTTGAGCTGGTGCGGTACCAACTCCAGCGGGCACGAGAAATCGGCTACCGTGGGTCGCTGCTCATTCATCCCACGGCGGTGCCAATCGCCAATGAAGTGTTCGCGCCCTCGGAGGAAGAGATCGCGTGGAACAAGGGGGTCATGGTGGCCATGGCCGAGGCCGAACAAGCGGGCCGCGCGGCGGTGACGTACGATGGCATGATGATCGACTACGCGCATGTACGGAACGCGCTTGATCTCCTCCATCAGGCCGAAGCGTTTGGCTTGAATGTCGGCGAATATCCGCAAGTCAAAGCCCTGTAGTCGAGGGAGAATGGCAATTACGATGAGTATGGACTGGGAGCGCGGGCGTCTCGCCCGCACGGCCGCGCTCTCGGTTCTTCTTCTCTTCCTCCCTCTCTTTCCTCACAAGGTCTTCGCTATTTCCGATTCGTCTTTTCCCGCCGCGAGCGTCGTCGAGGGCCACACCGCGCGTTTGCTCCAAGGACAAGCGATCGCCAACCTGAGTGTCTTCGCCTTCATGGGCCAAACGCTCACGCCAATTCCCTTTCAGGTTGATGAACGCGACCATCGTGATCGTTGGATATTGGATCACGGCGCGCGGCTCACGGGAGATGATACTCCCGGCTTCTTTGATGCCAACGATGTCTTGGTCTTTATGAATCGCGACGTGGGCACGCGCGGAGTGCCCGCTCTTTCCCCGTCCAACGCGACCGTCTGGATCGAGGTGCGCGTCGGGACTGACATGAGTCCAGTTGGCTTCGTCTATATTGGTGTCTTCGCCACGCCACTCGCTTTCCAGTCGCCACATATTTATGCGCGGTACGATACCGAGACGGATCGCGTCTATGCCGAGCGCTACGCGCTGGCGTTTGGCGCGCCGTTACCGACGCATCTCGCGTGTGTCGAACAGGTTGGGGATTTCGGTACGAACGTCATCACCGGAGTCCATGCCATCGGAGACGTGCGGTTGCTTGGTGGACTCTTGTCCCTTCATCGTAGCGACAAGGATATACGGATGGAGATTGTCGGCTCTCGGTCCGGTCCAGTTCGCGCGGTGCGGCGGGCACGATATTGGATACCGCTCCCGTTAGGATTTCGCGCCCAGGGGAGATTCGATCTGCTTTTCTATCGTGACTTTGTCGAGGGCACGACGACCGTCAACATCAAGCTCCCGCCACGTCTGGTGCTCGCTGATGGCGAATTGAAAACCTATTTCGCGTTTCTGCATTTGCCAGATGCGCAGCCCCTGCTCGAAGGGGAACAGGGGGAAAACCTCACCACTCGTTGGGCGGCCTTGCCTCTTCCTAATGGCAAGGCCGTGCTTCTTGTTATCCGTCTTGAAGGTGCGCTCCAGCGGCTTAGGCAACAACTGTATTTCGAGAATGCTCTCAACGGGCAAGCCGAAGCTGGGAGTCAGACGGTCTTTGGTTTCCTGTTCACGCACATCAATCGCCTCACCACCGGCACCCATCGGCTTTCGGTCTTCGCGATGGTGCTGGAGAGTACGCAGCGGGAGGATATTCGGCGCGCGGTCGATGCGTTCTTGACGCCGCCAGTCGTCACGGTCGCGGTGGTGCGATCGTAAGAACGCGTCCGCAAACTATAGGGAAAACACACCAAGATGTGGGTTTTTGGTTGCCACCGGTAGCGTGTGACCCAGGTTTGCCGGTTACACTGCTGGACAAGCCAGCAGTGGCACCCAAACAGCGAGTATCGCGGGATTCTTGCTCGCATTCAGTCGCGGGCGTGACCTGGGGTGGACTTCACCGTTGGTCCTCATGCTCGTGGTCGGAGCAAGTGTGTGTTTCGCCGGGTTTCTGATGATTGAGCGACGGGTCGCGGCGCCAGTGGTTGATCTCAGCTTGTTTCGGCATCCCGCTTTTGCCATCGCCAATACACTCAACGTACTCGCCAACTGCGCGATGTTCGCGATCTGGCTGTTGGTGCCCTATTACATTGTCAATGCGCTGGGATACCCAGCAACGACTGGCGGACTGCTGCTGACCGCGACGCCACTGACAACCGCGCTCGCGGCACCACTAGCGGGCAAGCTCGCGGATCGTCTTGGCACAGGCGTGCTCAGCAGCGTCGGGCTTGGGCTCGAAGCGGTGGGGCTGTGGAGTATCAGTCAGTTGGACGCTGGGTCCAGTGCACTCGCAGTAATCCTCGCCTTGGGTTGTGTCGGTCTTGGGCTGGGGAGGTTTCAGACTCCGAACCTGAGTTTCGTCATGGGGGCGATTCCACGGGAGCAACAGGGCGTCGCGGGAGGCATGAGTCAAATGATGCGCACGCTCGGTGTTGTTGTAGGAGTCACGAGCGCAAGTATGTTGTTCAGCAGTCGTCGCGCCGTTCATGCCACGCAACTGCGACTCCCGACGGTGAATGATCCCCAGAGTTTCATGCCCGCGTTTCAGGAGGTGTTTCTGGTGGCGGCGGTGGTGTGTTTGGTTGCGGTTGGGTTGTCGTTGCTGCGAGGGAAGCCTCAGCGCTCATAGACGCTAACGGATCAACGGCCACGTCGCTTCAATTCGATGAATCGACTATCGCTCCGAAGCGAGGGGTTCACGTCTCCTATACGGCCGAGAATCTCCCCAATGTCATACGGCCATACGGAGGTATTTGTAGAGAGAATGGCGAACAAAAGCGCTAGTGTCTGTTTCGGATACTGAACAACGATCTCGTCTTTTGCTCGTCCGAGGTTAGACGCGACAAAGTGTTCATACTCAATCACCGTGACGAGTGAGACAACCACATCCACAATCTTCGGAAAGAGGTCCACACTGGCAAAAGCGAGGTTACAAAGTCGAGCCGACACTCCCGGACTTTTGACATGCAGGTGGCGAGGCCAAACCTCAGTAAGGAAAGCGAAAACCTGATTTGCCCAGCGTCCATCTTTTTCTTCGGCTAACCACCTCTCTATTTGCCAGAGCGCATGCGAACGAAAGTCATCATTCGCGCCAACAAGAACCTCCCGCAACTCACGACTGGTCACGTAGCGCTCTCCTGTTTCTAGAGAAACAGTGGCCCAACCCGCCAAGAGGATGGCTGCCAGACGTCCGCCATCCTCTCTCTGTCGCGGAGACTTCCGTGGCGCAAACTTGAGGAGGTGGGGCTTCAACTGCATGTAGAGTACTGGGGTGAGAGTCTGAGCGGCCCAGAAAAAGCCAGCCCAAAATGCGTTCTGGTCATCACCCTCTTCATCCAGCTTGAAGAGCAAATTCTTCTCCGTCCAACCCGGATCAATTGCAAAAAACCACTCTAGGTGTCGGGTACAGAAGACCAGTGCATGTCGATGGAGATCACCGTCCAAGGAGAGCAATTCTTCAACACGCCGAATCCAAAGAGACGGAAAACCTGTACCCGTTGCTAGACTCTTGCTCTGGGGATCATTCAGTAATGCCTGTGCCAGGTAGCCAACTGGTGCAGTAAGGGCTTCTCTTGCCCAGTCTCGTTCGTGACGGCCTCGAATTCTAGGTGGCCTGATGATTTTCTGATCAGATCTAAGCAAAGGAAGCACCTTCTCCCACACGCGTTGGAATTGCTGTGGGTAATGAGAAAGAAGTCTCTCGCTTGAGTTCAGCAGCCATTTCGAAATGGGGGATATGATATCTGCGACTGCGTTCGCCGGGAGTTGGGTAACCCGTTCTGCGATCAATGCTGCAAACTTGGGCTTGTCCGACTTCCGTGCATCTGTGTACAGAAACGTGCGCCACGCCCATTCTGGATAGTCCTTTCGTTTCGTACATTGGGTAAGTGCAGCGAGAGCGCGCACTGGTCGTTCGGACACCAAGCCAGCAAAGGGGTCGCGTTCAACAGGCCTTCGATCTGTGCGGCCGCGAAGTTCCCCAGCTTTACTGACTACGGCATCTAAAGGAACACGGAGAAGATCTGAGGATGTTCTATCTGTTCCGCCCGAGCGACTGCTTCCTTCCCTCGAAGCGGCAGCCTTCGCGGCATAGTGCTCCTGCCAGTCAGGTGCATGTTTGCGGAGCTCGGCGATTTTCTCGGGTCCAGCAAAAGTGAACTGACAACTGTGATCCTGGAGCCACTGAATGCGATTCAGAGATAACCGGGCGCGCTCTTCCTCGTAGTGGTCTTGTTCTTCGTTGGGCCAGCGTGGTCGTCCCTGGAGGAGGCGTCCTTCAATTTGCTGCTTTGCTGTCGCCGAGAAGTCAGACCAGCGCTCCTGGAGCAGAAGCAATAAATCCCGTTGATGATAGTCGTCCCAAAACGGGTCCTCACTCAGACCGCAAATCAGATGTCCAGCCTCGCTACCGGAGACGATACGGTGATCTCGCAACACCCAGATTCTTAGTCGTGCAAAGACCGTGTCATCATCCATCCACCACGCCGCGCACTCTTGTTTGGCACCAGTGGAGTCCAAGTCTATAAGTCGTTTGAAGAGATCGACATAGAAAAGGACCGCTCCTAAAATCCCACGATCCCGCCCATAGGTGTCTCCGTTTACGCCTGGGTCTAACTCAATCGGACCTAAAGTGTGCAATCCCCACGATTCTAGTTCCTTCTCTAATGAGACGGCATGCTCCAAATTTTTCCGAAATTCTCGTATAGCAGGCAAAAGGAATTCATCAGGGATTGGCATATCACCGCGAAACTCGGGATATTCGACATCCAACGCCAGCATTTCGGCTCGACGAATAGGTCTTTCCCCGTTTGGAGGTTTTGGCCCACCCCAAAGCGGCTTACTCACCTTCAGGTATGGCCGACTCAGAAAGGCATATTCTCTGATTGTCGTATTCGTCCAGCCATGAACGTCTATCGCGTCTTTCAACTGATACCGAGTACGACGAAGATGACTCTGCTGCTCTTCCCATGCTTCAAAGAGATACTGCCACGCCTGGCGAACTTCAGGAGAATAGTTTTCCGTCGTTCGCCTTAGCTCAATAAGGATTTGCTCTTGAAGATTGTGGTGAATGCCAACTTGCATCGCTGCCCACCACACGGCTGCTGGTTGATGGGATACCTTCCTTATCCAAACTCCGATGGACAGGAGGCGATCTGGCAATTGCGCAACGTTCGTGGCCCAGTGGCCTCTGAAAGCCGCAAGGTGATGATCTCGGAGACTGCGCCGATCACTGCTAGTGAACGTGAAACAATCCCAGACCTTGTCAGGGATCTCCCTCTGCGTGGAAAAGTCATCCGGCTCAATCTTTGGCGGAGGTGGGTCGGCATCAATCCCGTAGGCGTCAAACGGGTCGAAGTATGCGCCCTCTTCGTCCCACTGCCTGAGATGGCCGGGCTTGGCATAGCGGATCGCTGGGGCGAAGACGCACAGCCACTCGGCTGGAGGTGGCTCAGTGGAAGTAGCGAATTGACGTGCGCCTTCGAGGGTGGAGACAATATGGGCAATCTGTCCTCTTTCGTGGGGCAAGAGCGCTTCGGGACCCTTTCGCGCCAAGGCAATGAGACTCTCGTGCCAAACAACCGAGTCCTGCGCTCTGCTGGCCCACGCCGCCAAGGTGTCCCATAACGCTTTATGTTCCTCCGCATTGTCATACGCCAGGGGGCATACTCCCTTATGCTTCCATTTGGCCTTTGCTTCACCGACGGAGCCCTCCTGAAAGGCATAGGCCCCAGCGAAAGAGCCCAAGTCCAGATTCAATGCCTCAAGCAGATACTGCACGGGGGGATCATCGGCGGTATAGCCAACAAAGACGACCACATATCTTTGTAAGACTTTCCGTATGAATGTCGTCGCCCATCCGTGTGAGAGATAGGCTTGGCCGAACCCCGCGCTCGAGAGGACAAATCCATCACCAGCGGCTCCTCGGTACTCGCTGTCAACACACCCATGAAGATGAATAATGCCCTCGAATTCCTCGGAGCGGAGAGGGTCCGGGAGTTGAGGGGGCCTTGAGGAGGGCAACGATTCGTCGCACTTCTCGAAAAGCAGATCGAAGTTCGTTGTGACGATCCTGACTTTTCCGTCCGGGCTCCGGGCTAGCTCAAGCATGATGCGATGAGCTGAAAGGTCAACATCCGTGCTCGGTTTGAGGGCTTCTGCTACCTTCGCTTGGATATCCTGGACGCGGAATTCCCGATCGAGCAACCGAAAGACGCTATCGACTGAGATAAGACCGCCCATTTCTGGACGGCTCACAATCTTTTCGATTTCCGCGATCAGCTTTCTCGCGGGACCGTTGGCTGTCACTCCTAACTTCTCAATGACCTTGCGTGCCAGGCCAAAAAAATCGTCAAGCCCCGCGCGCGCACGAGAAACCCCGGCGCCGCAAAAAAACACAACGCGACCTTCATCTCTCGCGACGAGGAGATCGTCCGGGATTGACGGGCCACCTGCTAAGAATTGCATTTGTTGCGTCCTCCCTCTTAACTTTCTGAGACCTCATTCATCAAGGAACGTTGCAATCCGCCATCATTCTTAGAGAAGAGACTCTCTTGCAAATGTAGAGAGTTAGGCCAAGCAAGCCTTCGTAATGCCATTGCCTTCAGCGTGGCGCTGGGATTCCCGCTGGTCATCCCAGCCTACAGTGAAGCGGTTCCCTTTTTCACTTTTGACTTTTGCGCTTTGACTTTTGCCTTTTGACTTTTCCGACCGGCCCCGCCCCCGGCCCTCAAGCCGTCTCTTCCTTCTCGATCCGCGCAAGCTCCGCCTTCATAATCGCGCTCGCCATTTGCGTCTCCGTCGCGTCGGCACTGATGTCTTTAATCAAACTGTCACGCGCGTAGGTCTCAAACACTTCCCGCTTCTCCCGGAGGATGTCGAGCATGCGTTCATCGACGGAGTTGCGCGCAAGCAGGCGATGCACCAGCACCCGGCGCGTCTGCCCCATGCGATGCGCGCGGGCGATGGCTTGATCTTCCGTTGTCGCTTTCCACTGCGGCTCCATCAAGATCACCACCGACGCCGCTTGCAGATTGAGGCCAATGCCGCCCGCCTGAATCTGACACGGCAGCACCCCAAACCCCGGCGCTTGTTGAAACTCGTCGATGATCCGCAAGCGTTGGGCGGGTTGCACCTCCCCGGTGATGATCTCCTTCGCATCAAAGCCAGTACTGACCGCCTCCAACACATCGAGAAAGAACGAAAAAATCAGGACCTTTTGTCCGGACTCACGATACTCGTCGAGCAGCTCACGCAGGCGCGCCAATTTCGCGGACCGCCCGGTTCCCTTGCCCAGGGTCACCGTCCGGCGCATCGCCATCATATTCTTGGCGTACACCGCCGATTTATAACGCTCCTTGTCACCAGACGTGAGGTCCACCCACTCTTCCTTCTCGATCTTCTCCGGCAACTCGCGCAGCACGTCCTCTTGATTGCGGCGCAAGTAGACCGGCGCAACGGTCTCGTGAAACCGTTGCCGTTCCAGACCAAGACGGGTGAAGCCCGCGTTAATCAAGCGAAGCTGAGGCACCACCTCCGGCCTGAGAAAGCCCACCAACGTATGAAATTCCTCAATGCGATTTTCGAGTGGAGTGCCGGTCATCAAACAGACCCGGTGCGCATGCGGAAAGATGTCCTTGGTCGCCTGGGTACGTCCAGCGCTGGGATTCTTGATGTAATGCGCCTCATCCACGACCATCAGATCAACCGTCAGGTTCCGTCGCGCCAGCGCGCCATCAACATCATCACCGCGCAGCGTTTCGTAGGAGGTCACCGCGATCCCCCCCTGCTCCAGCCAAGGCAAGAAGCGTTTCTGTCGGTCCGCTCCCTGCAACAGCAGCGCGGGCAGCGACGTGCGTGCTTCGATTTCCCGCACCCAGTTGCCGGTAATGCTCGCCGGCGCGACCACCAGAAACCGCCCCGGCGTGTCGCCCTGTTGCAGATGCACCATCGCCGCCAGCGCCTGAATCGTTTTCCCCAGCCCCATCTCGTCACCAAGAATCGTCTTTTGCTGGACAATGAGATATTTGGCGCCGAACTCTTGATATCGGCGCAGGGTGACACGCAAGCCCTCGGTTCTCAGCGTTAGCCCTTCGACTTGCCGAGCGATCTCTTGCGGCAACTCGCCTTCAATGCGGTCCCGATCCGACACGATCGTTGTTGGCACCGTGTCGAGGATCGCCTCAATGAACGCGCAATAATCCGCATAGCGCGCGCGAAAATCCTCCAGCACGGGCACGGGCGGTGGCGTGCGCAGTTGCTCGTAGCGTTCATGGCCAGTGCGTACGAGGGCGCTCACCTCGGTGGACTCCACCGCCTGGACAATCCGTTGGGCCTCCTGAATCGCCGTCTCCTGATTCTCGCGACGATCGAACAACCAGTGACGCAATGACGTCGTCTCCAGGAGCGGTGCCAAGCGCGCGCGGAGCGGGAGCGTCTTTTTCTCCAGCGCGGGCACGACATCCTTCAGCGCCGCGCGGGCACGCATGGCCACCGCCACCGCGCGCACGAAATGTTCGCCATCGACATCCAAATTTTCGGGCGAGGGCAACGCGATGGGTTCCCGCAACACTTTCTCATGCACCCGCTTGGCGGTAACGAGCACGCTCGTGGCGGTCGTAGCGCCAATACCGGGAATCGCCAGCAGTTGTTCTTTCGACGCGTGGGCCAGCTCGGCCATCGTGTAGATGCCCCCGTCTCGTAACGCGGACCAGCGCACGCTCGCGACGCCCACATCCTTCAGCGCTTCGACGGGAATCGCGGCAAGACGTGCCGTGCGTTGGGTCTCAAGGTACGCCCGCGCTTCTCTTTGCAGCGTGGTATTCGCCAAATCGAGGGGCGCACGAATGAGTGTCAACTCTTGCTCCAGCCGTTCAACCGCATCGCGCGCCGCTGTCCGTGCACGTCCAAGCGATGAAAAGCGCGGCGCCCCCCAACGCCCTCCTGCTGATCCGAATATGCTAGACAGTTTCATGGATGAGTAGTCAGTAGTCAGTAGTCAGTAGTCAGTAGTCAGTAGTCAGTAGTCAGTAGTCAGTAGTCAGTAGTCAGTAGTAGAGACGCAAGATATTGCGTCTGTACCGACGCATAGTCAGTAGTCAGTAGGGAAGAATCACGGAGCACAAGAGCAAGTCACTGTACGAAACCGCGACCATCTGGTCCGGCTGGATACTGAACAGAGAAAGAAACATGTGGCACTGCGCCAATAATCGCTCGCTCCCGATGGTCCCGTCATAATCAATCGCTTCGATCTCGACAAACGTGCCCAACCCCGTGACCTCATCAAGGTGAAATTTCACATTGTCGATAAAGTAAATGTCCCGTCGTTTCTCGACCACCATCAGTATGCCCAGCGCCTGTGTGAGCAGCGCCTTGAGTGGGCTCCCTGGAGTGGTGAGCACGAGAGTCACCGAGGATTGTTTCGGCCCTTCCTGGTCCTCGCGTTCATAGTGGATGAGCGCGTTCTCGATATGGCCCTCGCGCAGCTTGAGCCGCCCATGATTGACCTTGAAGTAGGTGTCGATCTGATGATCGGTGCCACGAAAGTCAGCCTGACGAGCATGGAGAATCTCGCGAATCACTTGGTGATGCGGACAGCGGGCTTTGATTTCGACGTTGAGATGCGACATCGGAAAGAAGTTCGGAGTTCGGAGTTGAGAAGTTCGGAGTCAGAGGGATCGGGGAAGTTCGACAATAGTCGCAAGGTTGCTTCCAGGTTCCCTCTCCCGGCTGGGCAATGGCATGAAGTTAAGGGCCGCCTTGTCGTGGTCGAAACCGCCCCCGCGCCCCCGCGCGCCAGGGGTCTTACCCCTGGCTACCATCCACAGCCCCTCCGGGGCTGATTGATACACCCCAGAGGGGTGTGTGGAAGGTAGCCGGGGGTAAGACCCCCGGTCCACCGAGCGTGCGATAACCCTACAGCTCAACTTAATACCATTGCCCGGCTGGGAGAGGGATACCGATTGTCATGGTCGAAACTGGTTATCTCAAATCCGCAATCCGCAATTGTTTCATCGGTTGTGAAACGATCCTTCCCGCTTCTCGCGAAACGCGGTCACGGCTTCACGCATATCCTCGCTGGCGAAGGTCGAGAGTCCGAGGTGGGCATCGGCATAGGTGATGTCACCAGCACGGTTGGTGCTCAGTGCCTTGAAGAACTCCTTGGTGCGACGGAGCGCCATCGGCGGTTTGTTGAGAAATTTCTGGGCGAAAGCGAGTGTCACCGTTTGGAGTTGGTCGAGCGGAACAACCTGATTCACCAGGCCGATGGCAAGCGCCTCTTCCGCCGTGACTTCATCACACGTCATCACCAATTCCTTGGCCTTGCCCATGCCAATCAAATTGATGAGCCGTGAAATCGACCCCCACATATACGGAACGCCGAGCCGCACTTCAGGAATCCATATTCGCGAGCCCGCCGCCGCGATGCGAAAATCGCACGCCATCGCCATCGACACCCCACCGCCCACGGTAAACCCATTCACCGCCGCGATGGTGATTTGGTCCATCCGCTCCCATTCATCCATGAGTCGCCAGCCGGTTTTCGCCGAGCGGAGCTTCGCGGTATCGCTTTGCTGCCCCTGATTCTCCCGCGCGAGACTCGCCGAGAGCATATTCATGTCCGCTCCGACACAGAACGACTTGCCCTTGCCGGTGAGGATCACGACGCGTGTCTCCTCGTCTTCCTGGAATTCCTGCGCGATAGCAACGAACTCGCGCATCACCTTTTCGTTAATTGGATTCAGTTTAGCGGGTCGATTGAAATACACAGTCGCAACCGGCCCCGCCCGTTCGACGATAAACGTTTCGTAAGCCATAAAGTCTCCCATTCCACGATCTTCGTTGGACGCAAACCAAGCGCCTCTTCAAACCTAGCCCCCAACCCCTAGCCCCCAGCCCCTTTAGTGCGCAGTGAATCCACCATCAATAATCAGTTCCGACCCCGTGACAAACGACGACTCATCACTGGCGAGATACAACACGCCGTACGCAATATCTTCCGACGTTCCCATGCGGCCTAGCGGGTGCGCGGCGATGGCCGCTTGCATGCCTTCATTTTGGAACAGCCCACGTACCATCTCCGTATCCACAACGCCGGGATGCACCGAATTAATACGGATATTGTCCTTCGCGTACTCAATGGCCGCGGTTTTGGTGAGAATGCGCACGGCCCCTTTCGTGCCGTGATAAGCCGCCGCCATGCCTGTCCCAATGATGCCCGCGCCAGAGGAGATATTGATAATCGACCCACCTCCAGCCTTACGTATAGCGGGCACCGAGAATTTCATGCCCAGCCAGACACCGGTCTGATTGACCGCGATGACCCGATTCCACAGTTCCATGCTGGTCGCTTCCACGCCTTCGGTATGAAAGATGCCCGCGTTATTCACCAACTCACCTTACGCAGAGCCTGTGAGTGCGGGCGAGAGGGTTTGTAAGGTGGCGAAAGCGGAGCGGAGCGCATTGACGTAGAGTTTGGACTTCAGGGCAAAATGATTGAGCTTGGTCTGCATCTTTAACCGCTCCAATTTGACAAA
>CAMBFS010000092.1 GCA_945865755.1 Klebsiella pneumoniae
CGCTTGGCCCCAGACGAGAAAGCCCTCCTCCAACAACTTGCGGTCATCGGGCGGGAGTTTCCCTTAAGCTTGGTCCGGCACGTCATCCCTCAACCCGAAGAAGAATTGTATCGCGTCCTCGCCGCGTTACAGCGCAAAGAGTTTCTCTATGAACAGCCGGCCTTGCCTGAGCCAGACTACATCTTTAAGCACGCCCTGACGCAGGAGGTCGCCTACGGCACGGTGCTGCACGAGCGACGTAAAGCCTTGCATGAGCGCACGGCGCAGGCAATCGAAGCACTCTACAGCGCCACCCTGGACGAGCACTACAGCGAGCTGGCGCATCACTACACGCGTAGTGGCAATACGGAGAAAGCCGTCGAGTATCTGCACCTGGCCGGGCAACAGGCGGTGCAACGCTCGGCCAATGTGGAAGCGATCACTCATCTGACGACCGCCTTAGAGCTCCTCAAAACGTTGCCCGACACCCGCAGCGCGCCCAACACGAACTCACGCTGCACCTCACTCTGGACATGCCCTTACTGTTCACCAGAGGTTCTTCCTCACCGGAAGTGCAGGCTACCTATACCCGCGCCCGGGAGCTGTGCCAACAGGTCGGGGAGACCCGCCAGCTCTTCCCGGTCCTCCGTGGGCTGCGGACGTTTCATCAAGCGCGGGGCGAGTTGCTCACGGCCCGAGAGCTGGAGGAGCAACTCCTGGGCTTAGCTCAGAGTGAGCAAGACCCGGCCTTACTCATGGAGGTATATTTGTTACTGGGAAACACATTATTCCATCTTGGTGAGTTCGGCGCTTCCCAGGCGCACATGGAGCAGTGCCTGACCCTATATGACGCGCAGCGTCATCACTCCCATGGGTTCTTCTACGGCATAGAGCGGGGGGTCGTTGGCCTCACCCAGGCAGCCAGGGTCCTGTGGCATCTGGGCTATCCGGACCAGGCGCTTCAGAAGAGCGCTGCATCGCGTACCTTAGCCCAAGAGCTGTCTCGTCCCTTCATTATGGCTGGTCACAGGGTTTATGCTGCTATGTGGCACCAGTTCCGCCGGGAAAGACTTCTGACCCACGAATGGGCAGAGGCAGGAATCACCCTTGCGCGCGAGCACGGATTTCCACAGTTCTTAGGGCAAGGGACTATCCTGCAGGGTTGGGCGCTCGCCGAGCAAGGACAGAGTGAAGAGGGGATTAGCCAGATTCGCCAAGGCCTGGCCACCTGCCAAGCAGTAGGGGCAGGGATATGGCAATCATATCATCTGGTCTTGCTGGCCGAGGCGTATGGGAAAGCAGGGCAGGCAGAGGAGGGGCTAGCCACACTCGCCGGGGCGCTGACGGTGGTGGACAAAAGCGGCGAGCGGTTTTACGAGGCGGAGCTGTATCGGCTCAGGGGAACGCTAACGCTAGAGGCTAGAGGCTGGAGACTAGAGACTAGTCCCTCCTCCCCCCAAGCATCAAGTCTCAAGTCTCCAGTCTCACAGGCGGTGGTACAGGAGGCCGAGGGGTATTTTCACAAGGCTATCGAGATTGCTCAGCGCCAGCAGGCCAAGTCGCTGGAGTTGCGCGCGGCAACGAGCCTGGCGCGGCTGTGGCAGCAGCAGGATAAGACGGAAGAGGCCCGGCAGATGTTGGCTGAGATCTACGGCTGGTTCACGGAGGGATTTGACACCAATGACTTGCAAGCGGCGCAAGCATTGTTGGGAGAGTTGCACTAAAGGAGATACTCATCACCCAAGAAGAGATCACCGGAGCACTGAAGCTCCTGAGTTGACACCCGTTCGCGTCTGGCAAAGGGAGGACAACCCCGCGCTTCTCGTATATGGTTTGAGCGATTATCGTCACAACCTATATTGGGGAGGCGAGCGCAATCGCATCCCGCAAACGGAGGAATTTAATGGAACGTCCTTTACGCTTTGGTATTTTCATGGCGCCTTTTCATCCCGCTGGGCAGAACCCGACTCTCGCCTTGGAGCGCGATCTCGAACTCGTTGTTCGTCTCGACGAGCTGGGCTACGACGAAGCCTGGATTGGCGAACATCACTCCGCTGGTCTGGAGATTATCGCATCACCTGAAGTGTTTATCGCCGCCGCCGCTCAGCGGACACGTCACATTCGCCTGGGAACCGGCGTCAGCTCCCTGCCGTATCATCATCCCCTCATGCTCGTGGATCGCATGGTGCTGCTGGATCATCTCACCCGTGGGCGAGTGATGTTCGGTGTGGGACCCGGCGCATTGCCGTCCGACGCCCACATGATGGGCATTGATCCCGCGACCCAACGTCAGCGCATGGAGGAATCGCTGGGAGCGATCATGGCGCTGCTCACATCCGATGAGCCGGTTTCGATCCAGACGGATTGGTTTACTCTGCGTGACGCGCGTCTCCAACTGCGACCGTACACGTATCCACATTTTGAGATCGCCGTGGCCGCGACCGTGTCACCGGCTGGCCCTCGGACCGCGGGTCGGTATGGCGCGGGGGTGCTTTCGCTTGGCGCGACCAGCATGGGTGGGTTCGCGGTGTTGGGCGATCATTGGAAGATTTGGAATGAGCAGGCGAAGAAGTATGGCCATCAAGTGGATCGTTCGACGTGGCGACTCGTGGGGCCGATGCACGTGGCGCCCACACGCAAGCAAGCGTTCGAGGAAGTGGAATACGGGATTCACGAATGGGTGGATTACTTCCGCAATATCGTGGCGCTGCCGCTCGCTCCTGAAGAGCCCGACCCACGCAAATGGCCGCAAGCACTCGTCGATTCCGGCGCCGCCGTCATTGGCAGCCCGGACGATGCCGCTGCCCAGCTTGAGCGCTTGAAGAAGCAATCCGGCGGCTTTGGCGCTTTCCTGATTATGGCGAACGACTGGGTAGAGCGGCGGGCGTCGCTGGCTTCCTACGAGTTGTTGGCGAAAGAGGTCTTCCCTCGCTTCCAAGGGTCGGGCGACCTGACGGTGAATTCCAGGGAATGGTGTCGCCAAGATCACGACCGGCTCATCGGCGGGGCGATGAACGCGGTGCTGAAGGAAATCGAGAAGCACGAGAAAGAGACGGGCTATCGGGTTTCCATTGCTGGTCCGCCGCCGGGGCAGTAGGGCTTTGGGGTAAGTCTCCGCAAGTCAAAGATGGGTCTTCGACTTATCCTGGACTTGCCGGAGATTCCCCTCTTTTTCCCTGCCCATCCCATTTCTGGCACGGTACGAACCTCATGCCCGAACAGTTCTCGTTTCAATGGGCGAGGGACACACTCGTCAAGCAGCACGCGCATAGGTGATCAACATTTCCTTGGCGAGTGTGAGCGCGGCAACGGCTTGGGTTCGGGTGACTGTGGGGAAATGGTCAAGAAACTCGTCAATCGACGCTCCTTCAGCAAGATAAGGTGATTTCTCGAAATGAATATACCGTTTCTAGGTAGCCTGGATGAAGCGGAGCGGAATCCAGGTTCCGCGCGGGACACCCCGGATTCCGCTCCGCTCCATCCGGGCTACATGGGATAGTCTTTTCCGGAAATCGCCTAATCAAGCAACGTCTGGACAGGCACACGGGTGCCGACGAACACTGGTGTGCCACCCAAAGTCTCAGGGTCACTGTGTATGATCTGTTGACTGGTAGTCATAAGACTTCTCCAAAAGAGTTGAGGGGGCGTTTCGGGTATCCCACTTTATGCCGTCGTTTCCTTCGCGGTTCGGGTCAACGGCGTCAGATACATCCACGCCGCGTGCGGCGCGCCGGAGCGCCGCACGGCGGCTTGCACCTGCAACAAGAGCTTACCGACCTCGGTCCGGGTAAAGAACCACGCCTCAGTCTGCCGCGCGGCGGGGACATGATCCACCAAGGCTAACGCCGCTTCTTCATAGTACGCACGCAGGTCGGCGGCACAGAGAGTGAGCCCACCCGGAAGACCCGCTTGATCGGACGGTGTTCCTCCCGCGATCGCTACCAACCCCGCGACCGCGTCCGAAATTGTGTCCAGGGTCAGAATTTTGCCAAATGACGTGCGTCCCGTGCGCGCGAAGGTCCGTTCGTAGGCGGCACGGAGGCCGTTGGCTTCATCCACCGCCGGATGAAGCGTGGCATCGAACCGTGGCGGCAGCAGGCACACCAACGCCTCGCCACCAATATCCTCAATCACTTCTGGATACTGCATGAGAATGGGGACCTGCTCCACCGGGGTGTCGAGTAGGGCAAACGCGGCAGCCAACACGCGATGTTGACTGTCCGCGTCTAGCGGGCGACCCAAAGGACGGCCCAGTGGGAATTCACAATAGAGCGCGCGCGGGGCTTTGGCCCGTTCCGCCTGACCACGAACCGCCACTAGTGAGACGGTCGCCAACCCGTGCGCCTCGAAGACATTGGCCAGCACACCAACGGTGCGCGTGCAGAGCGGTCACACAGGGGTGAGCAAAACGACATCCACGCCATCGTCGCGCAGGAGACGCGCGGCGGCGGGTCCGGTATCCAGCCGCATGGTGGCTAAGTTGTGATCAAGTTGCGCGCCCATGAACGAGATATGTTTCGATGCGACCGAGCCGATGACCTTGCACGCGGCGAGTTCATGGAGCCGGTCGATGGGATAGACCACATTGAGATCAAGCGCGAACCCACTGCGGTCGAAATTCGGACTGAAATGGGCAAGCCGCAGATTCCGCGCCGTAACATCGAACACGGAGAAACTCTCATCGCCCGGTTGCCAGTGCGCGTTGCCCTCGGTGCGCAACCCCGCAGTGGTCACGATCGCCACGCGGGCGTTGGCCAGTGCTGGGGGCTGGGTGAACGGTGTGGACGCGAATTCATACACCGGCACATCGTTGACACGGGCGCGGACTTCTTGGTCCGTGTTGTGGGTAGTGGCCATCGTGTGTGCTCCTTTGCCGGGGGTTGTAGCAGGGCGCGGGGTCGATTGCCAGGGAAATGGGAACGGGAAGGATGTCGGTGTCGCGATTCATGTCGCGATACTGTCGCGATACTCTATAACCTATTGATTTTCAAGGTGTATCGAACCGCCCTGACGGCGCCAACGGTCTTCGCCACACCGTGCTGAACGAGGACGCGCAGGTCACGTTGCAGTGTTCGCCGGTTGACTCCAGGGCACAGCGCCGCCAATTCCGCCTGGTCCAAGGTCAGCCGAGTGCCTTCGATATGGGTGGTGTGATGCGCTTCCAGTAGGAAGGCGCGGGAACGCATGGTCGCTAGCCAATCGTCAGACAGCTTCGCCGCGTCAAGGAATCCGCGTGCCCGTTCAATGCGTGTCAGCCCCGCCGTCATCCGGTTAGAGATGGAGAATGTTGGTTGAAAACGACCAGCCATAATCGGATGTTCCCAGTGTTCCGGGGCGGCTTCACACGAATGCGCCACCATGTCGGACTGGCGAGATGCCCCAGGTACGGTGGACATTTGGCGCAAATGGTTGGGCTCAGCGGTCAGGGTATGGCGCGCTCGGCAAAAGGGCAACCTCTTGGATGAGTGGTGGTCTTGCCCATGATCCGTTGTAGGGACTGGCCTGATGCCGAGGTCTCCCCTACTATTTTTCGCCATGAAGAAAGGAGATTCCCGTGACGAATAATGAGCTGGTTATTGACTGCGACGGCCACATCCTCGAACCGCCCGACTTGTGGGAAAAGTACCTCGAACCGAAGTATCGCGACCGCGCGTTGCGCATTCGCATGGGGGACGACGGCTACGAATATCTGGAGATCGACACCAAACGCGCGAAGCTCACTCGCCCAGGAGCGCTCGGCACGATGGGTGGCATGGGGAGAGACGTGGATGCCGCTCGCAAGCTGCGCGAGCAGGTGGCGCGTGGCGAGATGCGACCGGAAGATGTGCGCGCGTTGAAGCCTAAGCCTGAACAGACGTACCTCAAAGGCGCGGGCTTCGGCACGATGGATATGAAGGAACGGCTGCAAATGCTCGACCGTGAGGGCATGGCCAAAGCGCTGCTCTATCCCACGATTGGGTTGCTGTGGGAAGCCGAGTTGTTTGACCCCGAACTCTCTGGGGCATATTGCCGGGCGTACAATCGCTGGATCGCCGACTTCTGTCGAGACTCTGGCGGACGGTTGGTGCCGATCGCGCATCTGTCGCTTGGTGATCCCGCCGAGGCCGCGCGCGAGCTGGAACGCGCGGTGAAAGATGGCTGCAAGGGCGCGTTTGTCTGTCCGTTCACCATCTCGCGGGTGCCGCATGGGGACCAGCAACATGATGCCGTCTTCGCGGCGGCCCAGGACCTCAATGTTCCCTTCGCCATTCATCCGACGTTTGAGCCAGCGGCGTGGGGACTCCATCATCGTTACGACCGTTTCCAATGGGCGGCGTGGTATTACGACCTGTTTGCGGGCCAAGGCGTTCAGCATGCGTTTGGCACCTTCTTTCAATTGGGCGTCTTCGAGCGCTTCCCACGTCTGCGCGTCGTGGTGCTCGAATCACAAGCTGGCTGGATCGGCTATTTTTTAGATCGCGCCGATGCCATCTACACGGGCACGGCGCTAGGCGCGACGGTGCGGCTGAAAGAGAAGCCGTCGTATTACTTCAAGCGGCAGTGCTATATTTCCGCCGATCCCGACGAGCGCACGATCGCCGCGATGATGAGCATCGTTGGGGAAGACCGATTCTTCTGGGCGACAGACTATCCGCATCCCGATCATCCCGCCAACTACTTGGAAGAGCTGCGGGAGATGATCGCGCCAATGTCGCCTTCCGCGCGACGGGCCGTGTTAGGAGAGAATGTCGCGCAGGCGTATGCGTTGTAGGTAGACGTAAAAAAAGGAGGACCTTCGATGAGTGCTGAACTAACAGGACAAGTCGCCATTGTCACTGGTGGAGCATCCGGCATTGGACGTGCCACCGTGCTTGGTTTGATTCAAGCCGGAGCAACCGTTGCCGTACTCGACCGGGATGAAGCTGGCGTGAATGCCGTGGTCGAACAGGGCAAACAATCTGGTGGGAAGGCAATCGCGTTTCCCTTCGACCTCGCGAACTCCAAGCAGATTCCCAACGTGGTTGCGCGGATTCTCCAGCAACTCGGACGCATTGATATTTTGATCAATTGCGCTGGGGTGACGGGCCGGTTCCAGAGCTTGCTCGAAATGGAAGAGGAAAACTGGGATTTCGTGCAAGCGGTGAACCTCAAAGCGGCGATGCTGATGATGAAGCATGTCGCGCGTCATATCATCGACCGTGGTGGAGGCGGGCGCATCGTCAACATTAGTTCCAGTTCCGCGTTTCGCGCGCGGAACTCGCCCATCGCGTATGCCAGCTCCAAAGCGGCTCTGGTCCAGTTGACGCGCAGCACCGCCGCCGAATTGGGGCCGCATAATATCAACGTCAACGCCGTCGCTCCTGGTATTACCGCCACGGCAATGACGAAAGCCCTGGGTGATGCCGAGGCGCTACAAAAAGCCGCCTCAAGCGGACCGCTGGAAAATCTGTTTCATCGCGTCGCGCAGCCGGAAGATGTCGCCGCCGCGATTGTCTTTCTGTGCTTGCCTGGCAGCCGCCAGATTACTGGGCAAACCATTCACACCAGTGCCGGAGCGGTGGTCTAAATTGCTGGAGAGGACTGGGGACCGGAGACGGGAGACCGGGGGGAGTGAAGACGAATCGGGGAATCGGGGAAATGGAAATGGGGGAATCGGGGAAACGGGGACTGGAAGGCAGAAATGACTCTTTTTCTTTTCTCCGCTTCTCCCCGTCTCCGTTTCTCCGATTCGTCCTACGCCTGACTAGCGGGCCACGCCATTGCGGAGCAACGTGCCAGGGGTGACTCCCGTGCAGGCGCCGTCGTTGAAGGTGATGTCACCGTTGACCATGATGTGCCGATACCCGTCAGCCTTCTGGACGCGCCGCCATTCGTTGGCGGGAAGATCATAGAGAATTTCGCTCGGTCGTGAGTTGACGGTGTTGGGATCGTACATCACGATGTCCGCCGCCATCCCTTCACGCAGGGTGCCACGATCCTTGAAGCCTGCCGCCCATGCCATCAAGCCGCTCAGCCGGAAGTGGGCTTCTTCGAGTGACAGGACGCCGGTCTCGCGTACCAACCACGATAACACTTCAGTCGGATAGATCGCCGGGGTGATGAACTTCACGTGTGCACCACCATCCGAGACCCCAGGCATGGTGTAAGGCGAACTCATCAGTTCCTTGTAGCCTCCGATATTGGCGTTGGCGATCGGCCCGGCCCACTCGGTGCGCAGGTCGTCGGCCACCGAGAGGTCCAACATTGCATCAATGGGATGTTTGCCTTCCTTCTCGGCAATCTGCTCAACTGACATGCCCTCGTATTTCAGTTTGAGGTCGGTATTGCGAACCTTGCGAGCAATGAACTTGTGGAATTCCCCAAAGACGATATTGAGGGTTTCCATCCCCCCCTTATCGTAATCGGCGCGCATTTCCGCACGCAGTTCGGGTTTTGACAGCTTGGCTTTGCGTTCTTCGATGGTGCCAAGCGTGGCCTCCTTCCACGCTGGAACGCTGTCAAACAGGTTCCAGTCTTCCAGGGTCATGCGCACCGGCGCCCGGGCGGTCACGCCCTGCCCGAACACCCGCGCCCCGCGTGCATTGGCCTCCTCGACCCACTTCAACTGCGCCTTATGCGATTCCGGATGCTTATCACTGACCAGAATCGCGTTGTACAACAACGGCTGCCCACTCGTCAGGGCCAGCTTCTCGAGAAACCGGAAATCGTCGTCAACCGCGAACTTGGCTTCGGTTGCGCCAGACTGGGTGAATTGGATGCAGCCGTCGCCTTTTTCCGCCATCGCCTTGGCCATCGTGAGGTAGAAGCTATCGGGCAGAATATCGGTGATCATCGGCGTCCCATCGTAGTCGCGTTGGACCGACACCCGGCTCTCCGGCACCAAGCGTTGGGCTGACCAACCTGCTGCGCCAGCATCCACGGCTTCATGATAGAGGCCGATGATGGTGGCCATTTCTTTCTCATTGGGGAAACGCTTCTTGGCCTCATCAAAGCCGCCCATCACATAGGCCACCGCTGGCGCAATCGGGAAGAGGTGGGAGATATTGATTCCCAACGGCATGTGCGACAGCCGATCCATATATTGTGGGAAAGTTTCCCAATCGATTTTCATCGACACGCGCATCGGTTCGAGAGGGATGGCTTCCGTGCGGGAGAGGGCGAGCATGGCCCGGTCGGCGTCTTGCGGGCGCAGAGGAGCAAAGCCAAATCCGCAGTTGCCGATGGTGACCGAGGTCACGCCGTGCCAACTGCCGATCGTGCAATACGGGTCCCAATGCAGTTGCGCGTCATAGTGGGTGTGCAGGTCAATGAATCCGGGGGCGACAATCAGCCCGGTGGCGTCAACGACCTTGGTGGCGTCGTTGCTGTTGAGGCGACCAATCTTGGCGATCTTGCCATTCTTGATGCCGAGGTCCGCGCGGTACCGAGGTACCCGTGTCCCATCGACAATCGTGCCATTTTTAATAATGGTATCAAACTGTGGCATAACTCCTCCTTTTGAAGTTAGTGTGCTGTTTGTTGCCGTTGTTGCTTGAATCCCGTTGCTACTAAACTCGCCCTGAAGGCAGTTGTCAACAGCTTTCTGGTCCGTGTTTCCTCGGATGATTACGACGCTTGCAGCAATGCCTGCTCAATCGTTGCTGGAAAATCCACGAGCACAAAGGACGAGGCGGGATAAAGATAATCCTCGCCTTCATCGTCGATGACCCGGACATAGTGCGATTGCGCCGCGCTGGCGTCGGGAAGCACTTCGTAAATGCGACGCAACGTCAATAAATCATCCGCGTCCGTCTGGATGCAGATTGCGAACTGTCTTTTCGTTGTGGGTCGCGTCGTCATACATTTAATCCAGAAAGCGTTTGTGCTCTACGCAAGATTGAAAATCCGCGCCCCATTATCCCACAGGAGCTTCCGTTTGGATTCTTGCGGAATCGGTTGCTTGAGCATCGCTTCGACACCCCATGGGTAGGTGCCATCGGGATGCGGATAATCGCTGTCCCAGGTGAAGTTGTCGTCGCCGACCAGTTCCACGGCGGCCTTCATCGTCGGTTCGTCCCCACGAAATGCGACACAGATGTTGCTGCGGAAGTATTCCGTCGGACGGCGCGTCAGATACTCGTGCTCGGCGTTGCCGCTGAAATTCCAGTGCTGCTCCATGCGTTGCAGCCAGTAGGGCGTCCAGCCGCCGTCGCCTTCGACATGAATCACCTTGAGTGTCGGCAGCTTCTCGAAGACACCGAACCAGATCAGTCCGGCCATCGCCGCCATCGCCTCGAAGGGGTGTGACAAGATGTGACCACTGGTATGCGTCTCCATGCGGTCACCAAACGAGGGCACCGAGGACGAGGCGGAATCATGAGTTGAAATCGGCTTACCGCTTTTCGCGATCTCTCCCCAGAGCGGTAGGTAATCGTCATGCCACAGGGTGCGGCCACCAACGGGATTCGGGCGCATGTAATAACTGACGCACCCTTTCTGGGAGGCACGCTGGGCCTCCGTGATGGCTTCTTCGAGATCTTGCATGGGTAATGCCGCCGCCCAGCGCAGACGGTCCGGAGCGATCGACGTATACTCCGCCGCCCAGTTGTTATAGGCGCGGCAGCAGGCGGCGAGCAGCTTGGTGTCGTGGAACTCACGGCCCAGCATTTGACCGGTGAAGGTCGGGTAGAGAATCTGGACATCCACGCCTTGTTCGTCCATATCCGCCAGGCGGCTTTCGGCGCTAAAGCCGGTTTGGCGCGCTTTATCAAAACGGTCCATCGCTCGCTGGGCCGCCTTGAGAAACGCGGGCGCCGCCATGGGATACTTGCCTTTTTCGCGAGTAAACGACTCCCCTTCCACGATGAAGGTCCGTCGCCCCGACCCCGGAGCCTGGCCCATTTTCGGGGCCTGCGATTTATACGCATCCTCAATATGTCGTTCCCATAACCACTCTGGTTCCATCATGTGACAATCCGTGTCGATAATCTTAAATCCGTCGCGCATGGTTCGTCCCCCTCCTGATTGTGTCTGTATCGGCGATTACGAATGTCGTTAGCCCTGTCCTTGGTGGTCTGTCAAGGGTGAAGGGGCATGGGCGGAAGCGCTCGTGGGCGACTCCCCGCGTCGCCTAGTCCATCAAGCACTGTCGCACGAGTTCCGTATCGAGATATTCCTGCATCATGGCGATTTTGCCATTGGTAATACGCCACACGCGGCAGTAGGTGTTGTTGTAGTCCTTGCCATCTTTCGTGCGGGCCTTGCCGTGTGATTGCTCAGCCACGTACTCACCATCGGCGATCAGATTCTCGATAGTCATGGCGATCGCGCCCCCATTTTCGATGCGTGCGGCCAAGGCGTTGCGGAGCCCCTTGAGCACCTTCGGCTTGCCGTGGATCGGGGGAAACACGGCACCCATGACCTGCAGCGTGACATCGTCAGCGGCATCCCCCATGAAGCCATCCAGATCGCCGCGACTAATGGCGGCGATGGCGCGCCGCACGATTTCCTTATTCTGCTCTTTCGTTTGTTCCAGCGACATAGTCTCTCCTTGTTACGATGAACGGTTAGAATGGACACACTTTGGCGCCACGGACGGACGCGGGTTTCTCCGTGCAGCGCGCATGCCAGGCGGCGACCTTGGGAAAGTCTTGATCCACTTTGAGATACTCCCGCGCGCTATAGCCCCACTCCAGACACCCGATCCACGGGAACGTGGCGATGTCGGCGATCGTGTATTCGTTACCAATCAGATAGTGATGGTCCCCCAACTGAGTTTCCAGAACGCCGAGCAGTCGCCGCACCTCATTGGTGTAGCGCTCAATGGGATACGGGAGTTTCTCCTTGGCATAGCGGTAGAAATGGCCAAATTGGCCGAACATGGGGCCGACGCCACCCATCTGAAAGAAGAGCCATTGGATACATTCGCTGCGTCGGCGAGGATCGGCGGGCATGAGTTTGCCGGTCTTCTCCGCCAGGTACAACAGCATCGCGCCCGACTCGAAGACGGCGAGCGGTTTGCCGTCAGGACCTTTCGGGTCCAGCAGCGCGGGGATTTTCGAGTTGGGATTAACGGCCTTGAACTCATCAAGGAATTGGTCGTTTTGCATGATGTTGACGGTATGGGCTTCATACGGGAGCCCCATTTCCTCCAGCGCGATGCTGACCTTATGTCCATTCGGTGTCGCCAGCGAATAGAGCTGAATCCAGTCGGGATGCTCAATCGGCCACTTCAACGGTGTGCTCATACAGTCTCCTCAGCGGACAGAAAAAAGATTGCCCTCTCCTTATGCAGGTCTTTCGCGGCTTGCAACCCCAGGCGAATCTGTGGTAGCGGCAGCAAAGAAAAGGAGGAGAGTGTATGCAAGACCGAAGAAACGTTTGGAGTCGTATAGGAAGGAACATCGCGCGAGCCCTTGTCGGGATGAGCATCGCGCTGACTTCGGTGTCCACGGCTATCGCGCAGGACACCCCGATGGGACCAAAGTGGTGGCCGTCGGAATGGGGACCGGAGGATCAACGGGGCGCGGTGAACCGTATCACCCCACAAAAAATCCTTCAGGCGGTGAGCTTGATTAAGGAGGGCAAGATTTATCAGCTTGGTCGCGTCTATGAACGAGGCATGCCGCTGTCGGGCAACCGCAGTTACGTGCTGACCATTCCAGGACTGCCCACCTCAAGCCCCCAAGGAAAAAACGCCATCGTGTCGAACAGTGAAATGGTGGCTGCGGAAATTGGGCAAGTCGGGACCCAGTTCGATGGTCTTGGCCACATTGGCGTGCGCGTGAACGGGGAAGATATTTTCTATAACGGATTTAAGCTGTCTGAGTTTGGCGATGCCTACGGACTGAAAAAGTTAGGGATCGAAAATGTCGGCGTGATCTTTACCCGTGGCGTGCTGCTCGACATCGCCGCTTACAAAGGGGTGGAGCGCATAGAGCTGCCGTACATTGTGACCGTCGCCGACATGGAAGGCACGCTGGCGAAACAGAAAGTCGATATTCAGGAAGGGGACGTGGTGTTGTTCCACACGGGGCATGGCAATTTGTGGATGAAGGACAACGAGAAATATAAGTCAGGCACTCCCGGCCCTGGGGTGACCGCGATCAAATGGTTGATCGAGAAAAAAATTGTCATGGTCGGATCGGACACCCCGGCCACGGAAGCATTCCCCGGAGAGAATACCGATCGTTTCGCCGAGGCCCATCAGCAGTTGATTACGCGCAATGGGGTGTACAATCACGAAAACCTGGACTTGAGCGCGCTGGCCAAGGATAAAGTCTACGAGTTCGTCTACGTCTTCGCGCCGCTCCCGCTCAAAGGGGCAACCGGCTCACCGGGGAACCCGTTTGCGATTCGGTAAAGGAACGACTGGGCAACGAACGAATGGGACGTTGCCTGGTATTCAGGCAAGCTCCGGTCCAATCCCAACGGGATTACGAAACCGAGCCCAGGGTTGCGAAGGATGAGCTACCCTGGGCTCTTTCAAAAAGTCCAAGGACACCAGGAAGGAAGAAATGATGAGGGCTCACCGATATCAATGGGCACCTGGGGTGAAGCGAGGAAGTGTGGTGATCGCGTGCGTATGGGCTTTGTGCGGAAGCATCCCTGGTGACGAGGAGCGCATGTCTCTGTTGCGGACCGCGCAAGCACAGCCAACCGTGGCGGGGGAATTGACCGTGTTCGCGGCAGCGTCCCTCACCGAGGCGTTTTCGGAAATCGGCAAGCGACTAGAACTGTCGCATCCGGGTCTGAAGGTCACGTATAACTTCGCCGGCTCTCCAGTCCTGCGCATGCAACTCGAACAAGGCGCAGCCGCGGACCTCTTCGCGTCCGCGGATGCGGTACAGATGGAACAAGCGAAAAAGAGTCACGTCGTGCACGGAGACTCGCCCATTTTCGTGAAGAATAGACTCATCGCGATTGTTCCGAAGGACAACCCCGCCCAAATTGCCACTTTCTGTGATCTCGGCAAGCCGGGCGTCAAGCTGGATCTAGCCAACGCGCAAGTGCCGGTTGGGAATTACAGTCGCCAAAGCCTTGCCAAAGCCAGTGCGGACTGTGGGGCCGATTTCGAGCAACGGGCCGTGAAAAACATCGTGTCCGAGGAAGAGAATGTCAAACAAGTCGCGACCAAGGTCCAGCTTGGCGAGGCGGATGCCGGTATCGTCTATGTGTCTGATGTCACCCCTAAAGTGAGGAAAGACGTACACACGATTCCCATTGCCGATGCCTACAACCAATTGGCGACGTACCCGATCGCCGTGACGACCGGAGTGAAGAATCGCGCGGCCGCGGACGCGTTTATCGCGTTCGTGCTCTCCGCCGAAGGGCAGGCCATCCTGAAAGCCTACAGTTTTATCCCCGTGGCGGAGTAACCCCGAAATCGTAGGAAAAAAAAGGGCCCTCGCACAGTTGCCTCAACTTTGATCGCTTGCATAG
>CAMBFS010000093.1 GCA_945865755.1 Klebsiella pneumoniae
AGGCGCTGCCGCATGGCCTAGTTCCGCTTGGAGCGTTGCCGAGTCATCAGCCTGTGGTTCGCTTGGGTTCATCCTGCTGTTGTAGGACAATGCGAATCCGCTGTCATCCCAGAGACTCATCAAAATCAGATTCTTTCACAGCCTCTCAGCCGCGGACCATTCATACACGCACTCGCTCGGCAATGACGGCGGGGTACTTACAGAATGCCGTGTCTCCGCAGATCACGAAGAACCGCGACCAGGTACAACCCCATGCCAATGATGAGTATCGGAACGCCAAGCAAAATACCAATCCCGAAACTCCAGACACCGAATCCCTGCCAGAGATAGCACGTGACACACAGCAGCCCGACGATGGTGTAGATCATGGCAGGTCTCAGAACCCGTGGGTTGTCAAATTGTTCTGATGAAGTCGGCATTACGGGTGCTCCATGACTTGACGGTCGGCTGGACTCGGGTGTGGGGCCCCGTGACACTGAATGCAACTCGTGCGATTGGCCGCGAGATCAGCAGCCAGTGCCCGATGACTCGCCCCGGTTCTAAAGCGCTGCGCGTGAGCGTGACATGCTAAGCAGGTGGCATTGCCCTGCGCGTCTTGACGCTGACCGAGTTTGTGGCCCGCCGCGACTTGGCCGCGACCGGCGACACGCTGCCCGGCCTTTACGCCGGCAATCCCAAGCGCACGACCGCCCAGCCCACGGCGGAACGGTTGTTGAGCGCCTTTACCCCCATCACCCTCTACCGGCACGACACGGGCACGGCGATCCGCTATGAAGTCACGCCCCTCTCCCCTTTGCAACGCCGCATCCTCCGCGCCTTGGGCATTCCAGAGTCCGTCTATGCCCCACCCAGCTCCCAACTAATTCACAGCAGGTGATCAAAAATGACCGAAAGGTAAGATGCGATAGAGAATGTACCGTTGCACTTTCTGGCGTGCTTCATCGTCGATCAGCGGCGGGACGAACGTTCCCGGGTCTTCCGCGGGACCAACGCGAAGGCTGCGAGTCGCTTCTACTAATCGCTGGAGAAATTGGTCGTACACTAAGCAGTCTCTCCCTTTTGCTTATAGCGGTTTTCATTGGAGCGAGGAGACATCCCTTTCCGTAGGCCGGGATAAGGCCGCAGGCCGTTCCCGGCGCGAGCGTGCAGACCGGAAACGCTCCGCTTATTCCGGCCTACTTTCTTTCTCTCTTCGTTCAAGTGCAAACCGCTGTAGCCGTTGCCTAGCGAAGTTCCACACCCTCCAGCCGTCTCGTCGCCCGCCACTCTTCGAGCAAGTTGAAGAACGGAATCGGCCCAGCGCCATAGGTGCCCGCGAAAAATCCGTTTGTCACATCTAGTTTCCCTTCGTTGTTGTAATAGCCCGGCGTGCATTCGGCATAGAACCGCTCGGCGATCTTGGCCTTGCTTTTCATCTCGCTCAGCCACATATCCTCGGCTTCAAGCGTCGCCTCGATCCGCGTCGCTCCCCGCTGACGTGCCTGCTCTAGGATGTAGGTCACGTGCTTGGCCTGCTCGTTCAGGGCATGCGGCACGTTCACCGAGATGGCCGTTTGCGTGAACCCCAGGAAAAAGCAGTTCGGGAAACTGTGGGCCTGGAGGCCGTACAACGTGCGCCAGCCGGTGGCCCACTTGTCGGTGAGGGTGAGGCCATCGCGGCCAATGATCTCGTAGCCCGCCCGGCGCGTGTAACTCGTGCCGACCTCGAACCCCGTGGCGAAGATGATGCAATCCACCTCATACTCTTTGCCGTCCACCACGATGCCGTGCTCGGTGATGCGCTCGACGCCCTTGCCGCTGGTATCCACCAAGGTCACGTTGGGCCGGTTGAAGGTGGGGAGGTATTCATCATGGAAGCAGGGGCGCTTGCAGAACTGTCGGTACCACGGCTTGAGCGCCTCGGCGGTGGCGGGGTCGGTGACGATCTCGTCAACCCGAGAGCGGACCTGATTCATTTTCTGAAAGTCAAGCAGCTCCATCATCCGGCCTTTCTCCTTGGAGGAGAGGCGGCGGCCCAGCTCGCGCGCGGCACTCTTCGCGGCGATACCGGTTAGGTTGCGGAAAATCTCCGTCCAGCCGTCAGCGACCAAATCTTCCTCTTGATCGCCGCCGCTGACCAGGATGTTGAAGTTGTCCATCCGCCGATACTGCCAGCCCGATTCGAGGGTGTTGACGAAAGCCTCATCGGTGGGGCGGTTCGCGCGCACATCGACGGACGAGGGCGTGCGTTGGAAGACGTAGAGATGTTTGGCCGACGCACCAAGATGCGGAATACACTGCACCGCGGTGGCGCCGGTGCCGATGATGGCGACGCGCTTGTCGGCTAGGCCCGTCATGTTGCCGGTCGAGTCACCACCTGTGTAGTCGTAGTCCCAGCGACTGGTGTGGAACGTATGCCCCTTGAATTTCGTGATCCCTGGGATGCCGGGCAGTTTGGGGCGATTGAGTGGGCCGTTGGCCATGGCGACGAATTGGGCGCGAATCGTGTCGCCGCGGTCGGTCTGAATACTCCAGCGACCGCTGGGCTCATCCCAGCGCATTTCCTTCACGCCAGTTTGGAGGCAGGCGTTCTTGTAGAGGTCATAGTGCCGAGCGATGGCCTTGCTATGCTCGAAAATCTCCGGCGCGAACGAGTATTTGTGTTTGGGGATGTAGTTCAGCTCCTCCAGCATCGGCAGGTAGCAGTACGACTCCACATCGCACGCGGCGCCGGGGTAGCGATTCCAATACCAGGTGCCGCCGAAGTCGCCGGCTTTTTCGATCACGCGAAGATCGGTGAAGCCCGCCTCGCGCAGCCGCCCGCCCATGAGCAGTCCACCGAACCCGCCGCCAATGATGGCGACCTGGACCTCGTCGTTGAGGGGCGCGCGTTCGACCCACTCGGTGTAGGGGTCGTCGTTATAGTCGGCCAGTTCGTTGGCGACTTCGAGATACTGCGCATTGCCTTCCGTGCGCAGTCGTTTGTCCCGCTCGTGGAGATATTTGGCTCGCAGTGCGTCGGGATCAAAACCTAATTTTTCCTTTGGGTCGCTGCTTAACAACTCAGTGATCATTCTTCCTCCTTTGTACGCTGTGTGTCTGTGTCGGCGGTCGGTCCTGTGTATATGATATTGGTGGTGAAGTCAGCCGTAACGGTGGGATTCCGATGTGGAGGAATGACTGAGTCCGTCCCCAAGTATTTCTTGACAAATGTCCGAAGTGCCGTGACAATAGGCCGCACCCCTCCAAAAGTGGGAGGGGAAGATGGATTGCTGAGGTTAGAGGTGAGGAGACAGTCGTGGTGTGGTGGTGTGGAGTCCGCAAAATTTTCCCTATTCTCCTATTCGCGTGCGCGGCGCTGGCGGGGTGTTCCAGCAGCCAGATGCATACGGTCCGCCGGGGAGAAACTCTCTCGGAAATAGCCGAACGCTATAATCTGTCGTCATCCGACTTGGCGCGCCACAACGGGTTAGACGATCCCGATCAGCTTGAAATTGGTCAGGAATTGCGCCTGCCGTCCGGGGCGCCGCGCTCACGTCGCGCGGCGGAGGTGAGAACCGCGCGACGATTCGGCACGACCGACAAGCGTGAGGCGAGGCGGAGTGCCACCGCTAAGCGGTTACGAGCCCGGAGCGTGCCAGAACCAGCCGACGATGTGCCGGGAGACGTGCGGCGGTTTCCTCGAGAACGCGAGCCTGACACGGGCGAGATCTTCTCGCGCTGGCCAATCGCGGGCCGACTGGCTTCGCGGTTTGGTCCTCGCGGCGGCAGTTTTCACGATGGCATCGATATTACCGCGCCGACGGGAACTCCCATTAGCGCGGTGGCCGATGGTGAAGTGATCTTTAGCAACGTCTTACATGACTATGGCAATATCGTACTGATTCGTCATCGCAATGGGTTGGTGTCGGTCTACGCGCATAATCGACGTAATCTGGTCAAGGAAGGGGAGTGGGTCCGGCGGGGAAAAGTGATCGCGGAAGTGGGCCAAACCGGAAGGGCGTCTGGGCCCCATCTGCATTTTGAGATACGAAAAGACAATCAAGCCCGTAATCCGTTGCGGTACCTGCCTGACGAGACCCGGACCGCATCGCGAGATTAAGGAAAGAACGAGAGGATACCATGCGAGATCTGAAAACCCTGATTCGTGACGTTCCCAACTTTCCCAAGGCGGGGATTATGTTCCGTGACATCACGCCGCTGCTTACCGATGGGGAGGCGTGGCGAGAGACAGTCGATCTCATGGCCGACCGCTACCGTGGGCGTATTGATGTCGTGCTGGGCGTCGAATCACGGGGGTTTCTGATTGGTTCGGCGCTCGCTTACGCGCTGGGGTGTGGCATTGCCGTCGTGCGGAAACCTCGCAAGCTGCCCGCCGCGACGTTTAGCGCGAGGTATGCCCTCGAATACGGGACCGATACCTTGGAAATTCATCAAGACGCGTTTCCCGCGGGCAGTCGAGTGTTGGTGATTGACGATCTGTTGGCCACTGGCGGGACAGCGGAAGCGACGATTTCACTTGCCCGTCAACTCCGAGGCAACGTGGTGGAAGCGGCATTTATGATCGAATTGACCTTTCTCAATGGCCGGAAACGGTTGGCTCCGAGCGCGGTGTTCTCGCTCGTGCAATATGACAGCGAGTAGTGCGCGCGGTGGGAGGCGAGTGAATGATCTTGAGACTCTTGCCTCAAGTGACTGTCAAGCATAACGTTGCGCCATGAATGCAAATGCAGCCCTTGCGCCTTTTCCCCATCGGTTCACCCGTGAGGAGTATCATTGCATGGGTGAAGCCGGTTTGTTTCTCGAGGAACGGGTGGAATTACTCAATGGGGAAATCATCACCATGAGTCCCAAGAACAGCCCTCATGCCGCTACTGTGTACAATCTTGGGTCCACTCTTTCCCGCCTCTTCGGTTCTCGTGCTCTGGTCCGAGGACAGGACCCGATCATTCTTAATGACTGGAGCGAACCGGAGCCGGACATCGCGGTTTGCCAACCGGACCCCTATAATTATGCACGAGAGCATCCACGGGCAGACCAGGTGCTCTTAGTCATCGAAGTAGCAGCTTCCAGTCTCTCGTACGACCGGAACCGCAAAGCTCCTGCCTACGCTGCGAGCAACATTCCCGTCTATTGGATCGTAAATCTACGCGATCGTCGGGTTGAAGTGCGGACCGATCCTGACTCCGCCGCGAAACGCTATCGTTCACAGCAGGTCGCTTCTGAAAACGATGCGCTTCCCCTCCCTGGAGGGTATACCGTTGCCGTCGCGGACATTCTGCCGCCACTCTGAGTGAGACGCGCGCGGCATAGTTGCCGGTGCCGGTTCCGTTCGCGCTTGGTCAGCGTATAGTACCGGTATGACAGAACCCACGTTTCGTGAAATTGATCACACCGCCGACATCGGCATCGAAGTTGACGCTGACACCCCGGGCGAACTGTTTCAATGCGCCGGGATGGCCTTATTCTCGCTGATGGTGCAACCGCGGGGGATTCAGGCGCGCGAAGTGCGGGAAGCCGCCGTTCACGCGGCCGAGGGATGGGAGCAGTTGTTCCATGACTGGCTCTCTCATTTGTTGCATCAGTTTTTGCAGGACGGATTTATCGCGGCGACCATCGCGATCCTGGAGATTAACGAGGGGCACGTGCACGCCCGGCTCATCGGCGAGAAACTGGACTATGACCGTCATGAGTTCGAGACCGAGATTAAGGCCGTCACCTATCATCAACTTTCCGTGACATGCGACCAGGGCCGGTGGCATGCGCGGGTCATTTTTGACGTGTAACCCATTATGGCAGACATTTATCTTCGTCAGATCAGCGATTGTATATGGGAAATTCCACAACGTGGCGGTATGCGCGTGCCGGGTCGTATTTATGCCACGCCGGAACTCATGGCCGACATCCGCAAGGATGCCGCTCTGGAGCAGGTCGTCAACGTTGCCCACCTGCCTGGCATTGTCGGCTACTCGCTAGCGATGCCGGATATCCATTGGGGCTACGGATTTCCGATCGGTGGAGTCGCGGCGGTCGATGCGGAACACGGTGTGATCTCTCCTGGCGGAATCGGATTTGATATCAATTGTGGCGTCCGCCTCGTTAGCACCAATCTGCAAGCGAGCGAGATTCAAGCCAAACTGCCATTACTGGCGGACGCCTTGTTCGCCATGATTCCGTGCGGTGTGGGTGCCGAAGGGGCGATTCCCAAGCTCAGCCGCGCCGAGGAAAAGAAGCTGACGACGCAGGGTGTTCAGTGGGCCATCGCCAACGGCTTTGGTTCGGACGCCGATGCGGAACATACGGAAGAGAACGGCTGTCTTGCCGGAGCCGACCCCGCCGCGTTGAGTGACGAGGCCCTTGGTCGTGGGCTCACGCAAGTGGGCACGCTGGGGTCGGGCAATCATTTTCTCGAAGTGGATCGCATCGAGGAGATTTATGAGCCGGAGATCGCGGCGGCGCTGGGGTTGTCGGTTGGACAGGTCGCGATCATCATTCACTCTGGCTCGCGCGGCCTTGGCCATCAGACCTGTGAGGATGCGCTCAAGGTGATGGGCAAGGCGATGGAAAAATATCACATTGTGATGCCGGATCGTCAGCTCGCCTGCGCGCCGATTCCGTCACCGGAAGGACGGCAGTATCTGGCGGCGATGGCGTGCGCCGCCAACTATGCGTGGGTCAATCGTCAGGTGATGATGAGCATCGCCGAGAAAGCCTTTCTGAAAGCGCTCCATCTCTCGCCGCGCGATCTTGGGTTCCGCCTGATTTATGATGTCTGTCACAACATCGCCAAACCGGAGACGCACGAAGTCGATGGTGTCAAACGCAAAGTGTGGGTCCATCGCAAGGGCGCGACGCGGGCCTTTGGTCCCGGACATCCCGCCATTCCGGCTTCCGTGCGCGCGCTTGGTCAGCCCGTGCTTATTCCTGGTGATATGGGGCGGTATTCGTTTTTGCTCGTGGGCACGGACCGGGCGATGAAAGAGACCTTCGGTTCGACGTGTCACGGAGCGGGACGGCTGATGAGCCGGATGCAAGCCAAGAAAGTGGGCAAGGGACGAGACTTGGATGAGGAGTTGGCCAAACAGGGCGTGATTGCTCGCTATCGTGGCAAGGGGACGTTCGCCGAAGAGATGCCGTATGCCTACAAGGATGTCGCCGATGTCGTGGACGTGGTGGACCGAGCGGGCATCAGCAAGAAAGTGGTGAAGCTCAAGCCCCTGGCCGTGATTAAAGGCTAAATGCGCATGCGCCCGCGGACGACGCTGTTTTATGATGTCGATACGCAACGGGATTTCATGGAGCCGGGCGGCAAGCTCTACGTGCCTGGCGCGGAACGGATTTTTCCCCAACTCGCGACCTTGACTCAGTGTGCTCGACAGCACGAGATCACGATTGCCGGCTCGGTGGACCGCCATCGTCCCACGGACCCGGAGCTACTCGCGAACGGGGGGGAGTATCCCGAACATTGCATGAGCGACACGCCGGGACAGGCGAAAGTCGCGGCGACGATTCCTCACCATGCGGTGTGGATCGAGAATCGTGTCTATCCCGACGTCGAACTGCTGGAGCTGCTGCAACGACCCGGCGAAATCTATATCGAGAAGCAACGCTTCGATGTGTTCACTGGGAATCGCAATGCGACACGGGTTTTTGATGTCCTCCTGCAAGGAAAAGAAGATGTTGTTGTCTATGGTGTCGTGACCGAGGTGTGCGTGGATTACGCGATTGCTGGACTCAGAGATCGTCCGGTGCGTCTTCATGTCGTGCGTGATGCCATCGCCGCGCTGAACGCGGAACGCGGGCAGGCCGCGATGGCGAAGTGGCGGCAGTGGGGCATTTCTCTTGTGACGGTTGAGGAAGTCGTGGCGGACTTGGGCTCAGGAAAGATCACTTGATCCCTCTCACCCTAGCCCTCTCCCATCCGGAAGAGGGAACCCGAACCTCGGAACCCGAACCCCACCCCTCATTCATTTAGAAAGACACGCATTGGCATATCTTCTTCTTTTTGTGATCACGCTCATCTGGGCAGGCAACTTTCCGGCGGGGAAAATCGCGCTTGAGGTCATCAGTCCCCTCTCGTTGATCGCGCTGCGCACCCTCATCGGGGCGATCATGCTTACGGTGATCGGGCGCAATTCGACCCCGAACTGGGGCGCGGCGTTGCGTGCGGATTTCCGCAGCACGCTCATTTTGACGCTGACCGGCGTAGTGTCGTCCGGCATCCTTTTTTACTTTGGGCTGAAGATGACCACCGCCTCCAACGCGGGCATCATCTCCGCGTCCACACCGATCTGGGTGACGCTCCTGTCGTGGATTTTCATCTCCGAACGATTTGGGCTCATCAACGTGGGCGGCGTGCTGTTGTCGTTCGCCGGTCTGGTGGTGATTATCTGTCAGGGGTCGCTGGACACGTTGTTGAATCGCTCGTTCAATTTGGGCGACCTCTTGATTCTCATTGGCCAGCTCAACTGGGCGATTTTCACGGTCTACGGGCGCATCGTGCTTGCCCGACGCTCGGCCATCGCGGCCACCGCGAGTGCGTATCTGACCGGGGCGGTGATCCTGTTTCCGCTGATGTTCTTGGAATCACCACTCGCGCTTGTTCCGCGCTTGTCACCCACGGTGCTCCTCGCGGCGGCGTATCTCTGCATTCTCTCGCCCCTCTCGAATTTTTGGTACTCCAAGGCTCTGGCCAAGGTAAGTCCGCATCAGGCTGCCGTGTTCATGAATCTGATGCCGATTATCGTGCTGCTGTTCTCCGCGCTGGTGTTGGGCGAGCGTATCACGTCGGTGCAGATCGTCGGCACGATGATGGTCATCAGTGGCGTGATCGTGACGACGCGGTTCTGATGGGGGTCGCGAGCGTCTTAACGATTCCAGCTTGCCAACACCAATGCCAGAACAGCCAGTAGCATTGACGGTCCCCACCCGGCGAGGAGTGGTGGCAAGACTGCGCCATATCCCAGTGACGTGCTGACTCCCGTCAGCAGAATATATCCCACTCCCAGGCTGCTACTGACGAGAATGGTAACCGCCGGACCAGGGAATGGTGGCCCTGTCATCGCAAAGAAGAGCACGACGGCGGGTAGCAGAAAACAGGCGAGCGGTGCCGCGAGCTTGGTGTGAAAATCGACCCGATACGGCGTGGCGTTGTAGCCGCCCGCTTCAGCATCGCGGATGGCCTTTGTCAGTTGGCGCGTATTGAGGTGCATGGTGTCGAGTGTTGCGCTAGGAGCTTCGCCTAGTTGCGCACGGTTTGTCGCTGGAAGGATTTGCAATCCTTGATCGGAAATCCCGATACGCACGGGGTCGGTCAGTTCCCACATCCCATTGCCGATGTGTCGCGCGGTACGGGCATCCGTGCGGCTGATCGGCAGCCCATTCTCTCCTAATTCATAGATCGACAGCCCTTGCGCCTCTCCGAGCTTGGGGTTGAGTTGCGTGGCTTGGTAGAGCTGCGTGTTGCCCTGATACCAAATCATTTGCCGTTTCACGTTGGCCTCTGGCCCTTTGTTCTTGATTTCCTCATCCTTCAGTCGGTCGGCATGCGCATTTGTTTTGGGCACAATCTCCTCGGTGAGCCAGAGAGAGCCAGGAATACCGAGCGCCGCGATCAGCAGAATTGGGGTGAGGGCACGCGCGACCGCGATTCCACAGGCGCGCATCGCGGTGATTTCACGGTTCACGGACAGCAGACTCACGGTCAGTGCGGTCGCGAGCAGCAATGCCATTGGGAGCACGCGGGAGAGGAGGAGTGGGGACCGGGCCCCATAAAAGCGCAGGACATCGAACGCACTTGCTTGATGGCGCGCGAACCATTGCAAGCGTTCGAGCACATCAACGAGCAGGTAGCCCACGAACAGCAGCCCAAGCGACAGCAGCATGAGTGGGAGATATTGCCGGGCGACGTAACGTTGCAGCACGTAACGGCCAATGCGTGGAATCGGTCGTGTCTGAGCGTGCTCGACGTTCGTCGTGCTATCGGGACTCGCTTTGTGCGAGAGGACGATCCACCGCTTGCGAGGCCAGAGCAGCAGCACCGCGAGGAGCGCGACCAGGGCATTCGGTGCCCAGACGCCGCACCACACGGGGACGAGGCTGGCGTAAATGAGACCCTCTCCCAATTGCGTGAGGCCGTAGTAGACGACGGTCGCGAGCAAGCCACTCACACCACCAGCGGCGCGCGAGAAGCGCCGACTAACGACCACCAGTGCGACCGCGAGCAGGCCAAAAGCGATAGCGGCGGCGGGATAGGCAATGCGGCGCTGCCATTCCACCGCGGCGCGTAGCGCGGTACGGGGATCACTCGTGGTGTTGATCGTGGTCCGCAGCTCGCTCATGGGCGCTCCGGCTAGGAGTTCCACCTCTTTCGTCGTCGCCGGGTTTTCCCGTAACGTGTGATAATACGTGCCGAAGCGCGTCTCTTCATTGCGTTGCGGCGGAGCCGGGAGCATCACCCCATCAGACAACGCCAGTTGCGTGGTCTGGGCATCAAGCGGGCTCAACTCTCCCCGTTCGGCGAAAATGACTTGCCCTGGTTCCGGTATCCACAACAACACCCCACGCAATTGATCGCCACGGGCGGATACCTCACGGGCCACCATCCTCACCTTGCTGAAATCGTAAACCGTCCCCGCGCGGAGTGAGAGGCCGGGATTTTCCGTGCTCATGCGTTGCAGCGTGGCCGTCAACGAGCGTGTGGCCCAGGGAGCGGCGACGAGTGACAGGAGGAGCCCAATCCCCATGAGTGCGCTCGTGTACGCACACACGGGATCGACCAACCGACGCCCTGAGATACCGGCGGCTTCCATTGAAAGAAGCTCAAAGTCGGATTTGAGTCGTCCAAGACCGACGAGGGCGCCGACTAGGACCGCGAACGGCAGGGTTTGCGAGAGTAATGGCAGCAGCTCATAAAAGGAGATAGTGGCGACCGCGGAGAGGCCAAACCCCCGGTTAATGACCAAGTCCGAGAATCCGAGCATGTCTTTGGTGAGGACAAGCGCCGATAACCCGGCCAATGCGATCACCGTCGGGCGGAGCAGCTCCCGGATGATGTACCACCGCAGTGTGGTGCCGATGCGTCCGGTCCGAAGGATGTCGCCCGTCTTTTCTTGGATGGCACTTGGCGGCGACGCGGTCGTCATCTCTTCACCGCGTTGCTGTTCAGCGGATGACGCTTCCTGCCGTGGCACTTGCGCTTGCGTTCGCACCCCGGGGTCGTGAGGTGACGACAGTGACGAGTCGGGCGGATTTTCCTTGCGCGAGGGGGCGTCGTGCTGCTCTCTCAATCGAGGTGACGATGATGTGGCGCGCGTGCGCGTCCTTGATTTTTTCACGGGGTTCTCTTATACCGGCCCGGATGGTGAGCAGACAATATCATCCGCGTCCCTCATCGCGGATACTAACTCTTCCCAGGAACAGGTGCGATTCCCTGCTGACCATGCTCTCCAAGAACTCATGAAAGTAATTATATTGTGTGCGGGGCAGGGGCGGCGGTTGCTTCCTTTCACGGAAGAGGAGCCAAAATGTTTGCTCGCGGTTGACGGGGACCGTTCGGTTCTTGAGTTGCAATTGCGAGCTTTAGCGTGGTGCGGGATCACGCACGTCACCATCATGGTTGGCTTCGGGGCGGATCGGGTTGAACGCTTTCTCGCGACGCATCCCATCCCCGGACTGACCGTGCGCACGCGCTACAATCCTTTTTTCGACACCACCAATAATCTCGTCACCTGTTGGTCGGCCACCGGTGAGATGACGGAAGATTTTATCCTGCTCAATGGCGATACGCTCTTCGACCCTGACGTGCCGCGTCTCCTGCTCACCTCGCCCGAAGCCCCAGTCACGCTCGTGATTAACCGTAAGGCCGAGTACGACGACGACGATATGAAAATCTCGCTCAACGGTGGGCGGAAACTGAAAGCCGTGGGGAAGACGCTCCCCCTTGCCACGGTTCATGGTGAATCGATTGGGCTGATGATGTTTCGTGGCCTTGGCGTGTCCGCGTTTCGCGACGCCTTGGATGTGGCGATTCGCGAGCCGAAAGCGCTGCAAATGTGGTATCTGTCGGTGATTAACTCGTTGTGCCCTTCGTCTCTTGTGGAGACCGTGGCGCTGGAAGGGCGGTGGTGGGCTGAGATTGATACGTGCGAGGACCTCGCCAAGGTCCGTGCCCACTTCGCGCGGCACCAGTCTCCGCTTGTGCGGGCGTCGCAAACCTGGGAGCGCGACCGTCCGGCCTAGACATTGCGGAATGCGGATTGAGGATTGCGGAATTCGCGGACAGAATCCGTCTCCATCTTTTTTGTTTCTTGTCATTCCAAGAAGGAGGTCTTATGAAAGCAACTATCGCGGCTCATGGCCAGGTGACGATCCCCAAGGCGCTCCGCGACCAACTTGGGCTTCATTCGGGAATGGTATTGGAATTCTCGGAGGAAAATGGCCGCCTCGTGGCGGTGAAATTATTGTCTGGTGATCCCGTCGCTCAGGTATACGGATGTCTTGGAACTGGGAGACGAACCGATCCTCTCGTTGCTGAACTGCGGGGAGAGGGATGACCACGGCTATCGATACGAATGTGCTCCTCGACATCTTTGGCGCGGATCCGCAATTTGGTCCGGCCTCAGCGCAAGCGGTTAGACGGTGTCTCGCGGAAGGAGTTGTCGTGGCTGGTGCCTTGGTATGGGTAGAAACCGCCGTGGGGTTTCCTAACGAAGAGGTATTTCGCCAGATGATGAAAACGCTGGATGTGCGGTTCTCGGCAATGTCCGAATCGGCTTCCTTGCGGGCGAGCAACGCGTGGCGACAGTATCGGGAGAGTGGCGGGACGCGACAGCGGATGGTGGCGGATTTCTTGATCGGCGCACACGCGGTTGTCCAGTGTGACCGGCTGTTGACTCGTGATCGCGGGTTTTACCGACGCTATTTTGATGGTCTCGTGATTCTTGATCCTTCGGCTTAGGAGAGACGCTGTCCACAACGTCTCTCCATTTCGTTGTTGGTCTTTCCTACCCTTTGGCAAACGCCGCACGGAGCTGCGTGCAGGCTTCCTTCACGGCCTGTTTCCCTTGGTCCATGATGTCCGCCAGACTGAAGAAGCCGTGGATCATCCCCTTGTAGTCGGTATATGTGACCGACACGCCAGCTTGTTTCATCTTGGTGGCGTAGGCTTCGCCTTCATCGCGCAGGGGGTCGAATTCCGCCGTAATCACGAGTGCCGGAGGCAGATTGGTCAGCCGTTGGCCACGCAGCGGTGAGGCATACGGATTCTGTCCGTCATTCTCGTTTTGTAAATAATGGTTCCAGAACCACTGCATCGAGTCCTTGGTGAGCAGATAGCCTTCCGCGTTGTTGCGATACGAGGCCGTGGCGTATCCGTAATCGGTCACGGGATAAATGAGCAACTGAAAACTGAGGGTCGGTGCGCCACGATCGGTCGCCATCTGGGCCACGGCCGCGGCGAGATTCCCACCAGCGCTATCGCCGCCAACGGCAATGCGTCTTGGATCGCCACCGAAGCCCGCGGCATTGAGGGCGGCCCATTTGGTCGCGGCATAACAGTCCTCCGCTGGGGCGGGGAATTTGTGTTCCGGCGCTAACCGATAGTCAACCGAGACCACGATGCAGCCCGCGCCATTGGCCAGCGAACGGCAGGGGGTGTCGTGTGATTCGCAATTGCCGACGACCCAGCCCCCACCGTGGAAGAAGACGAGGATTGGCAATGGGCCTTTGCCTTCCGGCGTGTAGATGCGGATGGGGAGTTTGACTCCGCCGACGTTGGCGACCCGATCTTCGACACTTTTGACGGGTTCGCGCGGGCCTTTCGGGGCGAACAACGCGCCGAGGGCATCACGGGATTGTTGCACCGTCATCTGACTGAACGGTGGCGCACCAGAGGCGGCGGCTTGGTCGAGAAACGCTTTGGCTTGTGGATCGAGGGGCATAATCTTCTCCTTTTTGCGTATGCAGAGTCGCGGAGGCTGGTATAGCAAACTGAGGGACGGCGGCAAGACCTGCTCACGCCGACTAATATCCCAACGCTCTGAGTTGTTGATCGCTCATGCCAAAATGGTGCCCCACTTCGTGAATGACGACACGCCGCACCAGCTCTTGAATTTCGCGCGGACGCAGGCCCGCGCGAATAATGGGTTGATAATAAATCTCAATCTTATCGGGAAAATCGGACAACGGCGCGAACGTGGACCGCCACGGGCGAGGAATACCGCGATAGAGGCCAAAGAGATCATGTGGATTCGCGCAGCCGGTTTCCGCCAACACTTCTGGTGAGGGACGATCCTCAACGGCCACAGCCACGTTGGATAACTTCTCGACGATTTCATCCGGCAGGGAGTCTAGCGCGCGTGCCACCAGCCGGACAAACGCTTCCAGGGGCA
>CAMBFS010000094.1 GCA_945865755.1 Klebsiella pneumoniae
AGCACGGCCTGTTCTGCGGCATCGGCTTTGGTGCAATCGCCGGCCACGTTTTCCACAACCTGAAGTAAGGTTTCCATCCGCTCACGCAGGTGCGGATGGTGATTGAGACGGGAGAGAAAAAGCTCATCTGTATTGGAGTGCATGCCTCCTGTCCAAGCAAAGTGTCGCCTGGGCCACAAGCCCCGCACTTTGAATCGCACCCGCCTGAGACTGGCCCTTTTTCCCATCTTCGGGAAACTCCCCTCGCTTTTGTTCCCATTCTTGCGAAACACATCGCCTTTCATTCCGAATTGGGCGGCAAAGATTTTGCTGCTCCACGTCTAATATCTCAGACAAGTCTGAAGTAGGAGGGAAAAAAGTATGGCGTTGTCGTTTCAGAAAATTTTGTGTCCGGTGTACTTCGATGAAACCTCCCCCATTGCGTTGGAATATGCGCGACATTGTCGTGAAGAAGACTGGCGGCACTATCCAACTCCTGCATGTGGTGCCAACGGATGAAGTCCATCTGCTGCGGAAGGTCTACCACCCAGAGCATGGCGGTGGGGCAAGTGTCGTGTGGGCTGAGAAAGTCGCGCAGGATCTGCTCCTCAAACTTGCCGAAGAACATCTCTCCGACACGCCATACGACATTGTGACACGCATGGGTAGTGACCCGGTCACAGGCATCCTTGCCGCTGAGAAAGAACTGGGGAGTGATCTCGTGGTCATGGCCACACACGGACGGACGGGCCTGACTCATTTCATCCTAGGCAGTGTAGCCGAGAAAGTGGTCCGCGAATCGAGAACTCCAGTGTTGACGACGAGAAGCGGAGAAAAGCTCGGAGATGCACGGCCATTTCAGAAAATTTTGGTTCCAATTGATATCGCCGAAAAAAATCATCTGGCATTGGCCTGTGCTCGTCAAATCGCGGAACAATTTCAAGGAACGGTTTACCCGCTGCATATCGTCCCGAACGATGAAGCCATGCTCCGTCTGAGAGAAGAGGTGTACCACGCCCGAGAAGGGGAGCATGGGGCGAATCTCGTCCTCGCGGAGAAAACCGCACGACAGCGTCTCCAAGAACTCGCGCGGGAACATTTGAGCGGTGTGCCCTACGAGACTGTGCTGCACGTGAGTGGCGATCCGGGAAAAACCATTATCGAAACCGAGCGCGACATTGGGGCGGATTTGATAGTGATGGCCACGCACGGCGTCACCGGCGTTCTCCACTTCTTGTTACGGAGTTTGACCGAAAAAATGGTCCGCGAGGCGGATTGCCCGGTCCTGTCGCTCCACCAGTAGGGCAAGTCTGGGGCCAGTCTCGGACTTGCAGAGACTGGCCCCAGACGGGCTTGGGACCTGCCCTAGACTTGTTCTAGCCTGAGTGTTTCCTGCGCCGCGACGTATTCCGCTAACGGACAATGTGTCCCGCAGGAGTGCTCCCCCGTTATCGCCAACGCCTGACGTAGCGCGGACTCCATCGCCGTAAACCAACCGGGGTGCGCGGAGAACAAATTCTCGCGGCCCACCTGTTCGGCAATCCCCGTCTGTTCGAGCAACGCACTGGTTGGGGAACGGAGCCCCAACAAAATAAGCGTTTTTCCTTCACTCCTGAGTCGTTTGGCGGTGGCCCCAAGAATACTCACGATGGTGACATCCACATCTTGGGCTTGGCGCAGACGCAAAATAAGAACACGCAGGTCTGGGTCTCGCAGAACCCGCTCCAGGGCGGACTCCAGTTCTCCCGCCACGGCGAAAAACAGCGGACCCGATAAGTTGAGAATACGGATCGCCGCGCACGCACGCCCCTCTTCCCCCGCGTCCGCGTCAATTTCACGGAAGCGCCCCTTTTCTCCAATCGTCATCTCACGAGCAGTGAGCAACCGCGCGCGTCGTAAAAAAAGCACGAGACTCATGCCGACCCCAAGATAAATCGCCTTGTCGAGTGGCAGAATCCACGTGCCAAGCACCGTGGCGAGAAAAGCGGTACGGTCGCTCGTCGTCCCTCGCAATGTCATCCGCACCCCCTCGCGGTCAATCAGGTCATTCGCCAGAACGAGCAGCAAGCCCGCGAGACTCGCCACGGGAGTCCGCGCGACCACCGGCCCGAAGAAGAGGAGGACGACGATCATAATGAACCCACAGAAAGTCGCCGCCAGCCGACTCCGCGCGCCCGCTTGGTAATTGAGCATGGACCGACCGAGACTCCCACTGACCGGGTATCCACCGAAAAAAGCGGCGGCGAGATTGGCCAACCCTTGACCGGTAAACTCAGCCGCCATATCGATCCGCTGTCCACTTCGGGTTGCCAGTGCTCGTGCGACAGAACTGGATTCGACCAACGAGAGCACGGCACACGCCACGGCGGCAGGGAACAACAGCCCCCAGAGGCCAAAGTGCGGAATGGTCACAGGGGGAAACCCAACGGGAATCGGAGCAAGGTCGGCGACCAACCGGAGGCCCCGCTCGTGACACGCAAAAGCCTCACTGACCAGGATACCAAGGATCATCACGAGACTTGACACGGGAATCCGCCGGTCCACACGGCGCACCCCAAGAATGATGAGACTGGTGGCACCCGCGAAGGCGACCGTCAACAGATTGGTGTGTGACATATTGTCCACCCACACCGTCAACATGGTCAGGAGGTTCCCACCACCGCCTTTCGTGCCAGTGATGTTCGGAAGCTGTCCCGCCGCGATCAGCACCGCCGCGCCCGTGATATAGCCGCGCATGACTGGTTGGGAAATGTAATCGGCCATGGCGTCGAGTCGCAACACGCCGGCGAGAAACTGCATGGCTCCGACAAGCAGCGCGAGGGTAATGGCGACCTCGACTGGCGCTATGCCGTTTTGCACAAAATGCGCGGCGACCGCGGTCCCCACCAACAAGCTGACGGAATTCGTCGCCCCCGTCACCACATGGCGAGAACTGCGAAACAACGCCCCAACGATGGCGGGAACCGCGGCGGCATATAGACCCATCGCGGGTGGCAGCCCGGCGATCATTGCATAGGCAATCCCTTGGGGGATGTCCAAGAAGGCGACCGTGATGCCGGCAAGCAGGTCATGGCGGAGAGACGAGAAGCGATACGAACGCAAATCCAAAAAAGGGAAATAGCGCGACATGGGAGATGCGTCCGAGTTCTATCGTCCGCGCACTCACTCACGTGCGCGGCGGGGAATCCACCGGCAGGCGGTACACCTCCCGGCTCGGCTTGAGTGGCCGCAGGAGCCAATATGGCCGTCGGCTACCGTCGGGGGACACCCGATTCGCCGGGCGGGTCATGGTGAGCCACCGTTTGTAAACTTCCTGAGACTTCTTGGTATCGACACTGATGTCACCATACCGATCGGTCGCGTCCGCCTTGCGCACGCGAACCGCCTGATGCCAGCAGTGCATCCCGGAAATCGGGTCGGGATGGACAGGAAACGTCAGGTTTTGGTGCACGCCAGCATCAGTCCACCATATCCGTTGACTATCCGGGTCCGCGCTGGTGAACGCTTCCACGCCTTTCTGGCGACGCAACAGCCAGCGTGAGCCTTGATGTTCGAGGGACACACTGGCCATAAGCTGTCGCTGCCCGTCGCCGTCGAGCTTCCAGCGTCCCATGTGGTGACTACACCCGACCACCCCAGGTCGCATACCCTCGGTCACCCACGCCTTGACGACGAAGTAGCCAATCTCGGTTTCGACCCGCACCAGGCCCCCAGTTTGCACGCCGATGCGAGCAGCGTCCGAGGAATGGAGCCAGAGCGGGTTGGAGTGCGCGATCTCGTCGAGCCATTTGGCGTTGGCGCTGCGCGTGTGAATATGCACCGGCAGGCGGAAGGTCGGGATCAGAACCATCTGTCCGGCTTCCAGTTGTTGGGGATGGACATGACTGCGCATATACGACGGCAGCGCGCACTCTGACCATCCCCACTCCTTGAGCGTGCGCGAGAAGAACTCCAGCCTGCCACTTGGGGTCGGAAACCCACGCACGATCTGTCCATCCAGATGAATGCCCACCAGCCGTCGGCCTTCGTTGTCCCCGTCCGGTGTGGGCAAGGGCACGATATTGGGTCCAAGCGGTCGCGGTGTACGCGTGAAAACCCGGCCCAGGTCATCAGTATGAATGTCCTCCAACTCGGCGGCTGGCACGGCTTGGTCATGGACCGCCCCGATCTTCTTCTGGACCTCGAAGGCCCCGTAGCGTCGCATGTAGGCCAGTGGGGTCAGCCCCTCGGCGGCGGCGCGTTCCGGCAATCCGGGGACTGAGTGTTCGAAGATATGCGCATAATACTCATCAACCGTAAGTTTTTCTCCCGGTCGTTGTGTGGACTCGAAGTACTGACGAATGTTCATGGCGCCATCGGGATCAATACACCAGGAGAGATCAATCCAGAACTCGTTCTCTTCCCAGACTTCGCCGGGGTTGACCTGGCGCGTGTCGGTGATGGTGTGGCCGAGCCGCTCTTGGGCGGCGCGCAAGACCGGCTGGCGAAAGCCCAACCACTGCGCGTCATGCGTTTCATAAGAATGAATATCGTGGCGTTCACTGCCTAACCCCATCGGTAGCACGTAGTCCGCGAAATAGGCGGTCTCACTCCAGGTCGGGGTCAGCGCCACATGCAGCCCGACGAGGCTTTCATCAGTCAGTGTTTCAATCCAGGTGAATCCATCGGGATTGGTCCACACCGGGTTGTAGGCACGCGTGAAATACACCGCCAACTTTCCGCGCCCCTCTTGCAGGAAATGTGGGAGCAGAAACGACAACTCGTTCATGGCGAGGGGGTACTCGATTGGCCACGTCAGTGGGTTCCAGACCTGTGGATGGGGGGGTGTGTAGATCGGGCGCGGGACAAACTTGTTCCAGGCATTGGGATAGGTGCCGCCTTCCGTGGCGATGGCCCCGAGCAAGGCGTTGAGCATGAACAAACTACGGGACACTTGCCAGCCACTGAGGTTGCCCGCCGTGGCACTGCGCCACGTGTGGGTGGAGAGACGGGTCCCAGCCGTGGCGACGATCTCGGCGATCTCCGCGATCACCGCGGCATCAACGCCCGACTCTTCAGCGGCAAAGGCAAAAGTGTAGTCTTTGTACAAATCGCCAAGCGCGGTCTCGAAATTCTCGAACGTCGGTTCAACGTCTGGTCGCTCGCTCTGCAAGTATTCCCGCCAATTCCACCACCGACGGACAAATTCGCGGTTATACCGTCGCCGTTGAATCAGATCATTGGCGAGAGTGAGCAGAATCGCCGCCTCGCTCCCCGGAGACGGAGCCACCCAGTGATCCGCATGGGTGGCGGTGTTGGACAGGCGCACGTCAAACACAATGAGTTTGGCTCCCTGACTTTTTCCGTCGATAATGCGTTGCGCGTGCGGGTTGAAATAGTGACCGGCTTCGAGGTGCGAACTGACCAGGAAAATCACCTCGGCATTGGCATGGTCGGGGCTTGGGCGGTCCAGCCCCATCCAGTAGTGATACCCGGCGCGTCCGCTTGAGGAACAGATGTTGGTATGGGAGTTGTGCCCATCGACTCCCCACGCGGCGAGCACCCGTTCGGTGTAGCCGTCTTCGCCAGAGCGACCGACATGGTACATCACCTCATTCTGTCGCCCATCCTGAATCGCCTGACGAATCCGGCCCGCGATATCGGTGAGCGCTTCCTCCCAGGATACGCGCGCCCATTTGCCCTCGCCCCGTTTGCCGGTGCGTTTCAGGGGATACAGGATACGATCGGGGTCCTGGATTTGATTGAGCGTCGCGGGTCCTTTGGCGCAGTTACGCCCACGCGAGGCGGGATGTTCGGGGTTGCCCTCGAACTTCCGCACGGTAAGCGTTGCGGGATCGACGTATGCAAGCAAGCCACAGGCGGATTCGCAGTTGAAGCAGGTGGTCGGCACTAACATGGAATGCTTTTCCACCCGTTTCGGCCAGGCGCGCGAGTCGAGTTCGACCCAATCGTCCCACCGTTCTTTAGGTGGGAACGCCGCCAGGTGACTACGGCTAGGGCCAGGGTAGAAGGTTTCGTCTTTTTTTGTAGTGCTCACGTTCCGTTCCTTGTATGAGGAGAAGTCAAAGGGCAAAAGTCAAAAGGGGGAAGAAGAAGAACTGCGGACTGAGTTTAGAACTCGAAACCCGAAACCCGAAACTTCTCCCCCGTTGCGGGTTATGCGAGGGGTACCGCTTGCCCGGCCTGTACGTAGGCATGTTCATGCGCGAGCAAGCCAACCAGCGCGCACAACGCGGCGGTGACCCCTATCCACGGGGCCAAGAGACCAAGCGCGACGAGCACAACACCAAGCCAAAAGTAGGCACGAAATCTTCCGCTCGTCATTTCTCGACTGGCCAGATGAGCATGCGCGGTGGGATGAGCGAGCGTCACTTCGCCACAGACCATGAAGAGATGGAGCGCGCTGCTCGCTCCCAATAACCAAGCCAGGGCGGGAACCGCGTGGGGCTCAAGCCAGAGCGCGAACGGGACGAGGATCGCGGAGCCGAGAAGAAGCGCTTGCACAAGGAGGTGCGGTGGCAAGAGCGGGCTTTGCCACAGGTCGCGGGCCGTGGCTTGCGCGAAGAGATACGCCGTATAGATGGCGGTCAATATACTGAGCGGTGCGCCGATGACGGCGAGCATTTGTTGAAAGGAACTCGCGGGAAAAAACAGGCTGGCGAAGACATGGACACCGAGCACGACGGTATACCCGGCGATAATGAACGCGCCGCGCACGAGCCAACTCCGCCACTGTGGCCGCGTGAAGAGGTAATAGAAGCGGGCGGGATGTTCGAGGTCCGCGATCAGAATCACCCCAGTCAGCGCGAGGAACGCACCCGCTATGAGAGGGGCGGCCCATCGCCAGAGCGGACTACTCGCATCCACCACGCCAAGCAGGAGCAGCAGGAGCGGAACGAGGTAGGCCCCGGCGGCGATCCCTTTGGTCCAGGTGTAGAGACTCAGGCGCCAGTCCCACGGCGCGCGATGCGGGACATCATACGCCAAGACCGCGGCTGCTGAACTGTTGCGATGGCCGGGGTGACCAGAAGTGACTTGATGTGACACGTTGCCTTGCTCTCCCCACAGGAAGAGTCCGCCCGTCGGACGACTAGCCGCGAGGGGGTCCAGCGTGGCTTGATGCGCGCCACGGTAGAACAGTTTCGGATGCGTTTCTTTCTCTGGGCGGCGCACGGAGACTGGGGTGCGTCCCACAATCTGTGAGACCTTGGAGGTGGCGTCGTGCAAGTCACCGATGAAGATCGCTTCGGTCGGGCAGACGACGACACACGCGGGCTCAAGGCCGATGTCGATCCGGTGGGCGCAGAAGTTGCATTTTTCGGCGCTATGATCTTCGGGATTGATAAAGATGGCATCATACGGACAGGCGGCGATACACGCCTTACACCCGATGCAGGCGGATTTATCGAAATCCACGATGCCGTCAGGGCGTGTGTACATGGCCGCGGTGGGGCAAGCCGCGGTACACGGCGCATCGTCACACTGATTGCAGCGCGTGACCTGAAACGCGCGCCGCACATGGGGAAAAATGCCTACGTCCACATATTTGACGTAGGTGCGATTGACCGACAGGGGCACCTGATTTTCCGACTTACAGGCCGTGCTACACGCGTGACAGCCGATGCACCGGGTGTGATCAATAACTTTTGCCCACTTCATTAGTTCACTTTTTTCTCACGCAACGAAGATTACTCACGCAGAGACGCGGAGATCAATTGGCTGCTTCCCTCGGTCTGAGACTCCGAACGGTTCGAGACTCCGAACTCCGAACTGTTTTCATCGTTCGACCGGTAACCGCTGGTCGGTCCACTCCAACATGCCACCTTTGAGGTTGCCGACATGGTCGAAGCCGAGTCCAGTGAGAATCGCCGCCGCCGTGGTACTGCGCACCCCAGCGCGACAAATCACAATGACATCGCGGTGTTTGTCCACTTCGAGTTCACTGGCCCGGGTGGGCAATTCCTTGAGAGGGATGAGGATGCTGCCGGGAATATGTCCTAACTCACCGCTGAACTCGTCCGGCTCTCGCACGTCGAGCAAAATTGGCTGCTGCGAGGTCATCAACTTGAGCTGTAATTCCTTGGCGCTGAGCTGACGGACCTGGTTCAGTTCGGCAAGCGTGGGGAATTTGATCGATTCATCTTCAATGGCTGACTGATTCGGCTGTAAGGATTCTTGAATCCCTTGAGGGAGAGGGAGCCCCAGATTATTCATCAGGTCGATGTAGGCTTGGCGCGTCCGGCCAGCAACGCGAGGGTTCGCGCGCTTCTCTTCTCCCACGGTCGATTGGGTATGCCCGCGATAGTCATGGGCTGGAAAGAGCAAGGTTTCGTCGGGAAGCGAAAAAATCTTGTTGACGATGGCATCGTACTGTTCGCCCGCATCCCCGCCAGCAAAATCGCAGCGGCCCGTGCCGTGGATGAGAATCGTGTCTCCCGTAAAGACCCGATCGTTCGTATACAAGCTGATACTGTCCGGGGTATGGCCGGGCGTATGAAAGACACGCAAGCGCACGTCACCAATGGGAATCACCTGGCCATCTTCCACGTGGACATCCACATGCGGAGCCGGGGCGCGTCGGTGCATGATGAGCCGCGCGTCGGTCAAATCGCGCAATTCCCATCCGGCGGTCCGATGATCCGCATGCGTGTGCGTGTCGATCACGGCATCGAGCTTACAACCATAGTAGGCAAGCAGCGCGAGATAGCGCTCGACTTTCTCACGCACGGGGTCAAGCAATGCCGCTTTGTGGGTCCGCTCACACGCAACGAGGTAGGTTTTGCATTTGCCGCGATTGAGTTCACGAAATAACATGAGGGCCTCTCCTTTTACGCTCCACGTTTCACGCTCAGATTATACAGATACATGCCACCAATCATGGCTGCGACAAAAACCAGCACGGGCGTTTGTCCCGACGCGAGGGAGGTGATGGCTGGTCCCGGACAAAAGCCACTGAGTCCCCAGCCGATGCCAAAGAGCGCGGCTCCACCCAGCAGGCGTGCGTCAATATCCGCGCGTGTTGGGACGGAGAACGCGGCGGCGAACAGCGGCGTTGGCCGTTTGCGAATCAGCCGATACAAAATGGCGTGCGTCATCACCGCCCCCCCCATGACGAACATGAGACTCGGATCCCAGTTTCCAGCGAAATCGAGAAAGCCCGCGACCTTCCCTGGCTTGGTCATCCCGCCGATAGCGAGGCCAATGGCGAAGATCACACCTGAAACAAAAGCGGCCAGTGTCGAGTTCATAGTGCGCCTCCCAATAGGTGGTTGATAATGTAGACCGTGATGGCGCCGGTCACGATGAACGTGAGCGTGGAGAGCAGTGAACGAGGAGAGAGCCGACTGATGCCACACACCCCGTGTCCACTCGTGCAGCCGTTGCCCAGGCGAGTCCCAAAACCAACAAATAACCCGGCAAGCATAAGGACGCTTGTGGATCGGGTGATGCCGATGGTGAACACCTCTGGCGCGACGAGCCGAAACAGCAGCCCTCCGGTCAGTAACCCAAGGACGAAGAGGAGTCGCCACCCGGTATCCTTCTTCACTGGGCTGAGCAGCCCGCCCACGATGCCACTGATACCAGCGATTTTGCCGTCACTGAGTAGCAACAGCGAGGCGCTCAAACCAATAAGGATGCCGCCGCAGAGCGAAGCGAATGGGGTGAATTGTTCCATGACCGAACCTCCGAGGCCGAGGACGAAGAGCGGGATGCCCCTTGCTCATCGTTCTTGTCGTGATGAACTGACTGTGATACAGCTACATTGCTATCTAGCAATGTAGTAGAGAGGTGTCAATCTCCACCATGCCACGTCAACGAAAAAATCTCTCCGATGCCGCGCTGCAATTGATCGCCGACCGCTTCAAGGTTCTCAGCGAGCCGATGCGGCTGAAAATTCTCCATTCCCTTTGGGATGGAGAACAAACGGTGGGCCACATTATCGCGGCAACCCACGGCTTACAGGCCAATGTGTCGAAGCATCTCGGGATGTTGCAACAGGCTGGTCTCGTCAGTCGCCGGAAAGAAGGGCTCAACGTCTACTATCGTATTATTGATGACGTGGTTTTTGACCTGTGTGAGGCCGTGTGTGAGAGCTTGCACGACCGGCTCACTGAGCAAATTGGTGAGTTGGCCCCTGTTGCTCAGCGCAAACGGGCGTGAATGGCCCGTGTTAGTCCGTAGGGTGAGTCGCGACCCACCCTACGGAGCTTTGGACCTTGGGTGTCCCGCAAACAGCTCTTATTCCGAGCGCTTCCGCAATTCCTCCACCGCCCGCCGAATGCCTTGCGCGACATTGAGCCACGCCTCATCACGATTTCCCCAGGTCGTGACAGGTTTGGCGTCTTTCGGTAACGCTTGCAGCTTGCCAAACAACGCGCCGTTCCAATCGACTGGGCGTGCGATGATTGGAACCACGCACGCTTCTCCTTCGTTATGACGTTTCAACGCGGCCTTCATTTCCACGTCGTGACAGTAATCCGAAGCGAGGAAGTCCGCGCTGACCAGCAGGAGGATGACGTGCGCGGTTTCGAGATGCTGGTCGATGGCATTAGCCCACTCTTGCCCAGCGGTAATTTTGCGATCGTGCCATCCCTCAATTACCCCTTGCCGTTGGAGAAGGGAAAGATGCGTTTCCAGCTTCTTGCGAAACTTCTCGTCTTTGTGAGAATAGCTTACGAACACCCGCACGGCTTGCGAGGGCCGCGCGGCTGAAGTTTTCGGCTTCTCTTGCCTTGGTGCATTCTCTTGGTACCAATCCCGAAACATCGTCCCGGCGATTCGCGGCTTCTGAGGGTCACTATCGTCAATCACGCCGTGATAACTCAACACGGTCAGGGCATCCCCCACCCGGAAAGCCAGAGACGGATCGAGCTGTCGACGAATGCTGTGCTTCTCAAGCGTGCCTTGGGGGGCATCGGCGAGCATTTGATACACGGCGTGCTCCGCCGGACCGAACGACTGGACCCAGCGGCGAAAATCGTTATGTTCACGCAAGAATTTTTCCACCGCGCGTTGCATAGCCCAGTGATCCGCCACGCCTTTGTCGTTCCACAACTTCTCCAGGATGCCTTGCATAAGGTACGGATGTCGTCCGGTGCATTGGAACAAAAAATTGTTGCTTTCCTCATCGAAGGCAGCGCCAAACCCAGACACGATCAACCGCGTCGCGTCTTGCCGAGAGAGAATACCGAGACATTTCCGCGTGAGATTATTCAAGGGAGAAGTCCCGGACCGAATCAGTTCGGCTATCCCAGTGACGCCGCTGGCGACCACGCGGAAGTGGGTTTTGTAGTCGGACATCATAAGAAAGTTGCGCAGATTCTGAAAGAACTGGTCGTTTGGCAAGGAGTCCGCCGCCGCATCTAACTCGTCGATCAAAAAAATCACGACCCAGAACGGGCCGTAGCGCTGCTCCATAAGTGGAGCGGCTTTCTTCAGTGCCGCGAGAAACTGTTGATACGCTCCCTCCGGTTCGTCCGGTGAGAAAGTTGGGGCGTCGATTTCCTCGACGGTCAGTTCGTACAAGCGTTGAAACAAGAGATGTGGTGTGGGTTGTTGATCGAGCGCTTGGATGTCCAGCAGGCGTGGTAGCGGGCACAGTGGTGAGAGTGCGGAGCCTTCCCGAACATCCTTCGCTATCTGTAAGAGCAGGGAAGTTTTTCCGCAGCGCCGCCCGCCAATCAGCGCGTAGGAGTGGCCGTTGCGAAGATCATCATGCAGCTCGTGGAGGAACTCGTCATAGCCAACAAACAGGTTGCCCGGCACGACGCAGTTGTAAGGATTATTACCGTTCATAGGCCCATTCTCTCTTTCAACCATGCCTCGAATAAGGTTCCGCGCGGCTGCACCGCTCCTTCGTGGCTCGTGACCAAGTCTAACCGCTCAAGATTGGTCAGTGCTTCTTTATATTCCGGCCCTTTGGCGTATATGGCGGACTCAGTTCTCTGCTCTTGACCATTGTGGCAAATTTGCCGCAGCACCGATTGTTCTTCTTCACGGAGGTAGTTCCACACGCTTTCCTGGCAATAGCGACCAATCTGATTTTTGTCGAACGTTCGATGTTGCTCGGTCGCGATTTCCTCGACGCGAGCAACATCGACATGCTTGCGGCTGCCTTTCTGGCACGCTTCACTCGCGAACCATCGCGTAATCAGCGGGTGCCCACCGCAATACGCGAAGACTCGCCGCGCCGCCTCAGGTTCCCAGACAATATCCTTCCACGTGCCAATCTCCTGGATCATCGCGGTACTCTCTTCCGCATTGAGGAACCCGATCACCTCTTCCTGGAATGAGTGCGCCATCGGGTTTTCGCCAATATGCGCGCTTAGGAGATCGTGGCGATTGATATCAGGGCGATACGCGACGACCAGCAAAACTAGACATTGCCGGGTCTGCGCCAGGCCACGCAGGAGGCGGAAACAGCGGACATATTCAGTGAGAACCTCCTCGCTACCCTTGGCGTCACGATGGGGAAAAAATTTGTCGATCTCATCAAGAATGAGCAAGAACGGCTCGCGCCGCCCGGCCGCTTGCCAAGCATCGAAATAGGCCAAGAACCGCTGGCGAAACTGGTCGGCGTCAACCTCCGTTGGCGGCGCGGACAGACTTTTCACGCCCTGTGCCGTGAGTCCGGTGTGGAGTTGGTGCAGGATCTCGACGAAATAGCTCTCGGCCTTGGCTGGCCATGCCTGGCAGTCGATGACCACCGTGGGCGTGGTGATAAAGCGCTGACGCAACTGGTTGAGCAACGAGGTTTTCCCCACCTTGCGCAGGCCAAAGATGCCGACATGTTGCCCCTGCGCGAGCACGCCAGGCAAACGCCGCAAGAACTCGCCCCGCCCGTAAAACCATTGCGGATCGAGGATCGGCAAGGATTCGGCATACGGATCGGTGCGCACCACATACGGCTCCTCCAGGTCATGCAGGACCCGCGCGCTGATGCCGTTCAACGACGCCTGTTCGAGCATGGACGAGAAGAGCGGAATGACATCGCATCTGGTGTGCGCGCGTAACTCTTGCAACATCGCGCTCTCTGGTCCGTGCTCGGTATAGGCGAGGTAGAGTTTTGCTCGTCCCGGTAGTTTCGCGCGATATTTGTCGACGATGGCGGTCACCAGTGCCAGCGGCTTCTCGTGCTGCTCCGGCCATAACACGAGGACATTGGCGGGACGATTGTCCGGCGTCCCCAGCAGCAGCGCACGCCCACGCAGGGACTCGACAGTGCGCGCACCCGTTTGGGTGAAGAACCTTCTGGCAATCTCTAGTGGGTCAGCACGACGACGCAGCACGGCGACAAAGGCCAAGGCCGCAAGAGCAACGACCGACAGTCCGACGAACAAGGCTCCTTTATTTTCAGTGGTGTCCCACCACAGACGGAAGGGCTTGGGAGCAATGACCGGCTGTGGGGCGTGCAGAGCCGCCAGGAGTCCGGTTGGACGTTTCAATTCCTCGCGATAATACTCCAGCGGATAAACTGGTCGTACTTGGCCATCAAAGCGAATGGCCGCGTAGTTTTCTTTCTGCCCCTCTGGATAGGACGAGTCATAGACCAGCTTACGGGGATGGTAGACCAGCCACCGATTGCCTGGCAGCAACACCGTTCGCGTAATGAGCGCTCCACTCTTACTGACCCACTGAATAATCGTGTTGTCGGCACTGCCGGAGACGAGGGTTTTGCCATCGGGACTCCAGGCGACGGTCCAGATCAAGTTGCTATGGCCTTTGAGGGTAGCCAGAAGTTGGCGGGAAGCGACGTCCCAGAGCTTGAGGGTCTTATCCGAACTGCCGGAGGCGAGGGTCTTACCATTAGGACTGAATGCGACGGCCCTGACCGAGGTGTTATATCCTCTGAGGGTGGTCAGGATCTGGTGAGAAGTAACGTCCCACAGCCTGAGAGTTTTGTCAGAACTACCGGAGGCGAGGGTTTTGCCATCGGGACTCCAGGCAACGGTCAAGACCCAGTTGTCATGTCCATTAAGGGTGGCCTGGAGTTTATGGGAGGCGACGTCCCAAAGCTTGACGGTGTTGTCGGCGCTACCGGTGGCAAGGGTTTTGCCATCAGGACTCCAGGTAACAGCCTGATGTCAGGACACTTTTCGTAAATCCAAGAAATCACTTGATTTTAAGGAGTTTTGCTGGGCCTGGTCTACATTCGCCTGCCGACCTTTTACAATAAGCCCGTGCTGGAAGTTGGCTGTTATCGTACGAACCTTTGATTATTCT
>CAMBFS010000095.1 GCA_945865755.1 Klebsiella pneumoniae
ATCAGGCGGAGCAGGACCTGCGCATGATGAAGGTCAAACAGAAAATCTCTGGGGGCTTCCGCACCGAAGCCGGGGCCCATACCTTCACCATCCTCCGCACCGTGATGTCCACCGCCCGCAAACAAGGCTGGAACATCCTCCACACCCTCGCCCAAACTCCCACCATTCTTATCCAACAACTCCGTACCTCTTAGGGTCCTGGGGAGTTACCTTCCAGGTACTCATCATCCAGCTCGAAGCGCCGTTTCAGCGCGCGGTACGCGACCCGGCCTTTGCTCTGTAACAGCTCTCGGACTTGTGCCAATACTTCATCAAAGGTCATGGGAAGTTTCCACTAGGATCTGACATCCTGTTCCATGCTATTCTTTCAAGCAGACATTGGTCACAAAAACTTTCCATCCAGTACCATCTTTGCTGTTGTCCTTGCAAGTTCAACTTCCTTCTTAGGTGATTTCTCGAAATGAATATACCGTTTCTAGGTAGCCTGGATGAAGCGGAGCGGAATCCAGGTTCCGCGCGGGACACCCCGGATTCCTCTCCGCTCCATCCGGGCTACATGGGATAGTCTTTTCCGGAAATCGCCTTAGTGGGCTCAAGGCATGGCAGGATACTTGCTGTTCCAGAGTATGGTGACAAAGGCACCTGTTTTGTGGTCCAGTTACCTCAGTCAAGGAGCGTCAGTCTATGAGCCAGCAACGTGTTCTCGTGGTCGATGATGAAGCCAATACCCGCCGTGTGCTCCAAATCATGCTGCAAAAGATGGGACTGGAGACGCGCGCCGCCAGCAACGGACAGGAAGCCCTCGCGCTCGCCCAGCGGGAATCCTTTGATTTAGTGCTGACCGACCTGAGAATGCCAGAGATGGATGGTCTGGCCCTGCTGGATGCGCTGCGCACCCAGAAGATTGAGACGCCCGTTATTCTCCTGACCGCGTATGGAACAGTTGAAAGCGCGGTCCACGCCATGAAGTTGGGGGCCTACGATTATATTTTGCGACCGTTCGATGTGGAGGCCGTGGAACGCACCATTACCCGCGCCCTGACCACGGAACGCACTCGACGAGAAAACCTCTTTCTCCGCGAAGAGGTCGAAAAAGGGTGGGGGGAATTTGTTGGGCGCAGCGCGGCTATGCAACATATCTATGACCTCATTCACCAAGTAGCGCCAAGCAATACCAATGTGCTGATCACCGGCGAGACGGGAACAGGCAAGGAACTCGCCGCACGTGCGATTCATCGCGCGTCACCACGCAAAAATGCCCTCTTCGTGCCGATTAACTGCGCGGCCATTCCCGATGACATCTTGGAAAGCGAACTCTTTGGGCACACGCGTGGCTCCTTTACTGGTGCGTCGCATGACCGGGTCGGGAAGTTTGAGCTGGCGCATGGCGGCACGATTTTTCTGGATGAACTGACGGAAATGCCATTGCCGATGCAGGCGAAATTGCTGCGGGTGTTGCAAGAACGCGAAATCGAGCGCCTCGGCAGTAACCGACGGATCCCGGTGGATATCCGCGTCGTCGTGGCCACGAACCGCAACCCGCGGCAGGCTGTGCGCGACGGCACCTTACGGGAAGACCTCTTCTATCGCATCAATGTCTTCGCGCTGGACATGCCGCCCGTGCGGTCGCGGGTGGAGGATATTTCCCTCTTAGTCCAACACTTCCTTGAGCATCACGGGGCCAAACTGGGGTATGAGCAATTACAAATCAGCGATCAAGCGCTCCAGAGTCTGCAACGGTATGAGTGGCCTGGCAATGTCCGAGAATTAGAAAATGTCCTCGAACGGGCCGCCGTTTTAAGTCGCGGGAAACTCATTGACAGTACGCATTTGCCCCAGGAAATGGTGGCACCAATAGTGGCACCGCAGGTGCGGCCACCGGTTGCCGAGCGCTCCGCTCTTCCCGAGTCCCTGTCGCTCGATCAAGCCATTGAGCAGCTTGAAAGAGAGTTCATCACCAAAGCGCTGACGCGGACGGACGGCAATAAGGCCAAAGCCGCACGGGTGCTCGACCTCAGTGAACGCGCACTCTGGTATAAGGTGAAGAAGTACGGGCTGGCGTGAGGAAGGACCGGGGACCGGAGACTGAGGACCGGAGACTAAGGACTGAGGGACCGGAAACTGACAACTGAGCTGCCTCACTCCAAGTGCAAAACGACACGCACTGAGCCATCGACTTCGGTCATCGGCACATAGCCAATCGCGTTCGGATCGGAGGCCACATAGCGTCGAACGGCTTCCGTCGAGGCCAGTGTCGCTGGCGGCAAGATGCCATCGAAATATAAGCGGTTCCAATAATCCGCGAGCCGCGGTCCAGTCTGGTTGAGCACGAGCTGTGAGAAACGCACGCGCAAGGGCACCTGCGAGGGCAGATTCAGCGGAACGATAGCGGTCCCATCGTCCCAGAAACGCTTACGCCGCAGATAGATTTGGGCGACCTCGTCCGGCGAAAGTTCGGTCCGTCGCTCAGGGTGGACGATCACGGCCACGCGACTCTCCTGCCCGACAATGCGCGACGGGGTGAGGAGAGTGAAGGCCAGAGCTATGATGAAAAGTCGCGTACCCATAACAGCTCAAAAGAGAAGCGAAAACGAGAAGCGCACGCCCGGCGCGGCGAGTTCGTGGCGGTGGTCGGCAATGAGGTAATCGGCTTTGAAGCGGAGGTAGGGGAGTGGGACCCAGGCAACGCCGAGGTCAAACAGGTTAATATCGCGCCCACCCCCAGGTGGATGAAAGCGTTCGTAACGCCCGACGAGATACAGGGTGGGGAGTGTTTCCACGACACCCTGTGCGTACAGGCCCCACGTCGCGCCGTCCTCAATGCTGCCCTCGCCGAACAGCACTTCGCCACTCAGCTCGACGCGCTGATGGGGGAACCACAACAGGTCCGTACTGCCCAGGTGATTCCATTCCCCATTGCGCCGCTGCGAAGCGAAATACGATGCTCCCAGCGTCCACCCTGTGAGGCTGGCCCATTCGAGGTGTGCTCCGGCGCTGTACCTGGCCGGATGTTCATCACTCTGCGCATCAAGCGGCGGGAGCAACGCTCCGTACAGTGAGTACGAGAGGGCCCCGCCCTGAGGAAACACCGACCCGTGGAGCATCGCTCCGGTTGTCGTATCGTCGAAGACCTCCTCGACGATCAAGGGCTCGGAAGTTGTCCACAGGTGTGGTTCGCGTGGCGTCAAGTTCCACCGACCAACCGGAGTTTGGAACTTGCCGACCCGGAGACGTAAGGCGTCACGAGTGCCCAGATCCAGGTAGAGCCGCTCGACTTCTAACACAGGATTGGAGTGTATCCCCCGTCGCCCCCGCTCCACTTCCGCCAACGAGCCGACTCCTAATTCAGCAAACAGGTGGGCGAACGGAACCGGATCGTAGGAGATGAGGAAGTTCAGCTCTTCGATTCCCCCACGGCGCTCGCCGTTCTCAAGATGTTCTACCTCTGTAGTGGTGAATCCCCCAATCGTGAGCCCCGTCTTCCCGAGCCGTAGTCCCTGACCGGCGTGATACGAAAATCGCCCAAGTGGCGTGTCGGCACCGAAAGTTTCCTCCAGCTCCGGTCCTCCAATGCTCAAAGGAGTCTGATTCTCGGAGGCTGCCCATGAAGCTGGTGAGACGAGCACCACAAGAATGGTCACCACGCGCATGACCAGACCCATCATGCGTGTCGGGTGACAGTGGCTGCGATTTTGCGATTTTGTGGCGTTCATGGAGGTATAAGCAGGAAATGTGCAAAGCTGCGGCACAGGGTATATCTTCCGCGCTTGAACTAAGCCAGTGGAGGGGTCATCATCCCCAAAATGAACGAGGCCCCTTCGCGGAACGCGCGCGCAAATGGAGACTTCTCCGCGAATTCAGGGACTGGACGCATGTTCTCGCTACGCGCGCAGTTACTCTTCTTCGTTGCGGCCCTTGTCTTGCTCCCCGGTGGCTTGTACGGCGTGATCACACTATCGAGCAGCCGCGCGGCGCTGGCGCAGATGGTCGGGCGCCATCTCAGCGAAGAGGCCCGTAGCGGTGCCGACCGCCTGGCAACAACCTTGCGCTCGGAACGAGAACGGCTCGAGTCGTTCGCTGTCCAGGATGTCATGCGCGAGATTCGCATCGCGGACCTCGACAAGCGCATCTCCTCATTTCTTGCCTCGGGGAAGCGCGGCTGCCCCGCCTGTGTCGATCTGCTCGTCCTCAATCGGAGCGGACAGGTGGTCGCCGCGAGTACTCCGGCTTGGATTGGGAAGACCGAAAATACCATCCCCGGTGGGGTGGACTCGGCAGTGATGATTGCAGGCCCGTTCCCGACGGCGGATGCGACCGGGACGCTTATTCGCTTGACGGTGCCAGTGCCAGACCCTGACGCACGAGGGACCACACTCGGTCAGCTCGTGGCACTTTTCGACTGGGAACGGGGTACGGAGGTCATCGCGCGTGTGCGCGAAAGCATGAGGTCGGTCGGCCTCGACCCTGAGGTGCTGATTCTGGATGCCCGCGGTATCGTGATTGGCAGTGCCGCCCCAGCAGATGGGCCCTGGCAACTCGGCGACCTGCTGCTCCTCCACGTCCCACGGAGCCAGGACCACGCAACCACGGGGTATATCGATACCGCTACCGCGAGGCTCGTTGGGCATGCCAAGCTCCCCGACGACCTCCCACCCTGGACAGTGGTGGTGGCGGAACCGCTGGCCAATGCGTTTGCTCCTGCCCGGCGGATGGTCACGCTGCTCGCCACCGTGCTCGGGGGGATGCTGCTCGTCGCTCTGACCGTCTCCCTGCTTGCCGCCCGCCGGGTCACGGAACCCTTGACCGAACTCACCAAGGCCGCCGAAGCCGTTGGCCGTGGCGTGCGGCCTGAGTCCCCTGTGCCGGTGCGCTCGCGCGATGAGATCGGGACGCTCACAAACGCCTTTAATCACATGGCGGCTGACCTCAACCGTGCGGAGCGCGAACTCGTCGATGCGGCGAAGTTCTCCTTTGTCGGAGAATTGGCCGCCGGTGTCGCGCATGAGGTGCGTACGCCGCTCGGCGTGCTGCGCAGTTCGGCGCAACTCCTGGAACGCTCACTCGAAGTGAAAGACGACGAATCACGCGAGCTGCTCCAGCTCTTGCAAACTGAAGTCGCGCGCATCGAACGCGTGGTCTCGGCGCTGATTGAGCTCGGACGCCCGCGGGAAATGCACCCCGCGCCGTCGTCCCTCGGTCAGATTCTCTTTCGCACCACCGATTTCGTTGATGCCCAAGCGCGCCAGAAGCACGTGACCATCCGACGCCGCGCCATCGACCCGGACCCCGTGGTGCTGTGTGACCCTGAACTGATCCATCAAGTGGCCTTGAACCTCCTCGTCAATGCGGTGCAGATTCTCCCCGCTGGCGGCGCCATTGAAATTGGTCTCTTGCCCGCGCGCGATGGCTACGCCGGTTTCGAAGTCCGCGATGATGGACCAGGGATGACGCAGGAGGTGTGCGCGCGGATCTTTGAGCCGTACTTCACCCGCCGCCAAGGGGGGGCGGGGCTCGGTCTGACCTTTGTCCAGCGTGTCGTGCAGGAGCATCGTGGACGGGTCTCGGTAGAGAGCGAGATAGGCCACGGCACGGTCTTTCGTGTCATGCTTCCGGTCGCGGAAATTTTTCGATAACACGTCTTCTCAAGGACGTGTAGCGACACGTCCCTTTCCCACCTACCCCTGCAAAAAAGACAGGATCACGCAAAAATTGTCCGCAAGAACTGCGAGCCGCTGCATTGTTGCGTGGGGTGGTCAGTGAACATCCGCCATCTTTTCTCACCTTCGCGTGGCACCGCCTTTGCTCTCTTCTATGAACAAATACCAACCAGGATGGAGTCATAATGAAGAAGTTGCACGTATTCACAAACATTCAACCGCGCACGGGTGTCCATCATCGGGGCGCACGGCGTTTCCTGACCAGCGCGATTATGGTGATGACCGTCGCGGGTCTTATGAACGGCGTAGCCTTTGCGCAAGACAACCTGACGGCTGCCAACATTGTGCGCGGTGGAGCGGGGTTCTGCTCCGGAACCGCGACCCTGCTCTTTCACTCGTGCGGGTTCGAGGCGCAGGACGACTTTTTCAAGGAGCAAGCGATCTGTCTCAACGTGTCCAACAATGCGGAGCGCACAGCGTGCTTCGCCGACACGATCGCCGCGCAAAATGAGAACCAGCAACTCTGCCGCGCGCAGTTCACCGCACGACGCAACGTCTGCAAATCCCTGGGCGAGAATCGCTACGCCCCCAATTTCGATCCGGCTTTGTTTGACACGAACTTCAGGCGTCTCACTACCCCAAACCCGTATTTCCCTCTCACCATCGGCAACACCTGGAGTTACGCCGGGGGAGACGAGACCATCTCGATAGAGATCCTCAATGAGACAAAGTTGATCGACGGGGTGAGGTGTCTCGTGGTCCGGGATCGGGTGACGGTTGATGGCGAGCTTGTTGAGGACACTGACGACTGGTTTGCCCAGGCCAAGAACGGGGATGTCTATTATTGCGGCGAGGAGGTCAAGGACTTCGAGAGCTTTGACGGGGATAGCCCAAGGCTGCCGGAACTGACCAGCATTGATGGCTCCTTCAAGGTGGGGCGTGACGGCGACAAGCCGGGCATCCTCTTCCCCAGGATCTTAACCGTCGGCAAGGTGCGTCGCCTCGAGTTCTCAGTCGCCAACGCCGAGGATGTGGTCCAGATCCTGTCCACGACCTACAGGTTCGGGAGCACCCCCGCACTCGACCGGTTCGTGCCGCGGCAACTCGCGGAGCGCTTCTGCGCCGCCGGCAATTGTGTGGTGACCAAGGACTTCACCCCCCTTTCGCCGGGTGCCCTTGAGCACAAATACTACGCCCGGGGAATCGGCCTCTTTCTCGAGGTGAAACCGAACACGGGAGAGGCCGTCCAGCTCGTCAACTGCAATTTCGACCCGCGCTGCGCCGGCCTCCCCACTCCGTAACCCCGCCTCCTGATGCTCATCGCTCCCGATCCCACGGGAACACGGTGAGCACAGGAAGTGATCAACCCTCGCGCGACAGCCATCCCGGCGGAATCATCGTGGACAAAGGAGGTGATTTACCATGACGACACAATAACCATATCAGCGAAGATCAATAGGGATACGGAAGGGATTGATGTTTTCACATTAAACAGTCTCACACACAAAAGGAGTCACAACCATGCGAAAAAGAATGAATCCAGCAAATCTCTCTCTGATAGTGATGTTCAGTCTGGCGTTGGCAGCCGCTCCCCCAGCGGTGCAGGCCGCGGAATTCTCCGAAGCCGAACTGTACTTAGATCTCAATAACACCGACGGAGACTTGGGCATTCACAGTTCGATCGACGGAGGGGCCTATTCACTACTGGAAATCGAAGACCCGAACGAGAATGTGATACTTCTCGTGGAAGCCACGGGGCGCTTGGCACGTCAGGGCCTGACCCAGCTATTTTTCGAGAGCGCTGAGCCAAAGTTCAGCGAACTGGCACCCGCGGAGTTTTTCCGCCGGTTCCCCGAAGGAATTTATGAAATCGAGGCGATAAGCCTGACAGGGGAAGAGATCGAGGGCTCGGTGAGGCTGAGCCACGTGATGGCGGCCCCAGTGGGCAACATTACGGTGAACGGAATTCGAGCAGCAAAGAACTGCGACGCGGTTCCGCTGCCAGCAGTCAGAGGACCCGTCCTCATCGACTGGGCTCCGGTGACGACCTCGCACCCCACGATCGGTAAAAAGGGACCGGTCGAAATCGTTCGCTACCAGTTCTTCGTCCAGCAAGGAGACCTCAAGTTGGCTATCGACCTGCCACCCACTGTGACGCGGTTCCTGGTGCCAGCGGACATCACGGCACTGGGCGGCCAATTCAAGTTCGAGATCATCGCCAGAACAGCCAGTGGCAACAACACGGCGATAGAAAGCTGCTACACCGTTTCGCCAGCATCACCAATAACACAGCGATAGAAAGTTGCTTTCCTCTCTCCTGTAAATGCGTGGAAGTCGTATACGTGTCAGGAATCACGGGCTCCATTCACAGTCGCTTGTTATAACGTGGTAGGGTGGGTCACGGCTCACCCTACTTTCAGAATCGAAGAATTCGCATCCCCCGCCATTGCCCACAGGCTTGACAGCGCCAACCCCGCCATGTTCAAGAGAGGCAGCGGTCACCGTGCCTTCCTCACAGAGCTGACCAAGACCAGGTCTGGACCGATCCATGAAGCGCGGCACGCGGCTTTTTGCCGATAATGTCGCGGCGCATTTTGCGTCCCCTTGCTCCTTCCATACGCTCATGGCAACCGAAGTCACGAAAACTCAAATTGACCGTTTGGGCGAGCGCTTGAAAAAAGGCAAGATCAACGAAGCTGATTTACGGCTGCTTGACCAGTATCGGCGTTCATTTTCTCATGCGTCTGAAGTTGTCGTCAGAACTATCCACGAGAAGTTAGCATTGGAACCAACTGAAAGACTCGCGAAATCGACTCCATCCATCATTGAAAAATTGCGGAGAGAGAGTATCCGCCTCACCCAGATGCAAGACATCGCGGGGTGCAGACTGATCGTGTCCGACAGCCCGCTTCAAGAGACCGTCGTGCAATCTCTCGTGGGTATCTTTGACCGGACCACGCTTGTGGATCGGCGCAAGATTCCCAGTCATGGATACCGCGCCGTTCACGTCATCGTGAGGTCCTTCGATAATATGGTTGAGATACAGGTCAGAACTCGGCTGCAACACCTCTGGGCCGAACTTTCAGAAAAGATGTCGGATATGTGGGACCCAGCAATTAAATATGGGGGAGGACGTAACGCCATTAAAAATTTGCTGACAGCCTTCTCCTCCTCGATTGCGAGTATAGAATTGGTCGAGACGGGGCTTTCAAGTTTGCGGATGCAAATGGCTTTCCTTGGCAGCCGCCTTGGGGAAGAAACGCAGCAGAGGATAATCGACTTTGAGCAGGAACTTCCGCGCCGCAAACAAGAAGTAGTCGAGCAAATCCGTCTTGCCAGAGCAGTAACAGAAACATTCGGGACGAAAAAATGATCTTCCTCATTGAATACGACCGTCGTCAGGGCCGTGTCGTCACTCTTCGAACGTTTGACAACGCAGAGCGACGAAAGGCTGAAGAGGAGCGCCTCGAATTGGAACTCGACTTGAACCGTCGTGGCATAGTGCGCGAGGTCGTTCTCTTCGAGGCCGGGACCGAGGCGGCTTTGCGGCGGACCCATCGCCGATACTTCGAGGACTTGGCCGACCTTACAAAACCACCAGCGTCGTGAGAACGACACCGCTCGCCTCCTGCTCCCCACAGGCTTGACAGAGCCAACCCCGCCATGTTCTAGAGAGGCAGCGGTCACTGTGCCTCCTCACAGGGCCGACAAGGAGGGGCGCATGAACTTCGGGCTTTTCTATCAACTGCCGTGCGCGGACACGCAATCCGAGCCGGTTCGCTATCAAGAAACCATTGAACAAATTCAGCATGCCGAGACGCTAGGCTTTGATTGTGCGTGGCTGGCGGAATTGCACTTTTACAAGGCGTTTTCCATCATGGCCTCGCCGTTGATTCTGGCGACGGCCATCGCCCAACGCACTAAACGCATCCGCCTCGGTATCGCCGTCAACTTACTCCCACTCCATCACCCACTCCGCAGTGCCGAAGACGGGGCGACCGTCGATATTCTCACCAACGGACGGTTGGAGTTCGGCGTCGGACGCGGGGCCATTCCCTTGCATTTCGCCGGGTTCGATGTCTCACGGGAGGATAGTCGCGAGCGCTTCGAGGAATCACTTGAAGTGATGAAAAAGGCATGGGGACCGACGGCGTTCTCGCATGACGGCAAGTATTATCACATCCCGGAAACCAACGTAGTGCCAAAACCACTGCAAAAACCATATCCGCCGATCCGGGTGGCGGCCAACAGCCCGGACACCGCAGTGTTCGCGGGCAAGTCCCACTATCCGGTCTTTGTCGCCTCCGTCACTAATCCGCTCCCTCGCATGTTTGAGCAAGTCGCGACGTATCGGACGGCGTGGCAAGAGGCTCCTTCAGGAGTCAGTGGCGCGCCCGAACCGAACGTCTCCACCATGTTTTTCTTCCATCCTGGAGAAAGTTTGGAGCAGGTGCGGCAAGACATCGAACCAAGTCTCAAGAACTATTTCCGGAGTGTCTCTGGCATGGTGCAAGCTGGGGTGAAATCGGAAGGCGCGCAAGCGACGGATGAATCGTACCGCTATCTGAACGACGTGCAAAAGATGGTCGACACCATCACCTTCGACAAAATCACCGAGAGCATGGCCATCTTTGGCTCATCGCGGGACTGTATCGCCAAAGCCAAAATGCTCCACAAGGAAATGGGCATGAAGGAATTGATCTGTTGGTTCAACCCTGGTGGCCTCGTCCCGCATGAAAAGGTCCAGAAAGCCATGTCCCGTTTCGCGGCGGAGATCATGCCAGAGCTACGAGCACTATAACGTATGAAAATCACCGAAGTGCGGATACATCCGCTGGCTATCCCCCTCCGACAAGAAACGCCACCTTCACCCTGGGCCGCGGGCTTGGGGCAACAGATCATCATCCAAATCTTCACGGATGCGGGGATCACCGGTCTCGGCGAGGCGTTCGCCTATGGGGTACCGCAGGCGGTGTGCGCCGTCCTTGAAGACCTCAAGCCACACCTCATCGGCGCGAACCCGACCCACCCGGAAGCCCTGATCGACCATCTCGCCAAAACCAGCATGCTGTATGGTCGGCGCGGGTTGGGACTGTTCGCGCTGAGCGGGATCGACATTGCCCTGTGGGACATTCTGGGGCAAGTGAAGAAACAGCCGTTGTACAAATTGTTAGGTGGCATCGAAGCGAAACGGCTGCCCGCATACATCAGCCTGTTGCGCTACCATACCCCGCCGGAAGTGGCGAAAGTGGTCGCGCGTGGGCTGGAAGCGGGGTTTCGCGCCATCAAACTTCATCAGCTCGATCTCAAGTCCGTCGAGATGGCTCGCCGCGTTGCTGGTGATCGCACGGAGCTGATGCTTGATGTGAACTGTCCGTGGAATCGCGATGAAGCGCTGGACATGGCCCGCGCGCTTGCGCCCTATCGGCTCGCCTGGCTTGAAGAACCAGTGTGGCCACCGGACGATTACGCGAGTCTCGCGTATGTCCGCCAAGGGGGAGGCATCCCCATCGCCTGCGGTGAAAACGAAGGCACGGTGTATGGCTTTCAGAATCTGCTGGCACGAGAGGCGGCGGACATCGTGCAGCCGAGCGTCACCAAGGTTGGCGGTATTGGCGAATGGCGGCGCATCGCGGAACTGGCGGCCCGGCGCGGCGTGCACATTGCCCCGCATTCCTTTTACTTTGGCCCTGGCTTCATCGCCACGTTACATCTGATGGCCGCGATGCCTGGCTGCACCTACATGGAGGTCGCGGGCTGCTCGCTGGAAACGCCCATTTTGCAAGAGCCCCTCGATTTCCGCGACGGGACACTCGGTGTGCCTGAAGCTCCGGGGCTCGGCGTGACCTTCAACAATGAAGTGATTGGCAGGTATCCATACACAGCAACGGGGCAGAACCTGGATGTGTCGCGGTAAACGGGGAGCGCGGGCGTCTCGCTTACAATACAGAGGGTAAGACGATCTCGTGCCCAGGTCTGTTCCACGCATGAATGGCTCTTGTCTATATTTTATGATCCTGAAATTCAGGGATTTCAGTCCCCATATTGCTAGCTATGCGATTCCACCTCGCTCCTGGAGGTCAAATGGACCGAGGTGCCGACGCAACGCGAGGCCGCAACGCTAGAAGCCGTGGCTCACACGCTGGGACCTACGGTTAAAGAGTGCTTCGTGCTGTGCCGCACGCACACCCGGTTTCCCCTCACTACTCAAACACACGCCCTCAGCGCGTTCGTCTTGCGTGACGTGTTCGCGCCGCCACCGTGGCACTATTCGTTCTCTTGACAACCCCACCCCTGAAGCCGATAAGAAATTGCACTCTCCGCCGAGGTCACTGGCGGAGATAACCGCGAAAGAAAGAAGGAGGGTTTTCTTATGGGACGCACGTTTTTCCGGGGAGCGAATCTGATCGATGGCATCAACAAACCTCAACCCAATACCACGGTGGTCGTCGAGGGCGACCGCATCAAAGCCGTGGGCACCAATGGCAACATTCCCAAGCCCACCGCGCAGGACGTAGTCTACGACCTCGGTGGCAAGGCGCTCATGCCCGGCATGGTCATGTGTCACTACCACGTGGCCTACGACAATGTGTCCGACCTCAACGACATCGACATGAAACATCCGCCCACCTACTTGACGCTCATCGCCGCTAAGAACGCGGAACTGCTGCTGCGCTCCGGCTACACCGGCGCGGTGGGGGCGGGCACGATGCACAACATTGATGTGACCCTTAAACGCGCGATTAACCGCCACATGATTCCTGGTCCGCATTTTCTGGCCTGTGGACGCGATCTTGTCACCACCGGCGACTCGGTCGATTGCCACCCCAGTTTCTGGAAAATGCAGATGGATGGCCTCGCGCGGATTTGTGACGGACCGGACGATTTTCGCAAGGCGGTGCGCGAGGAAATCAAGAATGGCGTGGAGATCATTAAGCTGTATCCCACCGGCGGGCATGGCCTCATGTGGCCAGCGGACGTCATGACCATGACCCAAGCCGAGATGGACGCCGCGGCGGAAGCGGCCCATGAGCGCGGCAAAAAGATTCGTGGTCATATCATCTCCAAGAAAGGCATCCTCGCCGCTCTCAAAGCGGGGATCGACGTGATTGATCATGGCGACATGATGGATGAAGAGTGCATCGAAGGAATGCTCAAACAAGGAACCTTCGTTGTTCCGAGTCTCTACTTCCCGTGGAAGATGGTCGAAGAGAAACGCAAGACCGGCAAATCCAGCTTCGGCGGCGTCGAGGAGATGGCACAAGGACTGGAGCATTCCTATCAGATCATCCCCAAGGCGCAGAAAGCGGGTGTCAAGTTTGTTATCGGTGACGACTTCGGCATTGGCGCGATGCCGCACGGCGAGTACGCCTGCGAACTCGAAGCCTACGTCAAAGGACCCGGCATTTCCCCATTAGAAGTGATTACGTGGGCCACCAAGAACGGCTACGAATTACTCGGCCTCGGCAAGGAAGGCGGCACCATCGAAGCGGGAAAACTCGCCGACCTGCTCGTGGTCGATGGGAATCCCGCCAAGGACATCGGCGTCCTGAAGAATCGCGAGAATCTGGATGTCGTGATGAAAGGTGGACAGTTTGTCACCTGCCAATTGACCCCCAGTAGGGCGCGTGCGCAGAAAGCCGCATGATAGAGGGGGAAACGGGAAAAGGGGAAATGGAAAAAAGGGGGAAAGAAGAAACACACGGCCAACACTCCTTTTTCTTCCCCTTTCCCTCTTTCCCCGCTCCCCGCTTCCCCTGCCAGTTTCCCTGTCCCAGTAGAAGAGACAGTCGCGCTCAGGTATATTCCACCCCGCGCTACATTTTTTACGCGAGGTCACTATCAACATGCCACAGAAACTGTCCAAACCGGAAAATCATGCACAGCAGGGAATGGACACCCCGACATTGGTTGGTTTACCCCTGGACATGACCGCGCGCACCGACGCGGAAGAGGCGGTACGGCGGAGTGAAGAACGCTTTCGGGCGTTGATCGAACACACGGCGGATATGGTTATGATTGTCGGGCCAGATGGCACTATCCACTACCGGAACCCGACCAGCACTGGGCTAGGACTCCTCGGGCGCCAACTTGAGGAGCTGATCGGAAAGAATGGGCTTGACCGTGTGCATCCCGAAGACCGGCCCAGAGTACAGGCTCTTCTTGCCGACACCGTGCAACGACCGGGACCGTCGCCAGTAGTCACTATCCGGGTACGTCATGCCGATGGGTCCTGGCGCGTGATGGAAGCAATCCTCAACAATCACTTACCGTTCGCTCATTTTGAGAACAACTTCTAAGAATTGCTAAACTGAATCATTCCAATGGGTTAGAAACTATGAAGAGTCATGATATCTGAACCACCCTCTTCAGGTTGGTGTCCACGTAGCCCTTGAACTCACTCGGTTTAT
>CAMBFS010000096.1 GCA_945865755.1 Klebsiella pneumoniae
ACCACCCTCTTCAGGTTGGTGTCCACGTAGCCCTTGAACTCACTCGGTTCATGATTTTTCAGCGCAATTTTTGGTCAAAATAACCTTTGCGTTTGATCCTCAGCTGTCAATTCTCAAAAGTGACTAAAGAAATGAGCGAAGCATGAGTATGCGTCTCAAAAAATTCGGTCTCATAACAAGCGGACTTTTTGCTCTGTTTCTTGCCAGTTCCGTGCCCGTTCATGCGCAAGCAACGCGGACCTGGGTTTCCGGGGTTGGGGACGACGCGAATCCTTGCAGCCGAACCGCGCCGTGCAAGACCTTTGCCGGAGCCATCAGTAAAACCGCCGCTGCCGGTGAGATCAACGTGCTTGATCCAGGCGGCTTTGGGGCGGTGACAATCACGAAATCCATCACGATCTCCTCGGAAGGGTTCGAAGCTGGAGTGCTGGCGTCTGGAACCAACGGAATTGTCATCAACGCCGCCGCCACGGATGTCGTGGTGTTACGAGGCTTGGATATCGAGGGCATCGGGACGGGACTCAACGGCATTCGGTTCCTTGCTGGTGGGCAGCTCCATGTGGAGAACTGTATCATCAATAATTTTCAGAAAGGCATTGATGTTCAGAACACCGGAGCGAGTCAACTCTTCGTGAAGGATTCGACCATTCGCAACAATGACGCCGCAGCTCCCAACGGTGGCGGTATTCATTTGCGACCTGCCGCCGGAGCAACGATGAATGCCCTCATTGACAATGTCCGCCTGGAACACAATCAGTTTGGACTGTTCGTGGGCGATAACGCTAGTGCGACCGTGAGTCGCAGTGTGGCCACGGGAAATGTCGGGGCTGGATTTGCCGCCGTTTCCACCGGGTCCCCCGCCGTTCTCAACCTTACCGATTCCGTCTCGACATTTAATATTTCCGGGATCGTTGCCAATGGCGCGGCCGCGCTGATTCGCCTGAACAATAACGTCTTCACGCAGAATGTTGTCGGTATCAATATTGTCAGCGGAGGAGTCGTTTCCTCATTTGCCAACAACAAGAATAGGGGAAACACGTCCGATGGAGCGCCCAACGGACCAGCGCTCACCCCACTCCAATAGTCCGCTTGGCGACGGGCCGCGCAACCCGTCCCGTGCTGCATAGGAGTCTCTGCTTTGCGAGGTGACCACGACGAGAGTTGTGGTCACCTCGTGTATTCAGTTCAGCTTCGGACTCTTTGCTCAGTCAAACATTAAAACCGTCCGTGTCACCTCACCCGCCTGCATCGCACGAAATGCCTCATTGATATCTTCCAGCCGTCCACGACGGGTAATCATATCGTCGAGATTCAAACGGCCTTGCCGGTAGAGGTCTAGGTACTTCGGCATATCGATCTGAAAGCGATTCGACCCCATAAAACAGCCTTGGATACGTTTCTCGGCGAAGAAATGGCCCGAATTGAGTTCGATTTTCTGCGTCGGCGGCAATGCCCCGACAATGGTCGCGAGCCCATGCGCCACCAAGCTGTAGAAACAGTATTCCACCAGTTGCTTGTTGCCGACGGCGTCAAACGAGAAATCCACCCCGCCGTTGCTCATGCGCTTGATCTCTTTGACAGGATCAATACCTGTCGAATTGATGGTATCGGTCGCGCCAAAATGGCGCGCGGTTTCAAGTTTGCTGTCGAGTAGGTCCACCGCGATGATCTGTCGCGCCCCGGCGATTCGCGCGCCTTGGATCACCGAAATCCCCACACCACCCGCGCCAAACACCACGACGGAGGAGCCCGGAGTCACCTGCGCGGTGTTGAGTGCCGCTCCCACACCAGTAGTGACCGCGCAGCCGAGCAAGGCAGCGCGATCCAACGGAATGTCATCGGCGATTTTGACCACCGCCCGTTCATGGAGCAACATTTTCTCGGCATACGAAGACAGGTCGGCGAACTGATTGATGGTCTCGCCTTTTTGGGACAATCGCGCACGACCGCCTTTGGGTCGTTGGCAGGCGGCACGATTGCTACACAGATTGGGTCGCCCTTGGAGGCACTGGGCGCACTGGCCACAGTAGATTGAGGTACAGGCAATCACGTGGTCACCCACTTTAACCGACGTGACGCTGCTTCCTACCGCTTCGATAATGCCCGCCGGTTCATGGCCCAGCACGGCTGGCGGGCGCGTGGGGATGGTGCCGTGCATGGCGTGCAAATCACTGTGACAGACGCCACTGGCGACGGTGCGCACCAAGACTTCATTCGCTGCCGGCTCGTCGATTTCTATTTCCTCAATCCTGAGTGGTTGTGTGGGGTCGCGATAGACCGCGGCTTTGATGTTCATAAGTGTGTCCTTTCTTCTTTCGTTATCCATTGGCCGCGGCCGGCAGCGGACCCGCGGCGACCAGTTTCTTCTTGCGAGGATCAACAACAAGATTGAGCCCTTCAAGCGTGCGGGCCCCCAAGAGCAACAAATCTCCTTTCTCAGCGAAGACCACTTCGTCAACCGTAAAAAATTTATCCAGCCGAACGACGGCGAAACCAACGCTGCGTGTGATGAGTTGCCCATTGGCCATCGTGAACGCCAGGTCTTTTTTCTCTCGGTTGACTCCAATTTTTTCCAATGTCGCGGTGGGAACCCAGGTATATTCGCTGCCAGTATCGACCAAGACCCGCGCGACAATCGCCGACTTGGTACGGTCAATGACATTCTCAATTTTGCAACGCGCGAAGAAGGTGCCCATAAAAAAGTAGCCAGTAGCCAGTAGTCAGTATGCGCGTGAGGCGGATCACCGAACGTGGGCAATGATACCGGCGAAATCTCCTCCCAGAAACTCTTGTCCGAGGCTGGGAGCATAGAGCTGTGAAATCGATCCATCAAGATACAACGCGTTCGGGCAGCCCAACGTGTCACGAAACAGGGTGGCAAATTCGTGGAGATTGATCGGCACCAACGACATGGCGAACACCACCTGATTGTCTTTGGTCACCCCGACGCCGTTTCGAATGTTGAGACTTAAAGAGTCGGGAATAAACCTGGGGTGCAGTTGGCCACGAGAAACCAGTAATGGTCCAGACTGGGTCGCAAGGTCGGGCTTCACTTTGAGAGCAGCATAAGTGACCGTATCGAGCACCGCCGCTTTATGGTCGGCGATGAAAAAGACCCCATTGGGTTTGAGAAAAAAATTTCCCCAGCCTTTGGCGGTATTGAGGGGACGGAGGACTCGCCCGTCTTCGATATGAAGCCCTAGCGGCGCGTAGGTCGTGGAAAAGATGCCCGCGTTCATAGCGAAGAGGAGCTGCTGTCCTTGGGTGGCCACGGCATCACGGACACGGCGAAATGAGCCGAAACGGTCTCCGTATGGGTCTTGCCACAAGAGACGGAGCTGATCTGTCCGTGGGTCAATCCGATACACGAGATAACTCTCGTCGTGATGGCGTACCGTTTCGGCCACACTGCTCCCTGGCCATGCCCAGAGCAAAGCGGACACGGCGAGCAGCCATTGACGTGATTTCAGGAGGAAAGAGGAGCGTGTCATTGTTCAACGTGTTCTGACCGAGTTGTAGTCCGCGCTTTTATGACTGTAAAGCGGCCAAGCGTAGCGCTGAGCGGTGCCACCCGGTCTTGGTGGTTCGCTGTTGAAGCCTGCCCGCATTCGGCGTATGTGGGGTACCGCACGAGACAAAGGAGGGAGACTCTTATGGATACACTCATCTTGGAAAAACAAAATCGCATTGGCACCCTGACCCTCAACCGCCCGGAGAAACTGAACGCGCTCAGTCCAGGATTGCTGAGCGAGTTTTCTCAAGTGATCGAGGAGATCGCGGCGGACGATGACATCAAAGTGGTTATCATCCGTGGGGCCGGGCGCGCGTTCTCGACCGGATATGACTTGAGTGGCAGTGGCGGCACCGGCAATCAACCTCACAAGGAGTACACGATCGATATTGACCGCTCAGTCCTCCAACGCATGGTTGAGCGCTGGCTACGGTTGCGTGATCTACCCAAACCGGTGATCGCGATGGTGCACGGGTATTGTCTCGCCGGGGCGACGCAGTTATGCATCTGCTCGGACATGATCTTCATCGCGGACAATGCGCGAGTCGGGTTTCCGTCGATTCCCGCCGGTGCTGGTTACGTGAGCTCAATGTGGAATTGGATGGTCGGTCCGCACCGCACCAAATACATGGCGTTTCTGCCAGGGAGTCAGATCAGTGGCAAGGAAGCCGAAGCGATAGGCTTCGCCACGCGGACGTTTCCAGCGGATAAACTAGAGGAAGAGACCTACAACTACGCGCGGCGGGTAGTGAAAGTCCCGGCGGAGAAACTGGCGCTGGAGAAAATCTCGATCAATCGCGCGATGGACTATCGGGGCTTCCGCGCCTCCGTGCTGTCAGGTGCTGAGTATGATGCGATCTTTCATTTCGGCTCAGGCAATGAGGAAATCAAGAAGGTCCGAGAAGAGCGCGGGCTTAAGGGTGCGATTGCGTGGTATGAGAAACAGTAAGGAAAAAACGGCTGATCCCTCTCGCCCTACCCCTCTCCCAGCCGGGCAATGACATTAAGTTAAGCAACCGTGTCATTGCGAGCAGCGAAGCAATCTTTGTTTTGTTGGAGATTGCTTCGTCGTCCGACTCCTCGCAATGACAGTCTCCCCCTTAACTTAATGCCGTTGCCCAGCCGGGAGAAGGAACTCCGGAACCTCCTATTTGCACCGCAAGTCATGCGCCATCCGCATAGCGGCCTCTCGCCCACTGTAATAGCCAGGAATCGTGCGCACCTCGTGATAGCCCAAGGCGCGGTAAAACGCGCGCCCACCAAAATTATCGGCGCGCACTTCCAGATTGATGGTGAAAATCCCGCCCGCTCGCGCGGTTTCTTCGAGCCACACCAGCAGTTTGCGCCCAATCCCAAACCGTCGATACTGGGGATCGACCGCGAACAAATTCAAGTGCGCGTGTTCCGCGTGAAACTCCATGATGGCGAATCCAGCGGACTGCTCCCCCACCCACGCCGTCAGCACGTTGCTCTCCTGGCCACGGATGTGGGTCGCGACGCGGGACGCGGTCCACGACCACGGTAAGCCACCTTCCACCAAGTCGCGCGACATCCGCGCGATCCACTGCGCATCGCGGAGTCGCGCCAATTTGAGTTCGACGACTTGCTCTTGCCGCATACGATTGTCACTCACTTACAATGCCGGTCGTCGCAGATGCCAGTCGGTCACTTGTTGATAGGCCCACGCCGTACGCAGGACGAGCGCCTCGTGCCACTGGCGTGCGGCGACCTGAAGGCCAATCGGCATCCGCTCCTCGGTAAACCCACAAGGAATACTCATCACTGGAATTTGCGCGAGGTTGAACGGATAGCTGAACCGGGTCAAGGCACGGGTGGTCTCCACGCCGTCACTCTCGGCGATGAGCGGCGCGGCTCCCCCACACATCGGAGCCAACACGACATCGTAGCGGGTCAATACCTCTTCCATTTGCCGTTGCCAGACGCGTTGGGCTTGGCGCGCGAGGGCATACTGTGGCCCGGTGATCGCCGCGCCACGAGTCAGACGAGTGCGCACATCGTGGCCGAAATCTTCCGGTCGCTCAGCGAGACGTTGCTGATGATACGCCGCCGCATCCGCGAGGATTAACTCGCTCATCCGCTCAATGGCGGCTTCGGCCCCTGGCAGTTCAATTTCTTCGATGTACGCACCGAGAGTCTCGTAAACTCTGGCTGCCTGACGCACAGCGTTGGTGACGGTCGGAGTCGGTTCTTGCAGGAAATATCCCGCCACCAGCCCCATCCGTAAGCCTTTCACCCCAGCCGCCAACTCAGCGAAATAGTTGGCGACCGGGACATGCGCCGAGGTCGGTTCTTGTGGATCGTATCCCGCCACCACTTGGAGAAGATGCGCGACATCTTCCGCGCGTCGCGCCATTGGTCCCACCGTATCAAAGGTCCAACTGACCGGCACGATACCGCGGATACTGACCCTCCCCACGGTGGGTCGAATACCAGAGACCCCATTGAGCGCCGCCGGCACACGGACGGATCCGCCGGTATCAGTCCCAATCGTCGCGAGCGCCATATCGGCCATGAGCGCCGCGCCCGACCCACCACTGGAACCACCAGGAATGCGGGTGGGGTCCCAGGGATTCCGACAGGGACCAAAATGGGGATTGCGTGTGGTCGCGCCGATGGCCCACTCGTGCATGTGCAGCTTGCCGAGCAAAATCGCGCCCGCGCGTCGCAAGCGCGCGGCCACCTCGCTCTCACTGGTGGCGATGTGGTCGTGCAGAAACTTCGAGCCCGCCGTCATACGCACGCCAGGCACTTCGCAGTTATCTTTCAATGCGACCGGAATCCCATGCAGAGCACCAAGCGGCGCTCCGCTCATCACCGCCCGCTCCGCCGCCGTGGCCGCCGCCAACGCCTCTTCGGCCATCACGGTCAGATAGACGTTCAGTGCGGGATTCAGCCGAGTGATCCGTTCGAGGTAGGCACGAACGAGCTCGACTGGAGAAAGTCGCCGGGTCCGGATAAGTCGCGAGGCGTCGGTGATGCCAAGTTGAACAAGTTCGCTGGGAGTCATCGTGATCCTCGTGACGCTTTACGTTTTACGCTTTCCGTTCCAACGGCTCCGTCCCGCTCACGCCCCCAAACCGCGGCAGCTCGTCATCAAGATGCACCCAATCAATCCGGTCGGAAAAATAGTAGTGCGCGTGCGGCTCGCGGTCGATCTTCTCGTGCAAATTAGCCAGCACGATGTCGATATGTTGCGAATGATTGGTCGATTCACAAAACAGCGAGCTGCTGCAGACATCACAAAATGAGCGTCGGCCATGATCCGACGAATGAAAGACCTTGAGATGCTCTTGACCCGCGACCATGCGAAACTGCGTATAGGGCACGCCGATCCACGTCACATAGCCGGCACCATGTACTTGTCGGCACATCGAGCAATGGCAATGGGCGCAGAATAGCGTGGGTAAGGTGACCTCAAATTGGACCGTCCGGCAGAAGCAGGACCCATGTACTGGTGTGTTCGGTTGCGTGTGCTCGCTCATAATGCCTCCTACATTTTTGCCATGACTTTGCGGGCGAAATCCTCAATGACTCGATACTGCGTTTCAAGGGAGGGGATAATCATGATCTGGTGCAGTCCGGCTTCTTCCAGACGGCGAATTTGCTCAATGATCTCTTCCGGCGTACCCACGAGACAGGTGCTGCGAATCAACTCTGGCGTCACGAACTTCGCCTCTTCCGGGAGCAGATACGTGCAATGACCGTCGTGAATGCGGAGATGGCGGTGACTCGGCGGAGTCTTTTCAACCAGGGCGCTGTATTCCTCCCAGATATGGCGGAGATGTCCCGGTGGGTCGCCCCCAAACTGGCGAATCTTGTCGTACACATAATGCAGCGAGGCGATCACGAACGCGCCGCATTCGCGCAGCACGCGGTCTGAATTGAGCGACTCGCCCGGTTCGAGAATGACGGCATTCGTGAGCGAGGTGGTATAGAAGTTCCGTGGATTGAGGGTCTTGCCGATGCGCGACGCGCCCGCTTGGGAATTGTTGAGCGCGCGGTACATGAAACCGGGATCGGGAGGAATCGACATCACCAGCCCCTCACCGTACTCCCCGGCCAGCGCCTGGGCTTTGGGACCAAAGCCGGACACGTAAATTGGAATGGGATGCTCGACATCAAGAAATTTCTGATCCTGCATGAGGAAGCGGACCGGCGTGGTCTCACCGCGCCAGGTGAATTCGACTTCTTCCCCGTGCAGCAAGCCCCGCAGCGTCTTCAGATAGGACGCGAACTCCTTGAGCTTGAGCGGCTTGTGGCCCATGATGCGCATCGCGGTGTTGCCCGTGCCAATACCGAGAAAGGTGCGGCCAGGGGCAAGTCGGTTAATCGTGGCGATACTGCTAGCGGTGACCGGGGCGATGCGCGTGCCCGCGACCGAGACGCCGGTGCCAAGCTTGATCGTGCGCGTCTGTTGCGCGGCGAGCGCCAGCACGGCGTAGCAGTCCGACCAGATCATCTGACTGTCCGCGACCCAGGCGTGTGAGTACCCCAGGTTTTCCGCGCGGGCGATGTAGCCCACATCATCAATCTTCGAAACGATACATATTCCGAAATCCATACGGCTCCTTTCCGAGTCTCCATGAAGAACTGCCGCGACAGTAATGCGGTGGCGACGGCGATGTCAAGGCGTCCACGCTTGTCAGTTCCCGGCGATTAGTGGTAGGAGAGGCGCACGAAAAGGAGGCTGACCATGAAGATCACACGATTCTCAACCACGAGCGAAGGTGTTTCTCGTTTTTCCGAAGTGGACATTCCCACGCTGAATGAGCGCAAGGATGAGGAGGGGCACGTTTTACGATTGTCAAATGCGTATGCCTCACCAAGTGTGCTCTTCGCCGAGCTGCCAGAAGGGATGTCGCAAAACTGGCATAACGCGCCGGCGCGACAGATTGTTGTCGTGCTCTCAGGCACCCTCGAAGTGGAAGTGGCGGACAAGCAAACTCTGCGTTGGGGACCAGGGGGCGCATTTCTCGCGGATGACGTGACTGGCAAGGGGCATCAGACCCGCAGCATCGGTGGCCCGGTGCGGGTCATGTTCGCGCCGCTTCCGCCCAATTTTGACATCACTAAGTGGGCGTAGCCTTCGGAAAATCAAAAGGCAAAAGGCAAAAACAGGACAGCTCGTAGGGGTGCGCTTTGCGCGGCCCCCTTCACCCAAGGGCAATGGCATTAAGTTAAGGGGGAGACTGTCATTGCGAGGAGTCGGACGACGAAGCAATCTCCAACAAAACAAAGATTGCTTCGCTGCTCGCAATGACACGGTTGCTTAACTTAATGCCATTAGACATTATCGGAAATAACGATTTGACACTGAAAACGTTGGAGAATTTCTACCAAAACCCCTATTCCCGATAATGTCTATTGCACCAAAGGGGGGCGAGGGAGGATTTTTCATTCAGGGTTATGCAGAATGCCAATGTCGCGTGGACTGATTGAGCCAACGAGTCCGGTCATTTGCTCGTCGGCTTCTGAGCGATGCGAGATTTGCGATAGAGGTCAAGACATTCCTGACTACAAAAATGCGCCACGTAGCCACGCACGGAAATCTGCAACGCGTCGCGTTCGGACAAGAAACGGCCACACTGTGGGTCTCGCACCAGCAGCGCGGTGACTTGCTCCGGGGCCTCGTCCTTTCCTTGACCAGGCAAAGACGAAGCGCGAAAAAGCCGCCGCAGCACGGCGAGGAAGAACCACGAGGCGACGGCAAGAAACAGCAGACGCAGCAGCCCGATCATATCTCTTCCTTTCTCGGATTCCGTATCAGTTGATTCTCTGGCGCACTATCACTAGGCCGTTGTCGTCTTTCCATTCGGTGTTTCCTTCCTTCTTGGATTCTTACGATACGCCTTCTTTCGTAGCGGCGGGAAGAGGAGTCAGTCCCTCAACACGGATGGGGCGAATAGGCACGACACATAAGATCAGCGCGCACCCCCCCCCGACGGCCGCCGCCACCAGAAACGGGAGCGTCCAATCGCCACCACTCCACATCAAGATGAAGCCCGCGGTCATTGGGCCAAGGATACCGGCGAAACTCCCAAGCATGCTCATCACCCCAAAAATCGCCCCCGCGAGATGCGGGTTGAATTCCAAGGCCACCGTCGTATAGCCAGAAATCGCGTTGGTAAAAAAGAAATAAAACACGAGCAAGCACAGCACGCATGTCGTGGGAGACGCCACCTGCGTGGCCCCCACCAGAAACGGCAACGCCAAGGTTACCGCAATGCCAGGGAACCGGACTCTGGCGAACTGTGGACTCCAGCCCGCGCGGAGCAGTCGATCCGAGATCGCGCCGCCGCAGAGAATGCCAACGAATCCCGCCCCCTGCACCGCGATGCCTATGGCGCCCATTGCACCGAGTGAAAAACCGCGTCCTTCCACCAGGTAATCGGGAAACCAGAACAGAAACATCCACCCCAGGTATGCGTAACACATATAGCTCAGCGAGAGCACCAGCAACGGCGCATTGGTGAACAGCGCGCGTAAGGGCAGCGGTGTCGCGGGCCGAGAGGGAAGCTGCGTTTCAATGTAGTCACGCTCGGCTGGCTGTATGCGGGGATGCGTGCCGGGCGTGTCGGTCGCGTACCACAGCCACACCGCCGCCCACACGAAGCCCAACACCGCATTCACATAAAAAACCGCTTGCCACGAGGCGTGCAAGATGATCCACGTCGTGAGCGGATACGCGATCATTTGCCCTACCGTGATCCCCGACAGACTCCAGGTTTGCGCGCGGCCAAACTCGGCGCGCGGAATCCACCGGGAATTCACCGACGTCAAGGCGGGAATCGTGACTGACTCGAACGCCCCCACGAGAAAACGCATCAACAGGAGAACGCCGAACGTCGACTGTCCCAACGGCGTGAGCAACGTGAACAGAGAAAACCCGCAGAACGCGACAGCCAAGACGTTCTTGCCACCCCAGCGGTCGGCGAAGAGGCCACCGGGAACTTGCAGGAGAGCATAGCCAAGGAGGAAAGCGGAAAAGACGAGGCCAAACTGCCCCTTATCCCATCCAGTCTCCTTCATAATGACCGGTGCCGCCACGGAAATGTTGACGCGGTCGATATAGTTGACCACCGTGCTGAGGAACAGGAGCCCAATCATGTTGTAGCGGACTGGCCAAGCCATCTCTCCCCCTTTGTATCGCGTCTCAACACGTTGCCTTCATCTTGCCCCTTATCGCCCCTTTGTACTCCCTTCTTGTCCCCACGTCTTCCTAACTCTTCAGCCACGCTCAGCGTACAATTCCGCCAACACCGCGAGCCGTTCCGCATACACATCGACCTGGTCCGTCCCTCTCTGGCGCGGGGGAATAAAAGCTCGTGTCTCGGTCAGAAAGGCCATCGTCTCCGGCGGGACCTGAGAGTCGATAGGCTGCCCAGCCGCCAAGGCCTCACGCAACGCGGTAGCCGAAAGATCGGCCACCGCCGCCGACAGTGTAAAAAATCGCACATGCGCGCGAAACCGACGGTTCTCTGGCCGCTTAAGGAGTTGCCCGAACTGCGTCCCGTCCATGTCGCCACGGTTCGCGACAATCAGTGAGGCAATCGCGAAGAGTTGCTCCAAGGCCGCGTCACGGTCTTGATAATAGCGCGGGTCGAAAATCTGGAGCAGCTTGTCCATGCCAACCAGAAAATACAGCGCGACCGCCTTGCCGAGCAGCGCGCGGAACGCCTGAGCTTGCTCGAAGTACAGGCCGCGATTCACGAGGGCAACTCCCATCTGGCCGTGTCGTTCCGCGAAGAACGAAAGCAGCAACAGCCGATCTTCCAGACTCAGGCCAGTGACCTGCTCTTTATCCACGGTCACCTTGGCGAGCGTGAAGAAGACGGTATCGAGCGCGAACGCAGCCAAGGCTCCGTGCGCTAACTCCGTATGCGCAAGTGTCAGGGGATTAAACGAGCCGCATAAAATGCCCACCCGGCGGGGCACCGTGGCACCCGCCGGGGAGACGAGACGTGTCGTTGGGGGTGCACCAAGCTCCAGTGTCGCGACCGCGTCATGGAGGGCGAAGAGGCGGTTGAGATGAGCGATCTCGACAGGTCCATCCGACATACAAGATCCATCCTTCACTCTCGCGTATTGTGAGCGCCCAACATATAATCGCGCGCGTTGGACAACGCAACGCAGAGGAGGCCACATGACCGAGGTACGCAGCTTTGGCCGAGTGCATGTTATTCTGGGGCCGAAAAACGGCAAATACCCTTACGGGAATTCCATCGTCGTCGAGGACGACACCACCGCGCTCATTGACCCGTCGCTGTGGGTCTTTGAGTCCAACGGCAAAGTGACCACACGGAACATTGATCTCTTGTTCAACAGCCATTACCACGAAGACCACGGCGTCGGGAATTGCTTGTTCCCCGACCATCCCCTTCACATCCACCCGCTCGACGCGCCAGCCATGCGGTCTCTCGATACGATCCTGGAGTATTACGGCATGGACGAGGCCGCCAACGAGGCATGGGCGCCGATCATGGTCGAGAAGTTCCGCTACCAGCCCCGCGACCGCTTTGTCGATCTCCATGATGGCCAGGTGTTTGACTTTGGCCACACCAGAATGCGGGTCATCCACACCCCTGGGCACACCGGTGGCCATTGCTGCTTCTTCTTCGAGAATGAAGGACTCCTGTTTCTGGCGGATTGGGATATGACCAGGTTTGGACCGATGTACGGTGACGTGACTTCGGACCTGACGGCCACCATCGCCTCGCTCGAACAGATACGTGCCTTGCGGGCCAAAGTGCTGGTGAGTTTCCATCATGTCGGGATTTGTGAAGAAGGTCAGGACGCTCTGGTCACCCGCTACCTTGATGTCATCTACGAGCGCGAGCGGTTGCTGCTCGATTTCCTGGCAACCCCTCGCACTCTGGAGGAGGTGATCAAAAAACGCATTATCTACCGCAAAGACTACCCTGATGTGATGTGGGTCGATGCGGTCGAGAAAAACTCGATGCTACTGCACTTGCGGAAACTCATGGAGGAGGGGCGCGTGTCGCGGGATGAAGAGCGCTATTGGTGCCGTCAGTAAAGCAATCCCGCACGCGTACGTCACGAACCTTCCGATAAAGGAATGCCGAAAAGTCCCGATACAACAGCAGTAAGGGAGCAGAGGGGCCTCACAACAATCATGGCGCGACAAGACCTGGATATCGGAACACCGTCGAACTTCCGCATCATAGAGACAATGAGCGGACACATTTTTCGTGTCCTCGACCGGATAGCCGGATGTGCGCCACAGGACCAAGACGAGGACAGTACTCGCCGTTGTCGTCTCCTGGTCGCCAGCATCCTCGTCATTTTTGTGTTTGCCCAGTTCTTTCTCTATAAAGTCTACACATTTGAAGGCTTCATGAGCCCAACGGCATGGGTGTTCGTCTGCGGGAGTGCGCTGACGCTCCTCAACCTCCTCCTGCTACGCTCGACACGTTCCTCTCGCCTACCGAGTATCCTGCTCGTGTCGGAATTCCTCATCAGCTTTGGCCTGATGGCGTCTTTCAATGAAGAATTCGATTCCGCCGCATTGCTCTGGAATTTCACCCTTCCTCTTCTCGCCATCGTTCTCGTCGGTCCAAGGTTCGGACTCCTCTGTGTCGGACTGATTATCGTGGAAACCATTATTTTCTACACACTGACACAGGCGGGGTACCCATTTCCCCGACCGCTAGCTCCAGCGCAGACACGCTGGTTTCATTTCTTCGGGTCCATCAATCTTATTGTGTTTATCGCCCTCGTCGGATGGCTCTACGAGGCCCTGCGCAAAAACGCGCTCGCGCGGGTCGAACAGGCTCGCCAGAATCTTGAACGGGACATCACGGAACGGCAGCGGGTGGAAGAAGCCCTGCGCGACTCCGAGCAGCGCTATCGGAGCGTGGTCGAGTCGGCTCCCGAGGTCATTTTCACCATGAACACCGAGGGCATTCTGACCTCCCTCAATCCCGCTTTCGAGACCTTCACCGGGTGGGCACGGGAGCAGTTCCTCAACCAGCCCTTTGCTCCGCTCCTGCACCCCGATGATCTGCCACAAGCGATGGAATATCTGCGCCGTATGCTAGTGGGGGAAGTGCTTCCCATGTTCGAGCTCCGGTTTGTGCATCAACAAGGCAGGATTGTCATCGGCGAAATTACGGTCACCGGACAAACCCGGAATGGTCACCTGACCCACATCCTTGGGGTCGCTCGCGACATCACCCACCGCAAAGAAGTCGAACGCTTGAAGAATGAGCTGGTCTCGACAATCAGCCATGAGTTACGCACGCCACTCGCCAGTCTGCGCGGCTTCACGGAACTGATGCTGGAGCGAGACTTTCCCGTATCTACTTTAAATCCCAAGGCGGCCCCGCCATCAAGTCTGGACCGCTTGCGCTTTTTGCACGATCAAATCCGCCAGGGATGGGAGCTTGAATTGGCCGGTCACCCGGTCGTAAACGTAATCATAAAAGCTCACGCCCAGCTTCT
>CAMBFS010000097.1 GCA_945865755.1 Klebsiella pneumoniae
GCCAGGCCATTTTAACCTTGCGCAGCCTGCTGCAAAGTGATCGCTGGGCGCAGGCGTGGCCGTTGCTGGCGGCTGATTTTCGCACACCTGTGGAAATTCTTGACACCCCCAGGGAGGCCCCTTTCCTGTTAGCCGCGTAAAATCAAGCACTTTGGACCAGGACCCCTCTCAGTTCCAGAGATGCACCCAAGTCGGATTTCACCGCGCGAATCCAGCCCGTGACCTCGGGGAACCGATACCCGAGAGCGAGGCAGCGGCGGACCGCTTCACGATCGGCCTCGGCATAGAGAAAAAACTCCGCCTGGCGAATGATCCCCTGTGGCCCGCCGAGGCGATGGAGTAGCGTATAGAGGTCAACAATCTGCCGCACCGTATAGGGTGGGCGTGCCTGTTGCCCATCACGAAAGGTTGTATCGGTGATATAAAACTCCGGGGCCGGGTCGAGTTCTTCCGTCACCCCATCGAACACCACTTTCGGCACCGCGTCATACGGAAAAATCTCGCGTAACAAGTTGGGTTCGGACACATCCTGTAACTCATAGCGGTACGTGGTTCCGCGGTACGTGGTTCCATTGGTCGTCATCAATCGTCGCTTGCTCGCATTCCACATCGTCATGGCAGTCCTCCTTGCTTGGTTCTGCGATCATTGTAAAATTTAATAATATAGTGTCAACATTGATTTTATAATCAATATAAAATATATTTCCTTCGGGTTTCGAGTTTCGGGTTTTGGGTTTCAGGTTTTGGGAAAGGGGACGGAAGGTTATGGCGGGAAAGCAGTACTTGACGGCTCAGGAAGCAGCCGAGGCTCTCAGCGTCAGCGCGCCGACGCTGTACGCGTATGTCAGTCGTGGCCTGATTCGCTCGGAGCCGATAGAGGGCAGCAAACGTGCCCGTCGCTACTTCCGCGAGGATGTCGAACGACTTGGCGAGCGCAAAGAGCTGCGGCGCAACCCCGCCACGGCGGCGGCCAAGGCCTTGCATTTAGGCATGCCCGTACTTGATTCAGCGATGACCCTCATTGCCGACGGGCATCTGTATTATCGTGGCTATGATGCGGTGCGCCTGGCGACCACGCATAGCGTTGAGCAAGTCGCGGCACTGCTCTGGCTTGGGCACATTGACGCGAACACCGCGACCCTGTTTGGGACAGCGGAGCAGAAACTCCCTTCACGCTGCTCCGCGATGCAGCGTCGTCTCTCCGAACTGCTGACGGACTTATCCCCTATTGAGCGCTTTCAGTTAATCCTGCCGATGGCCGCGACGGAAGATGTGGCGGCGTACGATCTCCAATCCTCCGCGGTGGCGCACACTGGCGCTCGTATTCTGCGGCTGTTGACGCTGATCGCCGTGGGGCGCAACAGCAGCGGGCATGACTTGGTTCGCACCCTGCAAGAAGGATGGGTGCCAGACAATCCGGCGGCGGCCTCGCTGCTCCGCGCGGCACTGATCTTGTGTGCGGACCACGAATTGAACGTGTCCGCGTTCACCGCGCGCTGTGTAGCCTCGGCGAACGCGACACCCTACGCGGTCGTCATCGCCGGCCTCGCCGCGCTACAAGGCGCGAAACACGGGGGCTATACCGATCAAGTCGAAGCGTTCATGACCGAAGTGGCGACACCAGAGCGCACGATCACGGTCATCACGCAGCGCTTGAAGCGAGGGGAGCGCGTGCCGGGATTTGGTCATCAGCTCTATCCAGACGGAGACCCTCGCGCCACGGCATTATTGGCGTTGACGGCGAAAACGTGTCCAAAGGAGGCGGCGATCACGCTGGGGAAGGCAGTCGCCACGCAAATACAGCGGGCCATTGGTCAGCAGCCGACCATTGATTTTGCCTTGGCGATATTGGCAAATGCCTTGCACCTGCCTCCCGGATCGGCGCTCGCGCTTTTCGCCCTGGGTCGCACGATTGGGTGGATCGGTCAGGCCATTGAACAATATCAACTCGACCAACTCATCCGTCCACGCGCTCGGTATATTGGTCCCGCACCACAGTCCGCGGACAGCTAATCGGAAGCATTCAGCCGTCAATAGAAAGGCAACCAATGTCATTACGTCTTCGCGTTCTTCTTGCACCATTTCTTTTTGTGATGATTCGTCTGTCACCTGCTGTGCATGCCGATGACCTGGAGACCGTCCGCTCGCGAGACGTCCTGCGTGTTGGCATCAGTGGGGATTACCAGCCTTTTAGCTTATGTTCAGAGCAGTTCACTGATTGTCGCGGCTTTGATGTCGATGTCGCCCAACGAGTGGCGACGGATTTAGGGGTGCGACTTGAACTGGTGCGCTTTCGGTGGCCGGAGCTGCGGGCGGATTTGAGCGCGGGAAAGTTCGATGTCGCGATGAGTGGGGTCACCCTGCGACCAGAGCGCACCCTAACCGCGACGTTCACACGCCCGTATACCGTTGCTCAAGCGGTCGTTCTTGTCGCTGACCGGGAGCGGTTTCCTTCGCTTGCAGCGGTTGAGCAGGCTGGGGTTCGGGTGGCGGTGAATGCGGGAGGACATCTCGAACAAGTGGCGCGCGCCCATTTTCAGACCGCAACCGTGCAGCCCACGGCCAAGAACCTCTCGTTGCCGGATTTGGTGGTGACCAAACAGGCGGACGCCTTAGTCACCGACTCTCTTGAAGCACGACACTTTCTCGCCGCCCACCCAACGCTGTCCGCATTGCCTGGCTTTGGACGTGATCGCAAAGTGTATGTGCTCCGTCGTGCCGATACGACCTTGCGTGAATGGCTCGACACGTGGCTTGTGGCGCGTGAAGACGATGGATTTCTCCCGACACTGCGTACCCACTGGTTCGGAGGAGCGACGCACGCGACGCCATCGCCATTGTCCGCGTTATTCGCGTGTCTTGATCTCCGGCTCGCACTGATGCCCGCCGTCGCCGATTACAAGCGCCGTTTCAATATGCCGGTGACCGATGAGCAACAAGAACACGCCGTCTTGCAACAAGTGGCCGCGCACGCACGAGAGGCGAAGTTGGATGAACAGCAAGTGCAACGGTTGTTCCGGGTGCAGATTGAGCTTGCCAAACAGGTGCAGCGCGCCTTTCTGGGAGAGCAACCGGGACGCTTCGTTTTCCCGGCGTGGGCGCAAGGACTCGATCTGACCACGGACATCCGTCCGGCGTTGCTCGAACTCGGTACTCGCATCGTCGCGGAACTTGCACGCGCGACTCCCGCTCTCCAGGAGCGAGAGTCGCTGCTTCGTCTGAGCGAAGAGGAGATCACCACGAGTGTGCTTTCCACGGCGGAACGTCGCCAGCTCGGAGAGGCATTGTGGCGGGTCGGGCAGATCGTTGGATCACACGAGTAGGCGCGCACCGTTCATCGCGTGCTTATTGCAGCGCGGCCCGCAACTCCGCGATCTTTTCTCGGATTTGCGCGGCATCAGGAACACTGGGAGCGATCAACAGATACTGATCGTACAATTGCGCCGCTTTGGACAGGTCGCCGATCTCCTCGAACGCCTGCGCGAGATTGCGGTACGCGGGACCAGATTTCGAGTCCAAGTGTATCGCCATCTGATAGCCACTAATCGCCTGATCCATATCCCCAGTCGCGCGAAACGCGAGGCCGAGCGTGTTACAGGCTTCGACATAGTTAGGCTTGAGACGAAGGGCGGCCAGCAATTCAATCTGCGCCCGCTTGCCATCCCGGTTGGTGAGAAACGTGTGTCCACGCCGAAAATGATCCTCGGCGGTGCCACCAGCGGGCGTGGGAAAGGTCGCTTTCTCGACCGCGGCACTCAAGAGCGCGGCTTCGGGCGCTTCAGGAGACACGGCCAAATATCGCGTGTAGGCATCCAGCGCGCCAGCTTTATCCCCTTTTTGCTCCAGGATATTGCCAAGGTTATAGTTCGCGGTGGGGTTGAGCTGACTCGCGGTCCGAAACGCCGCGAGCGCGCCATCAAGGTCGCGCGTGTCATAGAGCGCCAGTCCTAACCCGTGGGCCGCATCAACACGAGTGGGATCGAGTTGCAGCGCGGTCCGAAACCCTGGGACGGCTGCTGTCGCATTGCCTTTGAAATAATACGCCGTGGCCAGGAGCGCTTGCGCGCCCGCCTGCGTGGCGTCGAGTTTGACCACCGCCGTCAGCTCCGTGATCGCCTCATCCCATTTTCCTGCGCCGATCAGAGTCTCCCCTTGTCGGAGTCGTTCCTCGATTCGCGAGGTGTCCTGTCCATTCGCGTTCCACGGGAGACCGCCCGCGAGCACCAGCAGTGACAACACGCGTCCCCACCTCAAGACTTTCCTGTTCATCGTCATACTGTTCATTGTTTTGCACTCCTTATTCGATGTCATAGCGGGAACGTGAGCGTCGCGACCGCCGAGGTCGGAGGAACAACATCACCGCCGCGCCCGCGATGAAGCCTCCCACATGCGCCCACCAGGCCACGCCACCGCCAGCCTGGGCCGCGCTCGCGACCAGCCCATTCACCAATTGCATCAGAAACCATAAGAGCAAGAACACGACGGCGGGAATGGTCACAAACTGGATAAAAATAAAGATGGGAATCAGCGTCAGCACGCGCGCGCGCGGGAACAAGACAAAGTATCCACCCATGATGCCCGCGATCGCCCCACTGGCCCCAATCACGGGGACGCCGGAGGTGGGGCCAGTCAGATAGTGTAGATACACCGCGGCGAGCCCACAGACGATGTAGTAGAGGAGGAACGGCCCCTTGCCCAAGCGATCTTCCACATTGTCGCCAAAAATCCACAACGTCCACATATTGCCCAGAAGATGCAACAGACCGCCGTGCAGGAACATGGAACTCAACATCGGCCCGAAGCGTCCCGCGATATCCCACGGTTCAGCATGGGACACATGCAGATAGCGCGCCGGCACGAACCCATAGAGCAAGACAAGCCGTTCAGCGGCGGCGCCTAAACTCTGCTCGTGAAAGTAGACGAGCGTGTTGACGACAATCAAGGCAAGAGTGACGAAGGGAAACGAATTGGACGGTATGGTGTCGCGTAGGGGAATCATGCGGTGAGGAGCAGTATAATCGCCTGTCCTCTCTCGGTAAAGGCGATTTGGCTTATCGCTTATGGCAGGAGCGGGCCATCCGCCACGTGCCATAGAGCAACCGGAGGGAGCGGGCCAAGTGCTATTCAAGGCTTGTTCCGTCGCGACAAGTATGCTTTCCTGCGGGCCTGGATATGCCAATGTTTTCCGCTGGAACGCCAACCACTCTGCTCCTTCTTGTCGTCAGTGTTCTGCTCTGCGTGGCGGCCGTGGGAGCGACGGGCTACCTGCTCGTGCTACTGTTCTCCGCTTTTATGAGCGCTTTTGGCGGGATGTTTGAGCGCGCGTTGTTTCATCGCCACACCAGCCGTTGCGCACGGGGAGATACCTTGCTGGAAAAAGGCGATCTCGTCGGCGCGATGCGGACCTTCGCACGCGCGTTTTTTCTCAACCCCGTGCGCCGTAATTCGGAATTGCTCTCGGACATCGCCAATTACCACACCGGGCTCTTGAGTCGACTGTTGACCATAGCCGATGATCTCGGCAATGGCCGAGCCCGCCTGCCCGCGCTGGCAATGACGGACCGACTGCTCGCTGACCGACTGGAACTCCAACTGGACTATTTTCGCAGCCGGAAACGCGATGACCCCGCGCGACTCCACGAGTTAGAACGCCAGCTTCGCGAGAATCAGACCCGCGTGCGCGCGGCGATTACTCAATTGATTACCGAAATCCGCTCGTCGGAAGAAAAGGTGCTCTATCATTAACGAGCGTGGCAAGATGTGGTGGTCACGAGAGGAACGATATGTTTGACATCAACACGATCCGCGCGGACTTTCCCGGCATCTCACAACAGGTTTATCTCAACACTGCTAGCGTGGGACTGCCGCCCCGGTCCGCTCTGGCTGCCGTGCAGCGCGCAATCACCCTACTCGGCCAAGGTCCGGCGGACATGGGGTACAAGAGCTACTACCAAGCAATTGGTGGAGCCACGACCACGGCGAAAGAGGAGGCCGCCCGACTCCTGCATGCCACTCCAGCGGAGATCGCCTTTATTGATGACACGACCATGGGCCTGAATATCGCCCTGGCCGCCATCCCCTTCGCGGCGGGTGACAACATGATCCTGTGCGATCTCGAATACCCGCAAGTCGCGGTGAGCGCTAATCATGTTCAACAACATCACAACCTCGATATTCGTGTAGCGCATCACCGCAATGGCATCGTCACGGTGGATGACTACGCGAAACTGATCGACAAACGGACCCGGCTGTTGCTGGTGAGTTCGGTGCAATGGATTAACGGGTTACGCATGGACTTGGCGGCGTTCTCGCAGCTCGCTGAAGAGCACAACTGTTTTCTCGTGGTCGATGCCATTCAGCAGCTCGGTGCGATTCCGCTTGATCTCTCGACCCTGCGTGTCGATTTCCTCGCCGCTGGCGCGCAGAAGTGGCTGAACGCACCGTTTGGTGTGGGCCTTCTCTATGTGCGGCAAGGAGCGCAAAGCCAAGTGCGCCCCGGTCTCGCGCACGGCCTCTTTGCATTCGCGGAACCGTCGGGTGGGTGGGTTCGGTACCTTGGTGATCCCGGTCTCACGCCGTTTCTCGCGCTGCCACTCGCGCCCGATGCGCGCCGCTTTGAGACGCATGGCATGCCGAAGACCATCGGGGCGGCGGGACTCGCGGAATCCCTCGCGTATGTGAATGCGCTTGATTCCCGCGCGACCACTGACCATATTCTCGCGCTCGGCGACTTTCTGATTGAAGAGTTACAACGGCGCAAGATTAAAGTCTGGACCCCGGCGGAGCATCAGTTGCGGTCGGGGATTATTACGTGTGAACCATTTCCTGATGCCGAGCGCGTGCATCGCCTGACCCAAGCCTTGGAAAAACAGCGCATCTATCCGACGGTCCGCTACTGTTCCGGTGTCGGCGGGCTACGGATTTCCATTCATTACTACACGAACCGCGCGGATTTGGAGGCGTTGTTGGCGGTGATGGATGAGGAAAGAAGTAGTCAGTAGTCAGTAGTCAGTAGGCAGTAGAAAAAAGGTGAGGGGATCAGAATGCGAGCACCAAATCTCACGAAAGCTATTTTCTTCGACGCGGCCGGAACGCTGTTTACCGTCAACGGCTCCGTCGGTGAAATCTACGCACGCCTAGCTCGTGAATACGAGAAGGACGTTGCGATCAGCGATTTGGAAGCAGGCTTCCGCCGCTGTTTCGCCGATGCGCCACCGATGGCGTTTCCTGGAGCCTCGCCTGAACAGATTGTTATTCTCGAGAAACAATGGTGGCGCGACATTGTGCGCGACGTGTTCGCACCGCTCGGTTCGTTTCCGCGGTTCGATGAATACTTCGAGACGTTATTTTCCTATTTCGCACGGATCGAAGCGTGGAAGCTCTATCCAGAAACGCTGACGACACTGACCGCGTTAGCCGAACGTGGGATTCCGCTTGGCGTGATCTCGAATTTCGACTCGCGGCTGCTGGGATTGCTGGATGGGTTTGGTCTCACGCGCTTTTTCGATCCTATCGTGATCTCCACGCATGCGGGCGCGGCGAAACCCGAAGGGGCGATTTTTACCCAAGCGCTAGCTCGTCATGGGTTTCGCCCCGAAGACACCGTTCATGTCGGCGATAGCCTGCATGCCGACATTGTCGGCGCACGAGGCGTGGGCATGCTGCCGGTGTTGGTGGACCGGAAGGCGACGACTGAAAGAATGCCGGACTATGTACGGATCAATAGCTTAACGGAACTGCTGAGGGTTGTGGTCGAGCCGCAGGGACTGTTGAGTACGTGTGGCTGAGTGCAATGGTCCCCACATATTGTCTAGCGGATCAACTCTTCGCTCTGTATAGTTTTGCTCACGGAGGGAAACCCAATGCGTCTTGAGGAAATCCAGCAACAGTTCAGAAATGAGTTCGTGCTCATTGAGGTTACGAAAACCGACGCCGCTGATGAGACCGCGATTCTTGAGGGCAATGTTCTTGCCCACTCGAAGGAATACGAGGAAATTACGGACCTGATGGTCAAAGCACCCGCTAAGGACGTTGCCATTGAGTGGTGCGGAGAAATTGATCCAAACGTAGTCCGGGTAGGAACGGAGGGGTTTTAGACGCCCCCCAGACTCCCAGACTCCGAACGGCTAGACCGCTTCCTTGTCCCGCAACTCGGCGATCTCTTCCCACGAAAAGCCCGCTTCCAGCAGAATCTCCTCGCTATGCTGCCCCAACTCCGGTGGCGGATTCGTCGTGGTGAGCGGCGTGTCACTCAACGTAATTGGCGTACCGACCACGCGCACCTTGCCAATTTGCGGATGGTCCATCTCACTCACATAGCCGTTCACCAGCGCCTGCTCGTTGTTGAGAATGTCTTGATACTCCTGCACCGGTGTCGCGAGAATGTCCACATTGGTGAGCACCTGCATCCACTCGTCCGTCGTTTTCCGGGGAAACACCTCATCCAGCAATTGTTCGATCTTCGCGCCACGGAAGTTGCGGATGACATTATCGCTGTATTCCGGGTCGGACAGGACATGCTCAATGCCCATCGCCCGGCAGAAGTTCGGCCAGCGTTTGTCATCGACGCCCGCCAGGCAAATCCAGCCATCCTTGGTGCGAAACGATCCCCACACCCCTTGCAAGAACTGATGGCCACGTCCGGCCCGGCGCGTCTCCACGCCACTCACCGACGTGAAGTTGATCTCCATTGGTTGCAGGGCGATCACCGTTCCGTAAATACAGGCATCGACCTTCTGCCCCTTGCCGGTTTTCTCTCGCGCATAGAGCGCGGCGAGAATGCCCGCCATCAGCGTCAGTGCACCAGAATGATCGGCGACCAGCGCGCCACATGGGAGCGGACGGTCATCCGGCATGCCGTTCTTGGCCATGATGCCACCCGCCGCCTGCGCCAACGTGTCGCGACTCGGACGGGTCATCCACGGCCCTTTCGGTCCCCAGGACGATCCCATCGCATAAATCAGCCGGGGATTGCGCGCGGACAACTCGTCATACCCAAACCCCAAACGATCCAGCACGCCAGGCCGATAATTGCTGAGCAGCACATCGGCGGTCTCCAACAGGCGATGGAGCACTTCCTTGGCTTCCGGCTTTTTGAGGTCGAGCGTAAGGCTGCGCTTGCCACGATTCATCGCCAAGAAGTAATGGCTAAAGTCCGCGTTTTTCGCCTGCGCGCCGGCGATGAGTTTGACGAGCATGAAACGACTCAAGTCGCCAATGTCACGCATCTCGATTTTGATGACATCCGCGCCCATATCGGCGAGAAACAACCCGGCGTAGGGTCCTTGGATTTCTTGGGCGATTTCGACAACTTTCACTCCGGCCAGCGGTCCAGACATAGACATTCCCTCCTGACGAATAACCTGGGGCGCTTGTATGAGAGGGCGTCGGCAACGTCAAGGCACACGTCAATTGGCGCTTGCCAATGCGTGAGTGCTCCCACTATAACGACGGCCAGCATTTCATATTTTTACAGTGAGGAGGAAGAGTTATGCCAGGACGTGAAGGGATGTCGAAAGTCACCAATTGGGGCCGCTGGGGCAAGGACGATCAGAAAGGGACGGCCAATTTCATTACGCCAGCGGTGATTATTGCCGCGGCGAAATTGGTCAAGAAAGGCAGTGTCTTCTGTTGCAGTATCCCGCTCGACCAGGCGGGGCCGGTCTTTCCGACGCGCACCGCGATGCAACGGTTCATGTCGGTGTTGAATGTCCCGATCACCGAGCTCGGCATGCCGGGATCGGCGATTGTCAATGACGATTACGTGACGATGTACCTGCAAGGGTCAACCCAGTGGGATAGCCTCGCGCATGTGGGGTACGGGGATAAGTTCTATAACGACACGCCGACCAGCGCGGTGACCGCGCACGGCGGAGCCGCGCGGAACGACATTGGCCAACTGTATCAGTCGTTTGTCACTCGTGGGGTGCTGCTCGATATGGTGCGCTACAAGGGCTACGACAAGGATGGCCACCTGCCCAAGGATTATCCGATTACCCCGGATGACCTTGATAACTGCTGCAAAGCCCAGAAGATCGAAGTGAAGAGTGGCGACGCGCTGTGTCTGCGCACGGGCTGGGTGCCGTACTGGTATTCACTCAAGACGCACGGGGAAAAGGAAGCCTACTTTCACGCACAGCCTGGCATGTCCGTGAACACGCTCGACTGGATCCATAAGAAGGAGATTTCGTGTATCGCGGTGGATAACATCGCGGTGGAGCGGCTGCCGTCGGAGATTGATGGGGAGTTCATCCCTTTCCATCAAATCGCGATTCGCGACATTGGGTTGTCGCTTGGTGAGATTTTTACGTTTGATGAACTGGCGAAGGATTGTGCCGCCGATGGCGCGTATGAGTTTCTGTGGGTGGCGCCGCCGTTGAACATTCCGCATGCGGTGGGCAGTCCGCTGAATGCCCTCGCGATTAAGTGAGTCGAAAAAAAGGGGCGTCGATACTACGCCCCTGGCTCACGTGCAATAACCAAGCTGAATAAGAGCAAAACGGGTGCTTCCAGGTTCCCTCTCCCGGCTGGGAGAGGGTCAGGGTGAGGGGGATCGCAGTACGCCTACCGATGGGTTACGCCCGCCGCCCCGCCATCGCTTCCAGCCGCTCAATCCGCTCTTCCAGCGGCGGATGCGTGCTGAACATCTTGGTGATGAACCCCATCGACAGCGGGTTGACGATAAACATGTGCGCGGTCTGCGGTGAGGCATCCATCGGTAAGCGCTGCGAGGCAATGCCGAGCTTGCGTAACGCCGAGGCTAATGCCAGCGGGTCCCCACACATCCGCGCGCCCGTGGCATCCGCGGAAAACTCGCGCGCTCGCGAGATCGCCATCTGAATGAGCATCGCCGCGAAGGAGGCCACGATTGGCAGGAGAATCATTTCGAGAATCCCACCGCCACCGCCTTCTTCGTCGCTATCGCGGCGGAACCCACCAAAAATCGCGCCCCATTTGATCATGTCGGCCAACATCATAATCGCGCCCGCTAGCGTCGCCGCGATCGAACTAATCAAGATGTCGCGATTTTGCACGTGCGCCAGTTCGTGCGCCAAGACGCCCGTGATCTCGCGCTCGTCCATCATGCGCATGAGCCCTTCGGTCACCGCGACCGCCGCATGCTGAGGATTGCGGCCAGTCGCGAAGGCGTTCGGACTGTCGCCAGGGATAATGTAGACCTTCGGCATCGGCATCCGCGCGCCCAGCGTGAGGTTATGGACAATTTGGTATAACCGTGGCGCTTCCGATTCGGTCACCTCGCGAGCGCTGTACATTCGCAAGACAATCTTGTCGGAAAACCAATAGCCAATGAGATTGCTGACCGACGCGAAGATCAACGCGATCATCATCCCGTTCGAGCCACCGAAATAGTTGCCGATGGCCATCATCAGCCCGGTGAGGGCACCCAGTAACAGTGTGGTACGTATCATTATGTTTTTCCTCCTGTTCTTTTTGTAGGTAAGACCGTGTCCTCGCTCTGTCAATCAAGGGGCCGGCTAACTGAAGAGCCGACTGAGCAGCAATCCGACAATCAGCCATACACCATACTCCAGGTGGAGCTTGACGGTATAAAACAGTGCCGCGTTCACATCCTCGACTTTGTCGGAACGAAATGGAATGCGGACGGCGGGAATGGCGTGGCGCAGGGTCGCGAACGTCAACAAGATGAGCCACGGCGCATAGCCCAACAGCACGAGAAGCACCGTCAACACAAAGGCGCCGTACACCAGTCCCGCGAGTTCCCAGCAGGCGGCGTTGCGACCAATCACCGTCGCCAGCGTCTGTTTGCCCCGCTCCTTGTCGGACTGAAGATCCCGGATGTTATTGGCATGGAGAATGGCCGCCACTAAACAGCCCACCGGTAATGAAATCAGGAAGGACGCGAGCGTGAACATTTCTCGTTGGACGAAATAGGCCCCGATCACGATGACCGGCCCCATGAAGATAAAGACCGTGGCTTCACCGAGCGCGATGTAGGCCAGCGAGAGCGGTTTGGCGGTGTAGAAATAGCCAGCCAAAACGCTGACCAGCCCCAGGGCGAGCACCGGCCACCCACACAGCGCGACCAGAATCAGCCCACAAACACTGCCGATGCCAAACGTGACGATACCACCCCAATACATTTCGTTCGCTGTCAGCAGCCCGCGCTGAATGACTTGGCTCGGTCCCAGTGTCTCTGGCGTATCGACGCCGTTCACATAGTCGTAGTAGTCGTTAATCATGTTGGTGCCAATCTGAATGAACAGCGACCCAATCAGTGCCAACAAGAAGCGGCCAAAGAAGAACGGGCCGTCAATAATTGCCAACACCGTGCCAATAAGGACCGGTGTGACCGACGCGGTGAACGAAAAGGGGCGTGAGGCTTCAACCCACGCCTGCCATCGACTAGGGCCAGCTCCAGCGGTCATCACGTTTCCATCTGTCATAGCGCATTTCCTCCGCCGCCATTATGAAACGCCTCGCCACGTTCGACAAGGCGGCGTGGTGGCGCTCTTGCTCCGATTTCCGAAAAGAGGCACAACCCTGCCGAGGAGGAACGCGCATGCCAACTGAACCCATTGGTCGCCTCGACCATGTCGCCGTGGCCGTGCACAGCATTGACCAAGCCCGAAAATTCTTCGAGGGCATCCTGGGCGCCAAATTTCGCTACGTCACCGAAGCACGCGGAGGCGGGTTTCGGTTCGCCGTGCTTGATCTGTATGACTTTACGATCGAGCTACTCGAAGCCACGGACCCCAAGAACTTTGTCGCCACCTTCCTGGAAAAGCGTGGCGAGGGGGTGCATCACATTACGTTACAAACGCCTGACTTGCCGGAGAAGATCGCGTTCATGGAAGGGCAAGGGATTCGCGTGGTGGACAAGCGTGAGGAAGATGCGCGCGTCGTGGAAACGTTCTTGTCCCCCAAAACCGCGTGTGGCGTGTTGTTCCAACTCGCGGAAGACAAGCCGGCGTTGAATAACGAGCCGTATTGGACAAAGACAGAATAGGACGTTTGCCTTCGCTGTATGGTTCATTATAAATCGCCCGCTGAGCCGAAACTCTTTTTGATCGCTGTACCCTATGCAATCGAACCTCCCGATATCGCTAGCGCTGCATCTGAGCATGGTCCTGCTGACAATCGGTATTATCGTATTGATGCGGATCATCGGCCATCAATCTACACACCCCGAATCCATACCAAGGACTAGTAAGGTGTTTGGCTTCTCCATGTCAGTAATATGGATAATCTATAACGCCTACTACTTCCATCCAAGCAACTTCGAGTGGAGGACCAGTCTACCACTCCACGTTTGTGACCTTCTGGGGCCCATATCATCAATTGCACTTATTACCTCAAACAAAAATGCTCGTGCCCTTCTGTATTTTTGTGCGATCCCGTTTGCAGCTCAGGCAATCATTACTCCAACGGGAAACCAAGATCCCAATACGTTGCGCTTCTGGTTGTACTGGCTCCTTCATGCTGGAATAATCTCCTCGTCAATCTTCGACCTAACCTTACGAGGCTATCGCCCAACTCAAAAAGATTTCGTGCGTGTACTCTTCGTAGATACTTTGTACGTGGTTATGATTACGCCATTCAACATCTTATTTGACTGGAACTACGGCTACCTAGGAGCCTCGAAACCTGACACTCCGACGGCCCTTGACCTATTAGGACCTTGGCCGGAGAGGATCGGTGTAATGCTCCTCGTTGCTGCTCTACTTCAATGTCTCATGTACTTGCCATGGTTCATCCGAGATGGCTTGTTAAATAGTGGCTACTAATTTATTCAGGCCCTTTTTCCGAGGGGTTGCCAAGTAGGGGTGAGCGTTTCATGCTGGGGCGATCTGCGTAGGAAGGAGAGCGGAACATGCGCATCATGCGATACCTCCAACATTGGTTACGCGGCCCTGGCCGCCC
>CAMBFS010000098.1 GCA_945865755.1 Klebsiella pneumoniae
TGTCTGTTCGTGTTCCTGCGCTCGTGCCTTTGCTCCACGCTTCTTTCAGGCTGGCCTCGCGGCGTCCCCCTTGCGCTTCGCTACGGTTGTCGTCACTCTCTCCGGTGACCTCCTTTCAGGTCACAAGTTTTGGCCCATGCTGGGCACACGAGGGTGCGCTGGGCGCACCAACAACTCTCGACAGCTTCAATCGACGTTGTCATGCCTGTCCCCGCATGGTACGGTGCCCCCACTTTTTTTCTGTGGAGTATGACGTGGCAGATGTGAAGAAAGTCGTGCTGGCTTATAGCGGCGGGTTGGATACCTCAGTGATCCTGCGGTGGTTGCTGGATACCTATCAATGCGAGGTGATCGCATTCTGTGCTGACCTTGGGCAAGGCGAGGAACTCGCACCGGTCGAGGAGAAAGCCAAAAGCGTTGGCGCCAGCAAAATCTTTATCGACGACCTGCGGGAAGAGTTCGTGCGCGACTTTGTCTTTCCGATGCTGCGCGCCAATGCTTTCTACGAAGGTGGGTATCTGCTGGGCACGTCGATTGCCCGCCCGCTGATCGCCAAGCGGCAAATCGAAATCGCGCGCCAAGAAAACGCCGACGCGGTGTCCCACGGCGCGACCGGCAAAGGCAACGATCAAGTCCGCTTCGAGCTAACCTACTACGCGCTCCAGCCCAACATTCAGGTGATCGCCCCGTGGCGGATTTGGGACATGAAGTCCCGGACCGATCTCATCGCCTATTCGGAAGCGCGCAACATTCCGATTCCGGTCTCCAAGGAAAAGCCCTACAGCACCGACCGCAATCTTCTTCACATCAGTTATGAAGGTGGCATTCTCGAAGACCCGTGGTTGGAACCATACGAAGATATGTTCGTGCTGTCGGTCTCTCCTGAGCAAGCACCGAACACCCCTGAATATGTCGAGATCGACTTCGCGACTGGCAATCCCGTGAGCGTGAATGGCGAGCGTCTGACCCCGGCGACGTTACTAGCGAAGCTCAATACCTTGGGCGGCAAACATGGCATTGGCCGGCTTGATCTGGTGGAGAACCGCTATGTCGGCATGAAGTCACGGGGCGTGTATGAAACACCGGGCGGGACGATTCTTCATGCTGCTCATCGCGCGATTGAGTCGATTACGCTGGATCGCGAAGTGATGCACCTGCGTGATTCTTTTATTTCGCGCTATGCCGAGATGGTGTACTACGGCTACTGGTTCGCGCCGGAACGAGAGATGCTGCAAGTGGCGATTGATGAAGCGCAGAAGAATGTCACTGGCACGGTGCGTCTGAAGCTCTACAAAGGCAACGTCAGTATCGCCGGACGCAAGTCCGACAAGACGCTCTACAACCCGCAAGTCGCGACCTTCGAGGCTGGCGGCGATTACCGCCAAGCCGATGCCGAAGGGTTCATCCGCCTCAATGCTCTGCGCCTACGCATCCGGGCGATGGCGCAGAAAGGCTAAAACGAAGACAAGGGAACAGGGGTAAAAGGGGAAAAGGGAAAGAGGGGAAATGGAGGAAAAGAAAAAGCCAGCCTTCTTCACTGAGGATGGTTTTTCCCGTTTCCCCTCTTCCCCGTTTCCCCCCATCCTCCTTCGCCCGTCTTCTTTTTTTTATGAAACCAACGCGCGAGAAAAAAGCCTGGGCTGGGCGGTTCGCCGAGGCCGCGAACCCGCTCATGGAGGCGTTCACCTCGTCATTGGCGTTCGACAAGCGGCTCGCGCTTTATGATATTCAGGGCAGCATCGCCCATTGTCGCATGTTGGTGAAACAGAAAATCCTGACACGAGCGGAAGGGGAAAAGATCGTCAAGGGATTGGAAGGGGTGCGGCGCGAGTTGGAGCAGCAACGCTTCGCCTTTCTGCCGTCGGATGAAGACATCCACATGGCCGTCGAGCGGCGGCTGACCGAGAAAATCGGTCCGCTCGGTGGCAAACTCCACACCGCGCGCAGTCGTAATGACCAGGTGTTGTTGGATGTCCGGCTTTATCTGCGTGAGGAGATCACGAACATTGTCCAACTGATCGCGGCGTTGCAGAAACAGTTCGCGCGGTTGGCGAAACGGCATGGTGATGTCGTGATGCCTGGCTACACCCATCTCCAACGCGCGCAGCCGGTGCTGTTGGCGCACCATTTTCTTGCTTATTACGAAATGCTGAGTCGTGATCGAGAACGGATGCAGCAGTGTCACGCACGGGTGAATGTGCTGCCGCTGGGCGCGGGCGCGCTGGCGGGCACGACGCTGCCGATTGATCGCCATCATGTCGCCAAGTTGTTGAACTTCCCCAGTGTCAGTGAGAACAGTCTGGATACGGTCGCGGACCGTGATTTTCTGATTGAGTTTCTTTCCGCGAGCGCGATATTGAGCATGCACCTCAGCCGCTTGGCGGAAGAGTTGGTGCTGTGGTCGAGTAGCGAGTTTGGGTTTATTGAACTCCCGGATGCGTTCGCGACAGGGAGTTCGATGATGCCGCAAAAGAAGAATCCCGATATTCCTGAATTGGTACGGGGAAAAACGGGGCGGGTGTATGGCCATCTTATGGCGCTGCTGACGATCCTCAAAGGACTGCCGCTGTCGTACAATCGCGATCTACAAGAGGACAAAGAGCCGCTGTTCGATACGGTCGATACGGTAAAGGGTGTGCTTTCCATTCTTGAAGCGATGTTGCCACATATTATCTTTCGTGAGGATCGTCTTAGCGAGGCCGCGCTTGGTGGGTTTACCTTGGCGACGGATGTGGCGGACTATCTCACGGAAAAAGGGATGCCTTTCCGCAAGGCGCATGAAGTGGTTGGGGCGGTGGTCCGCTGGTGCGTGGCGCATCAGAAACGATTGGAACAACTGTCGGTCGAGGAATGGCGACAATTCTCGTCCGTGTTTGACCGCGATCTGCTGCCGCGTTTGACGCTTGAGTCGGCGGTGGATCGACGACGTTCGTATGGAGGGACGGCGCGGGTGAATATCCAGCGCCGGTTACGGTCAATCGGGCTATGAGTTTCGAGTTTCGAGTTTCGGGAGACGGGGTCCAAGGTCCAAGGTCCAAAGTCCAAAGTCCAAGGTCTAAAGTCCAAGGTCGCGCTCTGGCCTCGGTCTCCTGTCTTCGGTCCACCGAAGCCGACTTGCGATGGTGGATGTTAGCCGCCGTTTGTGTGTTGGTGTCCGCGCTCGTGTTGCCCGCATGTGGGAAGAAGACGCCGGTACGTCCACCTGAGTTAGTGCTGCCGGAGCCAACTGGGGACCTGACGCTTGAGATTGAAAAAGGTGGTGTGGTGCTGCGCTGGGGACGGACACAACGGTATGTGGATGGCAGTGAGATGGATGACTTGAGTGGCTTCGTTGTGATGCGCGCGACGCAAGATGCGCAGGCGAAAATTTCTTCCTTCACTAAAGTGGCGACAATCCCCGTCGAGGACCGCGACCGCTTTCGCAAAGCGAAAAAATTCACCTACACGGATACGCAGCTCACTGCTGGGACTCTGTATCGCTATCGCATCCAATCCTTGACGGCTGATGGCTATGAAAGCGACCTCTCGAATACCGCCGAGCTGATATGGAAAGGGGTAAAAAGTGAAGAGTGAAGAGTTATGAGTTAAGAGTTGAAAATCAAGAATAGAGAGAGAATAATTCGCCATCTCCTTTTCGTCTTCCACTCATAACTCATAACTCATAACTCATAACTCATAACTCATAACTCATAACTGGATTTCCCCATGAATCTTTCATTCACGAAAATGCACGGGATTAGTAACGACTATGTGTATGTCAACGCCTTCGCGACGACGGTGCCCGATCCGCCGACCGTGGCGCAAAAGGTCAGTGACCGCCGCACTGGGATTGGTGGCGATGGACTGATTCTGATTTGTCCGTCCGACAAGGCCGATGCGCGCATGGAGATGTATAACGCCGATGGCAGCCGCGGCGCGATGTGCGGGAACGGCATTCGCTGTGTCGGTAAATATCTCTATGACCACGGCCTCGCACGCAATAATCCGCTGAGAGTTGATACCGATTCCGGAGTGAAAACACTTTTCCTTGAAGTGCACGGCGGCAAAGTCTCGCGGGTCACGGTTGACATGGGAGAACCGATTCTTGATGGGCCTCGGATTCCAGTGGCGGTGACCGGGCAGATGATCGACCAGTCGTTGGAAGTCGCGGGTCAATCGTACCGGGTGACCTGTGTGTCGATGGGGAACCCGCACTGCGTGACCTTTGTTGAGACGGTTGAGCCGCTTGAGCTAGAAAAGATCGGCCCCAAGTTCGAGCATCACGCGCTCTTTCCTCAGCGTGTGAACACGGAGTTCATTCAGGTGGTGAGCCCGACCGAACTCAACATGCGCGTGTGGGAACGCGGCTCTGGTGAAACCTGGGCATGTGGGACTGGGGCCTGCGCCGCCGCAGTTGCCGCGGTGCTCACCAACAAGGCGAGTCGCCGGGTCACGATTCATTTGCGTGGTGGCGACCTGGAAATCGAATGGCGGGCGGAAGACAATCACGTGTATATGACCGGCCCCGCCGAAGAAGTGTTTGCTGGAACGATAGAAATCTAAAAAAAAGTAGTCAGTAGCCAGTAGTCAGTAGTCAGGATAATAGAATCGTTTTCCCTACTGACTACCGGCTACTGACTACTGACTACTGACTACTGCCCCCCGGAGGTCATTATGGGAACCGCGCCTACCGCATTCGCCGGATCATTTGTCGCCCTCGTCACCCCGTTCAAGAACGGCAAGGTTGATGAACAACGGATGGGAGACTTGATCGAATGGCATATCAAGAGTGGGACGCACGGCATCGTGCCCTGCGGCACGACTGGTGAGTCGGCCACGCTCTCGCATGAGGAGCATACCTCCGTCGTCAAGTTCGTCGTCAACACCGTGAAGAAACGCATCCCCGTCGTGGCTGGGACCGGGTCGAACTCCACCGCCGAGGCGATTCGCCTGACGCGCGAGGCGCAAGAGGTTGGTGCCGATGGCGCGTTGATGATTTCGCCGTACTACAATCGCCCGACCCAAGAAGGCATCTATCAACATTACAAAGCCGTCGCGCAGGCGGTGCCTGGGTTTCCGATTATTTTCTACAATATCCCCGGACGCACGGGCTCGAACATCGAGCCGTTCACGATGGCGCGCATGGCCGACATCGACAATATCGTCGGCGTCAAGGAAGCCACGGGCTCAATCGATCAAGTGATCAATATCCGCCTCGCGTGCGGCGAGAAGCTCGCGGTGCTCTCTGGTGAGGACTCGCTGATTTTTTCGATGATGTCACTCGGTGGCAAAGGCGTGATTAGTACCGTCGCGAATGTCGCGCCACGCGAGACGGCGGAGCTGGCTAATGCCGGGTTGGCCAAACAATGGGAGACAGCGGCGCGGTTGCAACTCCAGTTAATCCCGCTCATTCGCGCGTTGTTTATCGAAACGAATCCGATTCCGGTGAAAACCGCGTTGGCGCTGATGGGCAAATGCGAGTTGGAGCTCCGGTTACCGATGGTGCGGATGGAGGAAGGCAATTTCGCCAAGCTTCAGGAAGTCCTGAAGCAGTATCAGATGATTGGCTAAGCGCGGGTTGTTCGTGCGGAAACAAGGATAGGGTAAGGGGCACGGCACGCCGTGCCCCTCTTTTTTTTGTGAGGAGAGCAAGTATGTCGATCAATGTCATTGTTTGTGGAGCCGCTGGTCGCATGGGAAAAGTGTTGGTGAGTCTGGTGCAAGAACATCAGGATGCACGGTTAGTCGGTGCCATTGAAGCCGCTGGACATTGGGCGCTTGGCAAGGATGCCGGTGAGGTCGCTGGTCTGGGTCCGATTGGCGTACACGTAACAAGCGACTACGCCGCGGTTGCCGCGCCCGATACGGTGACTCTTGATTTTACGGTACCGGATGCGGCGCTCGCGCATCTGCGCACGGCGGTCGCTGTTGGCGCGGCGATCGTGATTGGGACAACCGGGTGGTCCACCACGCAACGTGCCGAGGCGGATCAACTCGCGCCACGAACGCGCTCGGTGATCGCCGCGAACATGAGTGTCGGCGTGACGGTATTGCAGAAAGTCGTGGCGGATGTTGCCCGCATTCTCAAGGATGGGTTCGATCCAGAAATCGTGGAGATTCATCACCGTTTCAAGGTTGATGCTCCCAGCGGCACCGCGCTCGCGTTAGGGCGCGCTATCGCCGCCGCGCAAGGCAAGGATTTTGACAAGACCGCCAAGCTCGCTCGCCAAGGGATTACCGGGCAGCGCACGGATGACGAGATCGGTATCGTCGCGCTGCGTGGGGGCGATGTGATCGGCGACCATACTGTCGTCTTCGCCGGGTTCGCCGAGCGACTCGAATTCACGCATCGTGCGCAAAGTCGAGAATGTCTCGCGCGTGGCGCGGTGCGCGCGGCGTTGTGGCTCCCCAGTCAAGAGCCGGGGTTGTATGCGATGAAGGATGTGTTGGGGTTGTAATGGTGGAAACCGCAAGCGGGGCCATGAGGGCGCACGCATCGTCGGCTGTCAGTTTCCTTTGAGGTCTGTCGGTTTGTACACGTCAACCCCACTTACCTGGTCAAAATCGCCATTGGCGGTTGCTAACTTGCGCAGTCCTGAGGTGCGCATGCAAGCGACAATCAAGGAATCGTTCGTCATCAGTCCTTCGCTGCCGCGGACTTCGGCGCTGCTCTGCACGATTTCGATTGTGAGCGGGAGCGTAACAATGTTCATCTGGGGAATTTTGCTGACATCTTCCTGATACTGAGTGAGCTGCTTAACCAAGGTGGGTGTTTCCCCAAGTTTTCTCACGGCTGTTTTGGCCGTGACGAGTCCCTTCATTATTGCTTCAGCAACCATGAGGCGGTGGAGGACTTCTGCAAGGACCGGCGTGGCGGTGTATCCCAGCAGCTCGCGACGTGCACAACGTTCCAAGAAGGCTTTACATTCCGGTGAGCGGCCACCGAAATGGTAAATGAAGATATTGGCATCAATGAACACGGGGTCGCCGTCCCGCAAGTCAGCCAAGATCATATTCCAGCTCTTTATCTTCCGCGACCCAGCGGAGTATTTCCTGGTCCAGCGTGAGGGTGGCCCAGGTGTCCTGGACGATTGTCACTGCTCGCCGTGTTTCTTTGATATCCTCCGGGTGGTGTTGCTCAATCCACTCATCAAGGAGGAGGAGCACTTTTGCCCGCTTTTCTTCTGGTATCCGCCGCAGCTTTGTCTCGATCGCTTCCTCAAGAGTCATCGGAGTACCTCTCTTCTTGTGAATAAGATCATGGGATTTTGAGGGTCTTCGTGCTGATTTCCTCGTAGTCGAGCAACTGCCGAATCTCGCGTTTCCTCTTTCTACCTTCCCTGAAACTTCGCCGGGCGCTTCTCTAGAAACGCGGCCACCGCCTCTTTGTGGTCCTGCGTCTTGTACAGGTACTCCAGCCCAAACGTCTCGGTTTGCACGGCGGCGTCAAAATCATTCTCCGCGCCTTGGTGGAGGGCACGCTTGGATACGGCGAGGGCCAACGGTGGCAACGATGAGATTTGCACGGCCATCTCATGCACGGTGGTCATTAAGGCTTCGCCCGGAACCACTTGATTGACCAAGCCGATGTCGAGCGCTTCCTTGCCTTTGAGGATTTTCGCGGTGTAGGTGAGTTCCAATGCCTTGGCCAGACCGACAAGACGCGGCAGCATGAACGTTGAGCCTAACTCTGGCATCAACCCCATGCGCGCGAAAATCGCTCCCAGCGACGCTTCTTCGGCCATAATGCGAATATCTTGTAACAGGGTGAGAGTGAGGCCGATGCCGACCGCTGGGCCGTTAATGGCGGCAATGGTTGGCTTTGCGCAGTTGTATAAGGCGTAATGCAGCCCGCTGCGTGAGTGCACGACTTCGGGAGCGCGCCGCGTTTCGCTCGCGCCTCTCTGATTGATGTCTTTCTGAAAGACCGCGCCGACATCCGCGCCGGAGCAAAATCCCCGACCCGCGCCGGTCATAATGATGACCCGCACGTCATCGCGTTTGCCGAGCGATTCGTAAGCATGGGTGATCTCGTTGCCCATCAGGGCGGTATACGCGTTGAGCTTTTGTGGACGGTTGAGGGTGACCGTGGCGATGCCGTCTTGAACCGCGACTGTGATGTCTTGATATTCCATGGTGTATGCCTGATTGGGCGTATGGCTTATGGCTCATAGCTTATGGCTTATGGCTTATGGCAAGAACGCTTCCGCCATAGAAAGAGCAGAGCGAACGAGCCATACGCCATACGCCATTTGCCATAAGCCAAAGCGGTGAAATTCTCGAAGAAGCTCAATACGACCTTCTTGTTCTCTTCTGCGCTCATACGGCACCTCCTAAAAAATGTGTAGTGGATTTCTCCGCCTTATAGTGCAGTCCCCTAGTGCTTGGCAAGGAACCTGGCGAGGGGCACCACCGGCGCGCTTCACTTGACAGCCTGGAATCGTTATATGAGACTCAAGCGGCCAGAATCCATACGCGAATGCTACTTATAAGAAGGAGGACACTACGTGCTGCAACGGACAATGCCACAAACGACCCGCACCTCGCATGAGGGCGTGATCGATGCCGATGGGCATATCAACGAGCCTCACAATTTGTGGGAAAAGTATATCGACCCGCGCTTTCGCGACCGCGCGATTCGTATGGGACGTGATGCCGATGGGCGTGAACGGATGCAAGTTGGAGGAAAACCGTCGCGCTATCTCAATGCCGATCTCCTCGCGCGCGGACGCGGCATGGGGCTTTCGTTCGAGGATCGCGAGGCCCTCACGCGGATTCCTTATAAGGACAGCATGCCGTTCGGCGCGAGCGACCCGAGGGAGAGGGTCCAGCTCCTCGACTATGAAGGACTGCAAAAAGCCTTTATCTATCCCACCATTTCCCTGGAATGGGAAAGTGAAGTGACGGACCTTGAGTTGGCCGCGGCCTATTGCCGAGCCTACAATCGCTGGGTGGTCGATTTCTGCGCGGACTCCGCTGGGCGGCTGGTGCCCATCGCGCATGTGTCCTTGTCGGATGGACAGGCGGATGCCGAGGAACTCGAACGCGCGGTGATAGCGGGCTGTAAGGGCGTTTTCCTCGCGCCGTATACGATCACGGACAAACCGCATGGCGACAAAATGTATGATCGCTTCTGGGCCGTCGCGCAGGATCACAACGTGCCCGTCGCCATTCATCCCGTCGCCGAGCCGCCTAATCGTCGCGTGTATCAACGGTTTCGCGAGATGTATAAATGGGGCGAATGGTGGGTCGATGTGCTTGGCGGGCAAGGGCCGCAACAGGCGTTTCTCGCGCTTTTCCAATACGGCCTGTTTGACCGTTTCCCGAAAGTGAAAGTGGTGATCCTTGAATCCGGCGCGGGCTGGATTGGGCACATGTTGGATCGCATGGATGCGGCGTGGACGACGCCCCTTGGTCGTTCCATCCCGCTCAAGGAGAAGCCCAGTTACTACTTCCAACGGCAATGTTGGATTTCCGCGGACCCTGATGAACGCGCGCTGTCCTATCTTGTGGAGTTCCTGGGACCTGACAAATTTTTCTGGGCGACTGACTACCCGCACGATGACCACACGCTGGACTACATCAAGGCATTAGACACGCTGGTGGCTCCCATGTCGGACCGCGCCCGGCGTGGAATTCTTGGGGAGAACGTGGCCCGAGTGTACGGGGTGTAAGACGTAAAACATTGACACAAGGGGATTCGCGGATGACGACATTTTCACATCTGAATTACAACAACATCATCGACGCTGACGGCCATGTGCTCGAACCACCCGATATTTGGGAAAAATACATTGATCCCCAATTTCGTGACCGCGCCATTCGCGTGCGACCCGGCACCGAAGGCACGGAGTATCTGGAGATTGAAGGGCATCCGTCGAAGTTCTTTAACCTCAAGACGTTCACGCTGCTGGGTGGGATGGGGCGCAGCCAGGACGAAATGCTGTCCGTCATGCGCGAGCAGAACTATCTCGAAGCCGCGCCCTTTGGCTCCATGTTCGCCAAGGAGCGGGTCGAGTTACTGGATCGCGAAGGGATTCGGGCCTCGATTCTCTATCCGAGTATCGGCCTCACTTGGGAATGCGAGACGGAGGATTTACAACTCTCGCTCGCCTACGCGAGAGCCTATAATCGCTGGATCGCCGACTTCTGCCGCGATGACAAGGATCGGCTCATTCCAGTCGCGCATATCTCATTGGCCGATGGACAAGAAGCCGCCAAGGAATTGGAACGCGCGGTGAAAGATGGGTGTCGGGGCGCGTTCGTGGCTCCGTTTACCGCGACCATGAAAGCGCATGCCCATGCCGATCACGACCCGTTCTGGGCCAAGGCGCAGGAGCTTGGCGTGCCCGTGGGTATCCACCCAATGGCCGAACATCCGAGCAAGCGGGTGTATCAGCGCTTCAAAGACATGAAGTGGGCTGACTGGTATCACAACGTATTGGGAGCGCAGGGGCCGCAACAGGCGTTCTTCGCGCTGTTTCAGTATGGGCTCTTCGACCGCTTCCCTCAGGTGAAGGTGATCTTGCTCGAATCCGGAGCTGGCTGGATCGGCGCGGCGCTGGATCGTATGGACACGACCTTCGAGACCGCGCTGGGGAAAAGTGTACCGCTCAAGGAGAAGCCGAGTTTCTACTTCAAGCGGCAATGCTGGATTTCCGGCGACCCGGACGAGAAGGCGCTGGCGCGGATCATTGAGCACGTGGGCGACGATAAATTTTTCTGGGCGACCGATTTCCCGCACTTCGATCATCCCGGAAACTATCTTGAAGCCCTCAATAATCTGGTGTCGCCATTATCGGAAAAGGCGCGCAAGAATCTGCTTGGCGACAGTGTGGCGAAGGTGTACGGACTCAATTAAGAAACGGCTGTTAGCTTTTGGCTCTTGGCTTTTAGCTCGGAGGAAGGGGCGCAGCACGCTGCGCCCTTTTTGTTTGTGAACCATAGAAGGGAGGGGAAAACCATGCTCGAAACATTGGCGTTTGGCTATGGCTTACTCGAAGGCCCGCGTATTGATGCGGCGGACAATTTATATTTCAGCGATGTGCCGAACGGTGGTGTCTACTGTCGCTCGCCCAAAGGCGAGGTGACAACTACTGTTCCGCGTCGGCGCGGGGTTGGGGGTATTGCCCTGCATGCCGACGGTGGCGTGGTCGTCTCCGGCAAGAATATCTGTCACGTGAAAGACGGCCAGACGCGTATCCTGTTCCAACGCGATGACATTCCTGGCTTCAACGACATTTTTACCGATAGCGCGGGGCGTGTGTTAGTTGGCTCGCTGCGGTCCGATCCTTTCAAGGAAGGCGCGCGGACACCGGGTGAGCTGTGGCGCATCGACAGCGCGGGCAATACGGTCATCATGTACGGAGAAGTTGGGCTGACTAACGGTATTGGCTTCTCGCCGGATGGGAAGATCATCTACCACGCGGACAGTGCTGGTCCGCACCTGATCGTGCACGATGTCCTGCCGGATGGCACGATGACGAATCGTCGAGCGATTGCCCAGATGTCTGGCGGGACGATTCCCGATGGCCTATGCGTTGATGAAGCGGGCTGTATCTGGGTGGCGGTGTATGGTGGTCGGTGCGTCGCGCGTTACACGCCGGAGGGGAAGTTGGACAGGAAGATTGACGTGCCCGCCAAAGCCGTGACGAGTGTGTGTTTCGGTGGGAAAGATCGCCGGGACCTCTATATTGTCACGGCGGACAACACCGAGGTCCCAGAACGTAAAGGCACGATCTTCCGCACGCGTGTGGAAACTCCGGGGCTCGTTGCTCCGTTGGCGCGGGTCTAAGAGACTGAAGCGGCTGTGCAATGCGGTTGCTGAAGAAACGGGGGCAATTTTCCACCCTAATCATCAATTGTGACGATCAAAATCGGTAATGATCGCGAGGTGGTTTCCAGGTTCCCTCTCCCGGCTGGGAGAGGGCTAGGGTGAGGGGGATCAAAGTGAGATTCCTTCAGTCATGCGGGACGGGACGAATCCCTAATTGTTGTGTCACCTCGTCGAGCGACACGTTACGGAGCGCGGCCAGCGCGAGGATGTGGCGCGTGCGGTCGGCATCAAGTTCTTCACTTTGCTCAGTGATCTGGATGAGTTCCTGATGCTCTTCTGGAGTGAGCGACCGCGTCTGCCGCTTGGTGATCAATTCATCTAACCGCTGCTGGGTTGTTGGTAGGAGTCCCTGATTGATTTTGAGCAGCAGCTCTGCTTCGGCTTGTGCAAGCCGTGGCGTGGTGTGGTCGATGTGGAGGACAAGAAGGCGGGTGACGAATTGTGCCAGCTCCGCGTCGGGCAATTGTAACGCGGCGTGCAAAAGCTGCTCCGTGTCAATTTGGATGGTCGGCATGATCCCTTCTCCTGATGAAGCAACAATAGTCGGATGCGTGGAGAAAGAGTCTGGAGTTTGTGGAGATGACCCTTTCTGCTCTTCAGAAGCGCGCTACGTCGATTGCTTCATAAGGCGCTGACGTACTTTCGGGTCCGTCGCCATATCAATCGCCGTCCACGCCATCGCCAATCCGCCATCAATCACGGCCTTGTCCGCGGCTGGCGTCGCGCAGTGCGCGGTGAATTCCGGCTGATGGTTCACGGCGGGCAATGAATCGATGCCGATAAACGGATGAATCGACGGCATCACCAGTGAGACATTACCCATGTCGGTTGATCCCGCGGCGCGGTCTCTCGCCGATCCGAGATCGCGAATTTTTCGTCCGAGGGTTTCGGCGTTGCGTTGATAGAGCGCGGCGATTTCAGGATCGGTGACATGCTCGGCGTATGGTTTCTGTCCGCCAAGGATGTCGAGCGTGGACCCGGTCGCCAGTGCGCCCGCCTCGAAACAGCGCACGACTTTCGCTTTGATTTCATCAAGAGCAGCGAGAGTTTTGGCGCGGACGATGTATTTCGCGGCGGTATGGGCGGGAATGACATTGGGCGCGTCGCCCCCTTTCGTGATAATGCCGTGAATGCGATCCGTCGAACGAATATGTTGGCGCAACAGACCAATCGCGGTCTGAGCGACGGTCAAGGCATCGGCGGCATTGATGCCACGTTCGGGAAAGGCCGAGGCATGGGATTCCTTGCCAGTGTAACGTACCTCGAACATCGAACAGGCAATAATGGCGGGATCGACGACATCGAACGGGGCAGGGTGGACCATCATCGCGGCGTGCATCCCCGTATATCCTCCCCGTTCGAGTAAGAGGATTTTGCCGCCGCCATCGCCGGCTTCTTCCGCTGGAGTCCCGATGACACTGACGGTGAGGCCGACATCGTTGGCGACTTTCGCGGCGGCAATGGCGGCGCCCACCGCCATTGCCGCGATGATGTTATGGCCACAGGCGTGACCGATGCCAGGGAGGCAATCGTACTCGGCACATATTCCGATATGGAGCGGGCCGTTTCCCGCACGGGCAATGAACGCGGTCGGCAAATCACATATACCGCGTTGCACGGTGAACCCGGCGTCCGCCAACATGTCGGCGATCCAGGTGGAGGCTTTCTCCTCCTCAAATCCGAGTTCGGGATTGGGTATCTACTTTAAATCCCAAGGCGGCCCCGCCATCAAGTCTGGACCGCTTGCGCTTTTTGCACGATCAAATCCGCCAGGGATGGGAGCTTGAATTGGCCGGTCACCCGGTCGTAAACGTAATCATAAAAGCTCACGCCCAGCTTCTT
>CAMBFS010000099.1 GCA_945865755.1 Klebsiella pneumoniae
CATAAGCCATAAGCCATAAGCCATAAGCCATAAGCCATAAGCCATAAGCCATAAGCCACATGCGTTCCCGATTACCCGATCACATCCTCGATTTCATCGCCAATCCGACAGGCAAGGATTTCAATGCCCTCGCAGTGTCGGTCTTCGCCTATCAGTTTGAGCACAATGCGCCGTATCAACGATTCTGTCTGACGCGCGACAAGACACCCGCGACCGTCACTGACTGGCATGATGTTCCCGCCGTGCCGACGGTGGCATTCAAGGAGTTAGACCTCACTTGTGGCCCGCCGGAGAAAATTTTCTTGACCAGCGGCACCACGCGCGGCCAGGAGAAACGTGGGCGGCATCTGGTGCCTGATCTCAAGTTGTACCATGCCTCCGCGCTCTCGCATTTCGCGGCGTGCATGCTCCCTGACCATCGCCACTTGCGCATGCTCGCGTTGATTCCTTCGCCAGATACGCGCCCGAATTCTTCGCTGACCCAGATGGCGGACTGGGTGATGGCGGACTGGGGAACGCCTGGGAGCGCCTACTTTATTGATCCCGCTGGCGTGCATATCGAAGCGTTCGGCGAGGCGGTCGCTCGTGCGCAGCAGGAAGGAACCCCCGTCTGTATTTTGGCGATCACGTCAGCGCTGGTCGCGTTTTTCGACTGGTGTGAAGCCAGTGGGCGACAGTTCGCCTTGCCGGGCGGCAGTCGCATCATGGATACCGGTGGGAACAAAGGGCTCGGTCGTCCCATTTCCCGGCAGGGATTTCTGCGCTCGTGCTGGAAGTATCTGAAAGTCGCCGGGTACTACTGTGTCAACGAATACGGCATGACGGAAATGGCGTCACAGTTTTACGATAACGTGCTGTACAACCGCTTCCGGCGCAGTAACGAACCCCGCTACAAAATCGCCCCGCCGTGGGTACGGACGCTGGTGGTTGATCCCGAAACCCTCCAAGAAGTGCCTGCGGGTCAACCCGGCATTCTCCGCCACTTTGATCTCGCGAACTGTGGGTCGGTGATGGCGATCCAGACTGATGATGTAGGCTATCTCATTGGTGATGGATTCGAGATCACCGGGCGGGTGCCTGGAGCCGAGGCCCGTGGATGCGCGTTGGTGCTGGAAGAGATTCTGGCGGGGGAAGGGGCCAGTAGTCAGTAGTCAGTAGTCAGTAGAAAAACTTTGGACTTTGGACCTTCCCGTGCCACTATTATCCCCTGCGGAACTTACTCAGACGATCAACCAACTGCTCAACGCGCGGGAGCAGCTTGTCCATCGTCCAGTGCGGGATATTCTCAGCAGTATTGACCAGGTGGTTGCACGTTTTCTCTCCCCCTTTTCAACTGAGCGTCAGGAACTAGAGCTTCATCTCCCTGGAGAAACCGGTCTTTCCCCGGAGATGATTCACCACGTGTTGCCGTTCATCTTTCGGGAGTACCGCGCACCGCGCCTCAGCGCATTATTACAGGATGAACTGGGATCACTCGCCGTCCTCGACGATTTCAGCAACAACCGCCGAGTGATCAACCCGCGCCTGATCACTCAGGTGCTCGCCAGTAATCTGCCCGGGGCTGGACTTGATGGCCTGATCTTTTCCTTACTGCTCAAATCGGCCACCCTCGTCAAAACCTCTTCGTCCGCCAGTCTCCTGCCCATGCGGTTCGCGCGCGCGCTTGCCGAAGTCGATCCCAAATTGGCCACCAGTCTCTCCGTCGTCACCTGGCCAGGCGGACACACCGCATTAGAAAAGATCGCCTTCGGCCGCGCGGATGTGGTGATTGTCTCAGGCTCGGAACAGACCCTGGCCGCCATTCGCCCGCAGGTGCGTGGCCGACTCATCGGCTATGGCCATAAGGTGAGTTTCAGTATCATCGCGAAAGAAGCATTGGCGGATACCACAGAGGTCGCTCGTCAAACCGCGTATGACGTCATGCTGTTCGATCAACAGGGCTGTTTGTCACCACAGGTGATCTACGTCGAACAGGGCGGCTCCGTCTCCCCCAAGGAGTTCGCTTCGCACCTGTCCCAAGCGTTAGCGCATTGGGAACACGTCGTGCCGCGTGGACGCATTCCACAAGAAGCGAGTGTCGCTATTCGCCGCGTCCGCGATGAAACGGAATGGCACGCCTTAGCGGGCAAAGAAAGCGCCCTGTATGCGAGTCCCAATGGCACGGAATGGACGGTAGCGTATGAAGCCGATCCGGCTTTTGCGCCGTCCCCCTTGTACCGCACGATTCGCGTCAAGCCGCTCACAACGTTCGCGCAATTGGGCGAGTTGCTCATCTCTTGGCGGCCACACCTGGAAGCGGTTGGGGTGGCAGTCAGTCCGGAACGTTTACCTGGGCTCGCCACGATGCTAGGCCAGATGGGAGTAAGCCGCGTGTGCCCGATTGGTACGATGCAAACCCCACCACTGAGTTGGCGGCATGGCGGACGACCGCGGGTCGCGGATATCGTGCGGTGGATAGAGATCGAACAGCCCCGCTAATTGCCGAGGGACTCCCCGTCACGTATCTTTCTCCGCGATGACTACTAATCGTGATGATTTTTTCCGTTTCGTTGCTCAGACCTCACCGGAACCGATGGCTATTGAAGTAGCGCGTGCTCAGGGCTGCGTCATCATCGACAAGCGCGGGAAGGAATATCTCGACTTCCTCTCCGGCATTGGCGTGGCAAGCCTTGGCCATACGCACCCGGCTGTGGTTCAGGCCGTGCAAGCCCAAGCCGAACGTTATCTGCATGCGATGGTGTATGGCGAATACATCCAAGAGCCGCAGGTCCACTTGGCGCGTCGCTTGGCGGAGGTCACCCCAGACCCGCTCTCTGTCACCTATTTCACCAATAGTGGGACCGAGGCAGTCGAGGGGGCGCTCAAGACCGCGCGCAAGTATACCGGACGCACTCGCTTCGTCAGTTTTGTCGGCAGTTTTCATGGTGATACGTTTGGGGCGCTCTCGGTCGGTGGCAACCCCCTGTACCGCACGCCATTTGAACCCCTGTTGCCTAGCGTGACGTTTCTCCCGTTTAACGACGAAGCCGCGCTTTCGCGAATCGACGAGACCGTCGCCGCCGTCATCATCGAACCAATTCAAGGCGAAGGAGGCGTGCGGATTCCCGCCCCTGGATTTCTTCCGGCTTTGCGCCAACGCTGTCGCGAAGTTGGCGCGCTGCTGATCTTCGACGAAGTGATTACTGGGTTTGGTCGGACCGGGAAACTCTTTGCCTGCGAACATTGGCAAGTCACCCCGGATATTTTAGTGTTGGCAAAAGCCTTGGGGGGAGGGATGCCACTGGGCGCGTTTGTCAGCACCCCAGAGATTATGGCAACGCTCTCGCACTCCCCTGCCCTCGCGCATGTGACCACGTTTGGTGGGCATCCGGTCTGTTGCGCGGCGGGGCTCGCGTCGCTCAACTTCATGCTGGAAACCCACTTGCCCCAGCAAGCGCAAGAAAAAGGTGTTGCCTTACTGGCTCGCCTCCAAGAGTTGGTTGGTGTTGGCGGCTTCATCGCGGCACGGGGGCGTGGACTCTTGATCGGCATGGACTTCACTACGCCCGAAGCAACAAAACAGTTTGTGCAATCCTGTTTCACCTCCGGCCTCATTCTCGGCTGGACACTCCATCAGGACACCGTTGTGCGGTTAGCGCCGCCGCTGATTATTTCCACGGCGGAAATTGAGCGTGCAGTGACCATTATGAACCAAGCGCTCCATAATAGGAAAGGAGAGACTCATGGCAGATAACTCACCGGCTCCCATCACGCCCGAAGTTTTTTTCACAGAAAAAGTCGCCCCGCAATTTCGTCGCCGTCTTGACGAGATGCAGCGTCAGATCATGACCTTGCAGCAACAAATTCAGGATCGCCTGAACGCGCAAGGGACAGTGCGCATGGTCGTCGAAGGCGAGGGCGGCGGCACGTGGTATCTGAACACCAAGAATGGCGAGATGACGGTGACGGCTGAACCTACATTTCCGCTGGTGATGACGGTGTACCAGTCGCGCGCCTATTTTGATTGGTCCGCCGCGATGGCGACGGAGTCCGGCTTATTTGGGCCGAGTTCGCGCAACAACCAGAGTGAGCTGACCAAATCGCGGGTCGAACGACTTCAGAAGATCAAAGGGCTCTTGCAGTTTTCGTTCACCCACTTGCCGGATGGCAGTGAGCAGAGTTTTTGCATTCACCTTGGCGATGGCGAACGGCCGGCGACTCCACAGACGACCTTGTCGATGAAAGCCGACGATGCGCAGAAGATTGCGCGCGGCGACCTCAATCCTCAGGTGGCGTTCATGAACGGCACCATCAAGATTAGCGGCGATATGGCGCTGGCGATGCAGTTTGGCGCGGCGATGATGTAGCAAGGACTTTTCGGAGTGTTGGCGTCCCATGGCAACGTTTTTGTTCTGGAACTTAAATAAAAGACCTCTGCTGCATCAGGTCGCCACACTCTGCCATGAGCATGCGGTGGACGTGCTGATTTTGGCCGAATCGGGCTTGTCAGCGGCGGCTCTTTTAGAAACCCTCAACAAGACCCAAAGCTCAAAATTCAGTTTTCCCTCCTCTGGCGCTCCTTCCCGACTGTCCTTTTTCATACGCTACCCCCAACAATCTTTCGAATCTGTATCTGACAGCCCCCATGTTGCGATTCGGCGGTTCATTCCGCCTATTGGAGTTGAAATTCTCATTGCGGCGGTTCACCTTCCTAGCAAACTCCACACTACGAATGAGGATCAAGCCCAGAATTCTTTTCTCGTTTCACAGGCTATAGAGGAGGCCGAAACAAGAGTGGGCCATACACGAACAGTCATGGTTGGGGACTTCAACATGAACCCCTTTGAATCTGGCGTCGTCGGAGCCGCGGGATTGCATGCCGTGTCGGACCGCCAGATCGCCCTGCGAGGGGACCGCACTGTTCTGGGAAAGCAATATCGCTTCTTCTACAACCCCATGTGGGGACGGATGGGGGATGCTTCACAAGGACCGCCAGGAACGTATTATTTCAATACTTCAACCTATGTGAATTTTTTCTGGAATATATTCGATCAGGTTTTGGTGCGCCCTGAACTACTGAAATTTTTCCCAGATGAGCGGCTCGCTGTTTTGTCCGAGGTCAATGAGCAGAGCTTGCTTTCTCCGACTGGGATACCCGATACGGCTCTTGGCTCCGACCATCTTCCGCTGCTATTTGCAATCGAGATTGAGAAAGGAATTTAGTCATGGCGACACAAGATTTATGGGGAGATTTGTCTTTAGAAGAAAATATCCGTACCCCCGTCACTATTTTGCGGGAACAAGCCGCGTTGCTTGGGCAAAAGACTAATAATCTTCTCGAAGGTCAGGTGAACATCGCGCAGACAGGAACCCTTAGTGAGCGGTTTTCCGCGTTATTTTTTATCGTTGCCCCGCTACTCAACAACTATCGCTACCACCTTCTCAGTGTCCAATACCCACCTACGGCAATGTACCCGCTAGACCTTCAGGACCATAGTAATACGGGTTCGCTCAAAAAAATTGTTTGTGTGGATGAAGCAAGTTTCATTCAAGCCCTTGGCGAAGTCCTCATTCAGCCCCAAGTGAAGAAGATTCTCTCAAGCCTCATTTCCCAGAGTAAGGCGGAGAATTGAGGCCTTTTGACTCGGGCATGCGTTAGTCATCAAAGAAGAAGTGACGATGCTTACGACTCTTTGTGATCGGCGGGATACCGTACCGCTGGCTGAACGTGCAGGGTCAATACCTTCTTAAAATCCGCGAGATGCTTCAGCATCTCGTTCGTCGGTTTGCCTTCCCCCTGGAGCCCTTCTTGCCAGACTTTCTTCTCTATCGTTCCCAGGACCAAGTATGGTTTGCCGATCGCTTCAGGCGCGAGTTGCTTGAAATTGAGAGCAAGCTCTTCCTCCAACTCATGCTGATGGATCATAATCAACTCACACCGAGAACAATACCGAGAGATCTTCCCCAGCGTTAATGGCCCAAAGCTGTCGATATGGATGAAGAAGGCGAACTTGCGTAAGTGCGTCAATTTCTCGCACTTGGGACATTTGCTCAACCGTTCCGTGGGGTACTGATTAAGGATGAACGAATACCGGGGTGGTAATTTTCCGATTCGTTTGATGGCCATGATTTCCTCCCGTTGACATGCTTTCAAGAGTTCCGGTCGGAGCTTCTCAATTACTCAACGCGAGGTCACCACCGCAACAATCGTAGCCATCGCGAAACGTGGCTGCGTTCCTTGTCATGGCGGCGTTCTTCTTCCGTTAGACACGAGCGACACACCCATTCGGGATCGGTCCGTGTGCTTGGTTGGGTGTCGCGATCCAACTGATGCAGACATCCACGGCAGGCTGGGCTGTGACATCGACCACAGAGTCCGCCGTCGCGAGTGGCGAAATTTCGCTCGCAGATGTGACAGTGCCAGGGAATGGAGTCCACTTTACGAACTCACGTGCTGACGACAGGCTTTCGTATGACCCAGCAGCCGCGCATGCTGAGCAGTCCGATAGATGCGCCCCCTTGGATTGTTGATGAGGCGAGGATTCTTAAAGTCCTTATGCAACGCGTTATCCTCGGAACACAACACCCGCGCGCCGCTGACCCGCGCCAAAGCGATCACATGCGTGTCATTCGACTGACAATTGCCCGTGGCGTTCACCCTTGCCGCTTCAGCGCGCACTTGATGCTGGGGAATAAAGCGTGCTCGACCTGCCCGTTGGAAGGCCAAGAGAAATCGACGCGCCCCGTTGATTTTATTGAGTTCCGCCTCAAGGTGTCCGCCAATAACGACCTGGCCATCCTTTTTCGCGGAGGTCAGCCACTCTCTTATGGGGGCAACGTCCGTCGCGGGAGTTTGAGCAAAAACCAAAGAAGCGCGATTCGCATCCACAATGAGACACATCATCCATCCTCACCAACGCCCAGAAACATGCGTGCTTCCTCCTGAAGAAAAAACTGCCGATACGAGGGGGGCGCGTTGACGAGGTTTCCGTCGTGATCAATCTCCAAGTGGTGAATTTTGACCTCACCTTTGACACGCTCGAAATACAGGATCACCACATCTTCGGGGGTAAGAAATTTCCGGTCGCGAATGTCCATGCGTATCCTATCTAGCAGATGGTCACTGTGCGTTTCCACGATGAAGCGTTTCCGCTGCGCTTTCGCCAAAGCGGCCAGAAAAGAACCTAACTGCGCTTGCGCTCTGGGGTGGAGGTGCACCTCTGGCTGCTGGAGGAGAAAAGTGCTTCCAGGTTCGCCTTGAAGGGCATCGACAATGATTGGCAGGACCTGGCTCACCCCATACCCGACATCCACAAGATTAAATGAAGGCCCGAATGTCTTGATGGCAATCTGAAAAGGGTCACTCTCTTTTTGTCCCTTTCTTTTCACTTCCACGTCAGAAAACAATCCGGAGGCTTTTCCGAAGTCAACCAAAGCCTCTCTCAGCTTTTCCCCTTCTGTGGAGTGAGCAGCGAATGTCCTCGCCAACACCATTGGCACATGCGATCCCTCTGGTCGCGGGACTTCTTTGAGGGGATCATACGTTCGCTGTGGACGCGTACGGATTGGCGCGAAGGCATACGGGCGGGGGCCGAGATCATGCATCAGTCGAGAACCAATGTCTTCTAAAGCAGCCGTCTCTGAATCGGTTAGAAGGGGTTGTCTATTTTTTTTCGCTTCTCCACCTGAAAAGGAATCGCTCGCAACAAAAGATACCAATAAGGGAATCAGATGAGGCGACCGCAAAAAAAGAAAGACTTTGGTGAGCTTCTTTGTTCCTTTCGGGGTCGAAACACTGATGCTTCGCGGAATATCCTTGCGCTCGAATTTCACCGTCAAGTGGAAATGTCCGGACACAAACTGCCATTCATCAAGCTGCGATTGCACTCCCTGCGAGATGAACCGTGCGACAATCTCGGCTTCGCCCGAAAACAGGGAGTCCTTAGCGACCTTTGTGCTCAAAGGAATTCGACATCCAACCGTGAATGATTTTGCGAGACCCGCTTTCCCCCCACGAGACGAAGCTACCTGATCATAGGCACCGAGGAGAAAGGGGTCCTCATTAAAAATATCTTCAGTCAAATCCCCTCGGGCAATGTTCCAGGCGATCCGAGATAGCGCGAGGAACGTACTTTTCCCCGAACTATTTTCACCAACGAGTAACGTGAGCGGCTTTACGGGGCATTCTTGATGCGTGCGGAAGCAGCGAACTCCCTCGAAAATCAGTTTCTCCATCGGTAGTACTCCACCCGCCGAATCTCTTGCCAAGTTAGGAATCGGTCATTCATAACAATCCTGTTTCTCTTCTCCTTCACTCTCCAAGCGGTTGATTATTCGGCTGGTTCTGTTCCCTCGTCAAGCGGCGGCAGCGTAGCCGTTGCGGAGTCCGCGGCGAGTTGGTATCGGAAGGGCGACAAAGGAGGACGTATGAAATACGGAGTACATCTCGGTGGTGCCGCCGCCTTACGAACGAAAGCTGGAGTACGAGACATCGGCCACGCGGCTGAGGAGTTGGGCTATGATGGCATCCTCACTGGCGACCACATCACCATTCCCAAACAGATCGGTTCAACCTATCCGTATCACAAACTGGCCGAGTCGATGGGCTATAACCCGTATGCGGTCTTCACCTCTATCGACTGGCTCGACTGTTTCGTGGTCTTGGGCCTGCTGGTGCCGGTCACGGAAAAAGTGCGCCTCGGTACCAGTGTCACGATTATTCCCTATCGTCATCCGTTGGAGATGGCGCGCATGGTGGCCACGTTGGATGTCGTGTCCGGCGGGCGGATCATCTTTGGTGCCGGTGTCGGGTGGATGGCGGAAGAGTTTCAACTGCTTGGTGTGCCGTATGAGCAGCGTGCCTCGCGCACGCGGGAGTATTTGCAAGTGATGAAAGAGGTGTGGACCAAGGAGACGCCGCGCTTTAGTGGCAAGTATGTCCAGATTGAGAAGGATTTACACTTCGCTCCTAAACCGGTGCAGAAACCACACCCACCGATTTGGATTGGAGGGGAGACCACACCAGCGCTGAAACGTGTCGTTGAGTTTGGCCAGGGCTGGCACATTGGGCCAATCGCGCTTGAAGAGGTCAAGCCGAAGTTCGCGCAACTCCGTGAGTTGATGGCCGCCGCTGGGCGTGATTTCTCCACACTGGAGATCACCTCAATGGTCGATACCCGTGTGGTTTCCGCCGCGGACATCCGCGCCTATCGTGACCTCGGTGTGACGGGCCTTTACGTGGTTGCTCCGGGGCCGGAGCCCCAGAGTGTGCTGAAAGTCATGGGGGAATTCGCCAAGAAAGTGCGGGATGCCGTGGGGTAAGGGGGAAGAATCGGGGAATCGACGACCCGGACGGATTCACGGTTGAGCGGGCTGCACCAACTCAATCGTGAACCCATCCGGGTCACGCATGTACACCGCGCGTGCACCGACATTCATGCCGGTGGTCACGGGGACCGGCTCCGAGCGAAACTCGACTCCGTGCGCTGTGAGTCGCTCATACCACGCTTGCAAATCATCCACGCGGATAGCGAGGTGACCGTTGCCGGGTCGATTCGTCGCCCGGTCCGTCGGTTCACCAGGATGCGAGACATACTGCAACAACTCCAGCGTATGGGAGTCTTCAAGAGTAACTTTCAGGTGGGCAATTTTGAGAACCGCACCAGGAAACCCAGTAACGGCTCCGACATACGGGGCCGTCGTCTCTTGTTGATGGACGACGTGCATCCCCAGCACGTCACGATAGAAGACCACTGACCGTTCGAGATCACTGACCGTGAATCCCGTATGGGCGACACTTGTGAGTTTCATACTTCCTCCTTGGTCACGACCATAATTCTCGCACGAACAGAACAAATCCCGGCAACACCGCCTCCCCGCTGACTGAGGTGGGGTTGTCCAGTGTTTCAACGGGTTGACCGGGTCGATAGACGTAGACACGCTTCTCGAAAGGATCAATCAACCACCCTAACCGCACGCCGTTGTCGAGGTATTCCTGCATTTTCTCGTGGAGGGCGGAGACTTTATCGGTTGGCGAGCGTACTTCAATAGCAAAGTCGGGGGAGAGCGGTGCGAATTTTATTCGTTGATCTTTCGCCAGAGCATCCCAACGTTCTCGTTTTGCCCAAGAGGCATCAGGAGAACGAACCGCACCGTTCGGCAGTGTAAACCCGGTGGAGGAGTCGAATGATAATCCCGTTTGGTCTTGTTTCGACCATGCGGTCAGGGAAAAGTACACTTCTCCACTGCGCCAACCACTCTCGGATCCTGTCGGAGGCATAATGACTAACTCCTTTTGCGCGGTGATCTCAAGCCGAAGCTCTGGATTCTCCCGGCAGAGTAGCTCGAATTGCTCGTCCGTCAGGATAATCCCTTGCACGTTCAGCTTGAAGGGTTCGCGTGGTTCTAGTGTGACGGCAGCCTGAGACATAAAGACTCCTTTCTCATTTCGCGTAGCCTATGTCGTTGCCGCGCACCGTGCAACTCTTCCTTGGTGACTCAGGCGGTGTGAGTTGACGCCGCCGTGCGATTAGGAAAAAACGAGTCGCAACACATTTATAAGGAGGCGCTATGAAAGTTGGAGTATCCATGTTTGCCACGGATTATGCTGTCCGTCCCGACGACTTGGCCCGCGCGGCGGAGGATCGCGGGTTTGAGTCGGTGTGGTTTCCTGAGCACACCCACATTCCCGCCAATCGCAAAAGCCCGTGGCCCGGTGGCGGCGACTTGCCCAAGGATTATTGGCATACCCATGATCTTTTTGTCACCCTCACGGCTGCCGCCGCGGTCACCAAGACAATCAAGGTTGGGAGCGGCATTTGTTTAGTCATCGAGCGTGACCCGATTCTCATGGCGAAGGAAGTGGCCTCGGTTGATACGCTGTCCAATGGTCGCCTGATCTTTGGCATCGGCGGTGGCTGGAACGCCGAGGAAATGGAGAATCACGGCACGCGATTCGACAAACGCTGGAAAGTGCTGCGGGAGCGCATTGAGGCGATGAAGGAGATTTGGACGAAGGAAGCCGCCGAATATCACGGGGAGTTTGTCAACTTCGATCCGATCTGGTCGTATCCGAAACCGGTGCAGAAACCCCACCCGCCGATTCTGCTCGGCACGCTGTCGGAAAAAGGGCTGGATCGCGTGGCGCGGTATTGTGATGGATGGATTCCGGTCGGCATTCGACCAAAGGATTTGCCCGCCGCCATTAAGAATCTAAATGAACGCGCGGTACGCGTAGGTCGGAAAGCCGGCGACCTCCCCGTGTCCATTTTCGGCGCGCCGGGCAAGGAGGATACACTCAAGCAGTTCCAAGATGCGGGGGCTGAACGCGTCGTCGTTGGGTTACCTTCCGATAATAAGAGCAAAGTGTTCGCTCTTCTTGATCAGTTCGCGCCGCTCGTGCAGAAGTGCGCGTAGGCTCTTCAAGGTAACGTCACCCAATCCCTCTCACCTTCTCCCAGCCGGGCAATGGCATGAAGTGCATAGGCTTCCGAAGTTCCCTCTCCCGGCTGGGAGAGGGCTGGGGTGAGGGGGATCAAGTGAACATTCCTTTATTTTTTTGAGGTTGCCATTATGCCCATCTTGGAAACGACACAGCCGTTACCGATTACCTTCTCACCGCTCCTCCGACATTACACACTGGAGGAGTTTTGGACGTTGCCCGAGCCAACGGAGCGCTCACGGTATGAGTTAATTGAGGGAACCCTCTTTATGACCCCACCCCCAGACCCACCACATGGCGACATCGCTTCACGCTTGACTCATTTACTAGTGACCTTTCTCGCGTCTCACGGCCAAGCCGGGAATGTGTACCATCCGCGCGAGCCGATTTATATTAACGGCACGTATCTGGAGCCGGACATGATGTACGTCTCGCCTGAGTTACGGACACGGATGGGCACGCGACGGACTTCGGCGGATATTGTGTTTGAGTATCTGTCCAAAAGCACGGCGGCGTATGACCGAACCACGAAAGCGGATACCTATCTCGCGCTTGGGGTGCGCGAATTGTGGTTAGTTGACCCGGATGCCGTGTCCATTGAAGTGCGCCATGCCGTCGCCGCGAGCGGGGGCAACGCATTGCCGCGCTGGGACCGTGTCGTCTCGATCTCGGGCCAGTGGGCGGAATCGCGCGTGTTACCTGGCTGGCGCGTCGCGGTGGATCAGGTGTTCAGCGGGCTCGTCTGAGTCGGCGACCGAAACAACTACGGAGATTATCATTATGCCCATCCTGGAAACGACCCAGCCGTTACCGATCACCTTCTCACCGCTCCTCCGCCATTACACACTGGAAGAGTTCTGGGCGTTGCCCGAGCCCAAGGATCGCGCACGGTATGAGTTAATTGAAGGAACCCTCTTTATGGCCCCACCACCTGACCCACCGCATGGCAGCATTGACGCACGGTTGGCGAACGCGCTTCATCGCCTTCTCATCACTCAGAACATTGCCGGCGAAGTGCATCACCCCCGCGAGCCGATTTATATCAACGGCACCTATCTGGAGCCGGACATGATGTACGTCTCGCATGAGTTGCGCGCACGGATGGGCACGCGACGGACTTCGGCGGATATCGTGTTCGAGTATCTGTCCAAAAGCACGGCGGCGTATGACCGGACGACGAAAGCGGATACCTATCTCGCGCTTGGGGTACGTGAATTGTGGTTAGTCGATCCGGATGCCGTATCCATTGAGGTGCGCCATGCCGTCGCCGCGAGCGGGGGCACCGCATTGCCACGCTGGGAGAGTGTCGTCTCGATCTCGGGCCAGTGGACGGAATCGCGAGTCTTGCCGGGCTGGCGCGTCGCGGTGGATCAGATATTCAGCGGGCTCGTCTGAGTCGTACGACAAACCCCATTGTTTCTATTGAAAGGAGGTTCTCTGTATGGAAAACCACACGATCGTATCGCAAGAAGAGTGGGTTCGCGCCCGCAAGGAGTTTTTGGCGAAGGAGAAAGAGTTCACCCGCTTGCGGGAGGAGTTGAACCAACAACGGCGTGCGCTGCCGTGGGTGCGCGTGGACAAAGCCTATCTTTTTGACGGGCCACAAGGGAAAGCAACCCTCGCGGACCTGTTCGACGGCAGAAGTCAACTGCTGGTCTATCACTTCATGTTTCATCCGAGTTGGACCGACGGCTGCAAAAGCTGCTCGTTCTGGGCCGATAATTTCAACAATGCGATTGTCCACCTGAATCAACGGGATGTGACAATGCTGGCCATTTCTAGAGCGCCATTGCCGCAACTCGAAGCGTTCAAGAAGCGCATGGGCTGGAGCTTCAAGTGGGTGTCGTCGTTTGGGAACGATTTCAACCGGGATTATCACGTCTCTTTTACGCCGGAAGAACTGAAGGACGGGAAAGCGGATTACAACTACACACAGGGAAAGGCGTTTAGTGAGGAATCCCCAGGCCTGAGTGTCTTTTATAAACTCACCTTACGCGCCAGGGACAAAAAAGGTATAGAATCGCCGATATGAAAGCACAAGCGATAGCCGATTTGTATTCCGATTACTTGCTGGCGTCCTTTGGGGCCACCACCGCGACGGGGCTCAGCGAACTGCTGGAAGGGGAAGTGAG
>CAMBFS010000100.1 GCA_945865755.1 Klebsiella pneumoniae
TATCAAGAAGCAGGTGGTCCGAAGCTGGAGCGCCAAGATGCGCGCTACTGCCCTGAAGTTGCTGTCCTGTAAGACACCCGGGGCACGATTGTGAAATCCTGAATCCAAAAACCGGCTAACGGCTAACCTCCGATTTAGACGCCCTAGGGTTAGGGTGAGGGGGATCAAGTGACCTTTTCCTTGTTACGACTTCCGCACTTTCACGCCAGCGCGTTCTTCTTGCAACGCGAAAGGCACGGTAGAGTCACGCTCGCCCCACCCGCGCGCCATCGCTTCAATGTGGTCTTGCTCGACTAAATTCCCAACCTTGAACGGGACATTAAACTCACGCGCGAGGTCGGTGGCTAAGCCAATATCCTTGCGGGCGAGCTTCAGGGCAAACCGGACCGTGTCATAATCACCCTTGAACACGACATTGGGCACCATGTGGTTCAACATCAGCCCTTGTCCGACGGCGCCATTCACCACCGCTTGTCGCAAGGCTTCGGGATCAACTCCGGCTTTGACGCCCAAGGTGAAACCTTCCGCCAAGACCACTTGGGTGCAAATCGCGATCATGTTGTGGACCAATTTGGCGATCGCGCCACAACCAATCGCGCCGACATAGGAGACTTTGTTACCAATCGCATCCAGCACGGGTTTCACGCGGTCGTAGACGGCACGGTCGCCGCCGACCATCACCGCGAGTGTGGCTTGCTGCGCGCCGATGGGCCCTCCGCTCACTGGCGCATCAAGAACCTGTACATTTTTGTCCTTGCAGACTTCGGCAATGCGACGGATGAGCGTTGGCGAATTGGTCGAAAGATCAATGTAGACCGTGCCAGGCGCGGCCCCTTGCAGGACGCCACCTTCTCCCAACGCTACCGCTTCGACTTCCTTGGGACCAGGCAACGACGTAAAGACAATCTCACTAGCGGCGGATACCGCCATCGGACTCTCCGCCCAGCGTGCGCCTCCTTGCAGATGCGTGCTGGCCGCTTCCTTGCGCACGTCATAGACCGTTAATGTATGGCCCGCGTCGAGAATATGCTTCGCCATCGGACCGCCCATGTTCCCCAAACCGATAAAACCGACTCGCATGGTTTCCCCTCCTTTGCTGTTAAACGGATTGTTATTTCACGGCACTCTTTCTCTTTACGCGCCAGTCTTACGCCGGCGATACTTTTCGACCATGTAGGAACCCGCCGCGATTGAACCGCCATCGACGGTGAGCACCGTGCCCGTGATGAACCCAGAATCTGGCGAGGCCAGGAAGAGCGCGGCGTGCGCGACCTCTTCAACCGTCCCTAACCGCGCGATTGGCATGTGTTGAGCGCGATCACGAAGCGCATCCGGTGGCCAGGTCCGTAGCAATTCCGTATCAATCGGGCCAGGGGCAATGGCATTGGCGGTGATGCCATAGTCCGCCAGATCAAGCGCGGCGGTGCGTGTCATGCCAATGATGCCCGCCTTCGCGGCTCCGTATGGCGCGAGGTCAATCGGCCCAATCAGCCCGGCGATGGACGCGATATTGATGATGCGGCCATATTGCCGTTTCGCCATCTCCTGTGCCGCCGCTTGCGCGCAATAAAACGACCCGTTGAGATGGATGTTGATGTGCCGTTCCCAGTTCTCCTTGGTGACCGAGAGAAAGTGCTGGGCTTTGCCGATACCGGCATTGTTGACGATGATATCAAGTCGACCAAGAGCGGCGGCGGCTTCGTGCACGGCGGCCTGCGCGTCCTCACAATGAGCGACATCGACGGTTTTGACGAAAGTGCGGCGGCCCAGTGCGTGAATCTCATCCGCCGTGGCTTGCGCGCCGTCACCATTGATGTCGAGCACGGCAATGTCCGCGCCTTCACGTGCGAACCGCAGAGCAATGGCTTTGCCGATGCCACGACCAGCACCGGTAATCAGTGCGACTTGTCCTTGGAGTTGCATGAAAATTCCTCTCTCAAACCTTGATGTTTGACGCTTTCAGATCCCTTTCCCGGCCAAAAACCCGCCATCAATCGGGAACGTTGCCCCGGTAATGAAGGCTGCTTCCGGTGACGCGAGATACAGAATCAAGTTGGCGATTTCTTCTGGTTGCGCCCAACGACCAGCAGGATGGGCTTTCTGCAATGTGGCAACCACGGACGGTTTGTCGAAATAAGATTCGGTCATTGCCGTGCGCACGACGCCAGGAGCGACCGCATTGACCTGGATATTCTTGTCAGCCAGTTCCAGCGCCATCTCTTTCGTCAGGCCAACCACCGCGTGTTTGGATGCGACATACGCGGCGCGGTTCGGAACCGCCGTCAAGCCAGCGACGGACGCCAGATTGATGATCTTGCCACCCGATCCTTGCGTGACCAGGTGCCGCGCCACTGCCTGGCTACACAAGAAGGTTCCCGTCAGATTGACGGCGATGATGCGTTGCCATTCCGCGAACGGCAATTCGAGAAACGGCACGATCTCTCGCACCCCGGCACTGTTCACGAGCACATGCAGGTTGCTCAACGTAGTCCCCGCTTGTGTGACCATCGCCTGCACGGAAGCGGGGTCAGTGACGTCAACCTGAATAGCGACGGCCTTTCGTCCGGTTTTCCTCACTTCTTCAATGGTGGATTCAGCGCCCGCCACACTGACGTCAGCAACGCCGACATCAGCGCCCTCGCGCGCAAAAGCCAGACAAGCGGCACGACCAATGCCGCTGCCGCCACCGGTGACAAGAACGGATTTGTTGGTGAAGCGCATACATACTCCTCCTTGAAAAGTAGCCAGTAGCCAGTAGTCAGTAGCCAGCATGGCAACAAACGTGATCAGTCTTCTTCTACTGACTACTGACTACTGACTACTGGCTACTTTCTTCTACTGACTACTTCTGAAAGTGCGGCCGCACTTCCTTCGCGAACAACTCAAACGCCGCCGTCGCCTTTTTCGGATCGAGCCCCGGCAACTGTGTCAGCATGATGAAATGCGTGCACTGGAACTCCTTCTGGAACTGCTCCAGCTTGCGGGCGACTTGGTCCGGCGTGCCGACCATCGCCGCGCGCCCAAAGGCGGAGTCGCGGATTTCGTTGTGATGCTTGAACGTCCACACGTCTTTATCGCCGGGGGCGTCATTCGCTTCGGCGAGAATGTGGCCGTAGAACTCCATCATGCTGTGGAGATGCGGCGCGACGTTTTCCCAGGCTTCGTCCTCGGTTTTGGCCGTGTACACGAGGCGGAGCTGAGCGATGTTGAAATCCTTGGGATCGCGCCCGTGCTTTTTCAGCTCGTCGATATACCACGGGGCCGGGTCTGGACCGAGCGTGGCCATGAGATGCGCGCCACTGCGTGCCACACGCCGCGTCGCCTTTTCCGCCCGCGCGCCAATCCACATCGGCATGGGATTTTGCACAGGCTTCGGCGACAGCGTCATGTCTTTGACCTTGGTAAACTTTCCCTCGAACGTGACGTTCTCTTCACTCCAGAGCCGTTGAACCAGTTTCACTCCTTCAGCGAGACGCGCCGAGCGTTCCTCGCGTGGCATACAGAACGAATGAAACTCCTTGTAGGAGTAGCCCTGCCCGACGCCGAGATCGAAGCGGCCATTGGACAAGATGTCCACACAGGTCGCATCTTCAGCCGTGCGCACCGGATGCTGAAAAGGCAGCAGGAGGATAAAAGTCCCAATACGAATGCGACTGGTGCGCGCAGCCACCGCGGCTGCGGTGGGGAACAACGAGGGATTATAACCATCCTCGGTAAAGTGATGCTCCGTCAACCAGGCGTTGTCATACCCCAGTTCTTCACAGCGAACGATTTGGTCAAGAATGGCTTTGTACAACTCAGGAAATGGCCGGCGCCACTCCTTGGGATTGCGAAAATCTTCCATGAAACCGAAGTTCATAGTGCTTTCCTTTCGTATAAAAAGGCTACTAAAATTCTGTTAGTAAAGCGTGAGGGAAGAGAGGAAGAGAGATGATATTTCACCTTTTCCCTTTATCCGTTATCCCTTTCCCTGTTCTTACTTTTGCCTTTTGATTTTTTCTCAATACGTATCCGGCGGCAACTTACTATGATCCCAACTGGTGATCTTCTCCGGGGTAATCTTGAGCACCGCTCGTTTCTTGGCGCGCGCTTGGACGACGGCACTAGCGGGCGCGGGCGTGCCCCCTTCTTGAAATGCACGAATCTCCCGCATGATCTTCCATACTTCGTCGGGTTCATCGAACACCTCGCAGCGACCGCGAATCATCACGCCCTTGAGTTCGTTGTAGGCGGTCCCGGTTTCCACCATGACAGCCACTTTCGGGTTGCGGCGGGCGTTCACCACTTTTTGTGCTTTCTTGAACGAGGTCATGTAGACACAGCCGTCTTTCATCATATAGGCCATCGCCACGGCATGCGGAAATCCGTCCTTGTCGATGGTGCACAGCATCATGGTGCGGGCTTTTTCGCTCAGAAATTGGTCGCGTTCTTCCGGGGTCATTTTGATGGAACTTTGTCGGTTCATTAGATTTGTCCTTTCTCGCTGTCGGCAAAATAGCGCAACCGTTTCTCCTTGCCTATCGTCGCGGTGTTCCAGTGAACCGCCGACTTTTCCCCACGCCAGCAATTGCGGCGGGGCCACGGCTAATGGTAAGGGAGTGGGGAACGATAAGTGTTGGGGGAGGGCGTTCTTCACCTAACACCCAACACCCAACCCCTAGCCCCATTTGATTAAGGAGGCCCCCATGGATTTTCAGTTCACCGAAGAACAAGAAGAGATTCGTAAACAAGTTCGTTCCTTGTGCTCACGCTTTCCCGATGAATACTGGCGGGACCGGGACGAAACCGGCGAGTTCGCCTGGGACTTTTATCAGGCTGTCGCCGATGCCGGATACCTTGGCATCACTATCCCCCAGGAGTATGGCGGCAGCGGGCTCGGCATTACCGAAGCCGCACTCGTCATGCAGACTATCGCGGAAAGCGGTGGTGGCACCCAAGCCTGTTCCTCGGTGCATCTCGGCATCTTCGGGCTGGAACCGCTGATCAAATACGGAACCGCCGCGGCAAAAGAAAAATATCTCTCGAAAGTCCTCACCGGCGAGACGCACGTGTCCTTCGCTGTCACCGAACCGGATGCCGGAACCAACACGACGCAGATTTCGACCTTCGCCACCCGCACGGGTGATGGCTACATGATTAGCGGTCGTAAGGTCTTCATCACCAAGGCCAAGGAATCGAAGAAGATGTTGCTGCTCGCGCGCACGACGCCCTACGACCAGGTCCAGAAGAAAACCGCGGGCATTAGTCTCTTTTTCGCCGACATTGACCCCAAAGCGGTCGAAGTCCGTGAGCTGCACAAGTGTGGACGCAAATCGGTGGACACGAACATGTTGTTCATCGACAACCTCTATGTCCCCAAAGAGGACCTGATTGGTGAGGAAGGCAAAGGCTTCTCCTACATCATCGATGGTATCAATCCTGAGCGGATTCTCATCGCCGCGGAATGCGTCGGCATGGGGAAGCGGGCCATTGAAAAAGCGGTGCACTATGCCAAGGAGCGCGTGGTTTTTGGTCGCCCCATCGGCATGAACCAAGGGATTCAGTTTCCGCTGGCGGACTCCTTCGCCAAACTCGAAACATCGGAACTGATGGTCTACAAAGCCGCTTGGCTCTACGATCACCACAAGCCCTGCGGCAAAGAGGCGAACATCGCTAAGTACATGGCCGCCGAGGCGGGTTGTGAAGCGACGGACCGGGCCATGCAAGCGCATGGTGGCTACGGTTATATGAAAGACTACGATGTCGAGCGCTACTGGCGTGAAGCCCGCTTGTTCCGCATCGCGCCCATCTCACAAGAAATGATTCTCAATTACGTCGGCGAGCATGTGCTCGGCTTACCAAAATCGTACTAAAGAAAGGTAAATGGGGAAACGGCGAAAAAGAAAACCCCTAAGAATTCGCAAATGAAAATTCTCACCTTTTCCCCCTTAGTTCACTGGAGGACCCATGCCAACAAAATCTCCGTTTCACAAAACCATCACGTCATTGCCGCAGGCTGACATCGCCTTTAAGGGCGTGAAAGGCTGGTTGTCGCAGGCGAAAGATCATCAACTCGTGTTCATGGACATCGCGCCCATTGGCGAGGTCGCCCCGCATGCCCACGGAGCGCAGTGGGGAATTGTCGTCGATGGCGTGATGGAACTCACCATCGGTGGCAAGAAACACGTCTTTCGCAAAGGGGACAGTTACTTTATCCCCAAAGGCACCGTGCACTCGGCTCGGTTTACCGAGCGGACGTTTGTCATTGATTTCTTCGCGGATAAGAATCGCTATAAGGCGAAGAAGGCGGAAGTGAAACGTAAAGCGTGAAACGTAGAGTGTGAAACGTAAGACGGAACCACCTCGGCCCCTTACGCTTTACCTATTTACGTTTTACGCTCTACGTTTCACGCCTGGCTCAACTGTGACACAGCAAAACTCCACCCCTTCCCTCATCCTCGCTTCCGCGTCGCCACGTCGCCGGGAATTGCTCCAACAGGCGGGCGTGCCGTTCACCGTTATGCCCAGCAATACGGATGAGCAGGTGCGACCAGGAGAATCACCGGAAGTCTATGCTCTGCGTGTGGCACGCGAGAAAGCAACGGGAGTCGCCGCTCATCAGCCGGGAAACTGGGTGCTAGGAGCGGATACGATCGTAGCCATCGACGACATGATCCTCGGCAAACCGCGCGATGCCGAGGATGGGTTGCGCATGTTACGGCTGCTCTCCGGTCAGCCTCATCGCGTGATGACGGCGTTCGTGCTCCTTAATCCCAACGGGGATATCCACGCCACACAGATCGTCACGAGCCACGTCGAATTTAAGACACTGACGGATACGCGGATTCAAGAATACCTCGCCACCGGAGAACCGTTCGACAAGGCTGGAGCGTATGCCGTGCAAGGTCTCGGAGCCGCATTGGTTGAAAAGGTCGAAGGTTCTTACACCAACGTTGTGGGCCTCCCGCTTGAGGAAGTGCTGGCCGTCTTGCGCTCCGCGGGGTTGTGGCACCAGAAAGATGCCGCGCGCGCATGATGGATATCGCCGCGAACTACAACCGAGTCCGTGACCAAGTCGCAATCGTAGCCCAGCGCTGTGGCCGTCGGGCGGAAGACCTCACGATTGTGTGCGCCGCCAAGACCAAGGGACCAGAGGCCGTACGGGCGGCAATCGCGGCCGGGGCAACCGATATTGGGGAGAACTATGTGCAAGAGGCGCGCGAGAAAATCGTCCAGGTGCCCGACCCCGCGCATTGGCATCTGATCGGTCACTTGCAACGCAATAAAGCCAAGGAGGCGGTCCGACTGTTCACGTTGATCCACTCGCTGGATACAGCAGCGCTCGCTCAAGAATTGGACCGCCAGGGACAAAAGCAGGGCAAAATCGTCCGGGTATTGATCGAAGTCAATCTCGCTGGAGAACAGACCAAAGGCGGCATCGCACCAGCGCAAATCGAACCACTCCTCGTAGCGGTCTCCGCCCTCCCCTCTCTGCGGGTGGACGGCTTTATGACGATTCCTCCCCCTGGCCCCAACGCCGAGGCGTCACGCCCCTATTTTCAAGAGTTGGCCCGACTGCGAGAACGGTACGCCCGCTTCCAGACCGCTAATATCACCCTGCGCGAGTTGTCGATGGGCATGACGGATGACTACCAAATTGCTATCGAAGAAGGGGCAACCATCGTACGTATCGGACGCGCCATCTTTGGCGAACGCCAGGCTGGCGAACGTCAGTAACCGAGGACATTATGAAGAAGATTGGCTTTATTGGTGCTGGGAATATGGCTGGCGCATTGATTAAAGGGCTCCTCTCCGCCAAGCTCTATCGCTCACCAGAGATGATCGTGAGCGACGCGATGCCCGCGCAACTCAAGAAAATCAAGAAGGCGTATCAGGTCGATGGCGTGAACGACAACCGCGCGGTTGTCCGTGAGGCGCACGCCATCGTTCTGGCCGTCAAGCCGCAAATTATCGACCAAGTATTGGCGGAGATTCGCCCGGAAGTCACCAAGAACAGTCTGTTCATCTCCATTGCCGCTGGAGTGCCTCTGCGACGGTTGGAAGCCGGGTTGGGTGGGAATGCCCGTGTGGTCCGCGTCATGCCGAATACCCCAGCTCTCCTGGGGAAAGGCATCGCCGTCGTCGTCCGTGGCAAGAAAGCCAAACCGCAAGACGAACAATTGACCCTTGCCATATTTCGCGGGGTGGGTGACGCGTTAGCAGTGAAGGATGAAGCGCTGATGGACCCGGTCACTGGCCTCAGCGGTAGCGGTCCAGCGTACGTCTATTTGTTCGCCGAAGCGCTGATTGCCGGTGGCGTCCAAGAAGGGTTGGACCCAAAAGTCGCTACGCGTCTCGCATACCAAACCATCGAAGGCGCGGTCGCGATGTTGAAGGAAACCGGCAGCAGCCCCAAGGAGTTACGCGATATGGTGACCTCTCCTGGCGGAACAACACTCGCCGGCCTCTCTCGATTAGCGGAAGGGCGGTTTACCGAGACCGTGATCGCTGGAGTCGCGGCAGCCTCCCGCCGCTCACAAGAACTCGGACAGGGATAAGGAGCACTACCGCATGTTCGTCCTCGCTAACTTTATTTCTGGGGTGGCCGCCGTCCTCAATATGCTGCTCTCCCTCTATTGGTGGATTCTGCTGGCACGAGTCATCATCTCGTGGGTGAATCCCGACCCTTATAATCAAATCGTCCGATTCCTCTCGGCGGCGACCGATCCGGTGCTGTATCGGATTCGCCGTGCGTTTCCGATCACCTATACGAGCGGGATCGACTTATCGCCCATCGTTGTGATCGCCGCCATCTACTTTCTGCAAATTTTCCTGGTCGGTAGTCTCCGCGATCTCGCTTCTCGCCTGTGAGAACACCCCTACTCATGACACCGTCGTGGGTTGACAAAAAAAAATGGGATGATTAGCGTTCCGCACAGTAATTTGCTCGCTAGTGAGGATGTTCCCTATGCCAATCTATGAATACAATTGTAAGCAATGTGGTGATTTCGAGATCACGCAGCGGATGTCCGAAAACGCGCTAAAAAAGTGCCCGACGTGTGGCGCGAAAGTCACCAAGCTCATCTCCACCTCGGCGTTCCACCTCAAGGGCAGCGGGTGGTACATGACCGATTATGCCAAAAGCGGCGCGAGTAAGCCGCCCGAAAAGACCGACGGAGACGGGAGTACCGGGAGTACCGGGAGTACCGAGAGTAAATCAAGCGAAACAAAAGAGAGCGGCTCGTCGAGCGCGAGTGCCTCCGAGAGTACGACAAAAGAGAGCGCGCCGAAGAAAGACACTTCGACGTCCACCTCATCCGCCACCAAGGAAACATCCGCCACGACGTGATCGCGGATTTCCCCTCTACCGCTCGTGAAAAAGTCATGCTAAGCAGTTCGTCCCGGTCGCATAGCTCAGTCGGTTAGAGCGCTTGCCTCACATGCAAGAGGTCCGGTGTTCGAATCACCGTGCGACCATTCTCCCAGCCCGCCCGCGCGGGCTTTTTCTTTTTCTCCACACCGCCCACACTGCCGGTTATATCTTGGGACTCACCCCCGAAGAACCCCTCTCACAGTTGGACATTTTTTGTGGCACGACGGCATAAGGTCTTTTGCACTGAAAGAAAAGTATGCTAGAAGTGACGAACTTATCACTCACCTGAGAGCAAGGAGGACCCCAGCGTATGGCAGAGAAAAGTTTCGGACGCATCATTGAGGAACGCAGACACTCTCTGAACCTGACCCAAGAGATGGTCGCCAAGAAAGTCAACGTCAAAGCCAACTATATTGGCTATCTCGAACGTGGCATGCGCCACCCCAGCCAGAAGGTGGTGGAAAAACTTTCCGGCGCGCTCAAACTCGATTCACAAGAGTTATACCTCTTGGCGAATCCCAAAGTGCGCACCTTATTAGGAAAGCCCAAAGCCGCGGCCGGCGCATCGGGACTCCAACAACTATTGCGTGATGCCGCCCAACTCCGACAACTCGGCATCAGCGCCACGGAACGCGAGGCCCTCGCGCAACTCGACCGCGCGGATTCGGTCGCGAGCGCGGTCAAAGCCATCAAAGCGTTACGCAGTGCTCTCGAAAAGTAGCCAGTCGCGCACGCTCCTGCTCTCTCTCGATTTCAGTCAGCCTGGTCTTCAGGCTGACTGCGTTTCCCCTCCCTCGCGGATTCTCGCGCTCCCCCTGAAAAAATGTCCCGCCTGTCCAACAAACAATGCCGAGGTGTCTTGCAAAATCATCAGCGGCCAAAGACAATGCCGCCCATGATGATACGCACACGCCCGGCGCGACATTCCCGGTGGAGCATTGTTGCCCTTGTCCTTGCTCTCCTCCAGCACGCCATCTCCCCAGGGGCTGTTCGTGGAGAGACAGAGGAGAGTCTCGGTCGCAAGTTCTCCCTCTTCGCCCAGGCCCAGTTGCCGATGGTGCAGGACTATACGGTGCGTCGCTATATCCAACGGATTGGCCAACGCATCGTCGCTCGGCTTGAACATCCAGATTTCGAGTACCGCTTCACCGTCGTCCACGAGCCCCACATCAACGCGTTTTCGGTTCCTGGTGGGTACATCTATATGCACTCTGGACTGATTCAACGCGCGCAGAGTGATGACGAAGTGGCGAGTGTCATGGGACACGAGATCGCCCATAGCCAAGGTCATCACATGGTCCGACAACAGGAAGACACCAAACTGCTGTCGTATGCGGGCATCGCGGCGATGGTGCTGGGGCTCATCAACCCCGTGCTCGCGGCGGGAGCCTCAACCCTCACCGGGGCCGCGCAGATGAAATACATGCGACAACTCGAGGAAGAGGCCGATTTTCGCGGGCTCCAGAACATGCAGCAGGCGGGATACGATCCCAATGCCATGACGCGTTTTTTCGAGACCATGCACAATGAAGAGCGCTTCGACAACCCGGACGCCATCCCTCCCTATTTTCGTTCGCACCCCATGTCCAAGGAACGGATGAGCTATATCGAACGGACCATCAAAACCATGCAATGGAATCAAACCGAGCCGCCCGACCCCTTCACGCTCAACCGTGTCAAAGCGATCCTGAACGCCATGCAGGGGTCCCGCGGTCGTGTCATTCCTGAATATGAAAAGTTGGTGGCCGACCATCCCGATGACCCCAAAGCGCAAGCGCTGCTGGGCACGGTGCTGTTTCGTTTCAATGAATGGGACCGCGCCCGGCAACTCTTCGAGCAAGCGGCGACAAAGGGTGTCCGCCTCGACCGCGAACTGGGCCTTGCCTATCTGCGCCTCGGTCAGCGCGATCAAGCCCGACAAGCGTTTCTGCGGCATAGTGAGATTGATCCCGAAGACGCGGACGCGCATCACCAACTGTGCGCGATGTTCTTCCAGGACGGAGACGCCGCGCGGGCCGAGCAGGAATGTCGGACCGCGCTCAAACTCGACCCCCAACATGATGAAGCGTACATAGCGCTCGCGCAGATTCTCGACCGCCAACCCGGCAAAGGGGTTGAGTCGCGCTTGCTGCTGGCCTCGGCAATGGAGCTGCAAGGCAGATTACAAGCCGCTTTAATCCAGTATCAACAGGTGGAGAAGGCCCTCGGCGCTGAACACGAACGGACCGCCGAGATGAAGAAGAAAATCGAGGAGCTGGAAGAACTCATCTCGCAAATGCCGTATCGGCGTTAATCACGAGAAGATCTCGCCACGTCACTCCGGCAATCCCAACGTCTTTTTTCCATCTGGACTAATCATACTAGGATCCCAAGGCGGGTCCCAGACGATTTCGACGTTCGCGGTCCGCACGCCAGGCAGCGCACGAATCTGCTCTTCCGCCTCTTGAGAAATGTACCCGCCCATGCCGCAGCCCTGGGTCGTCAGCGTCATCTTCACCTGCACCAGGTCTTCAGCGATGCGGACATCGTAGATCAAGCCCAGGTCCACGATATTAACGGGGATTTCCGGGTCTTTACAGTTGCGCAGTGCTTGATAGACAAGGGCTTCGCTGAGGGGTGCGGCATCGAGATTGGGCTCCGCGGGTTGTGCTGGCGACGGAGAAAGGACGCTGAGAGGGGCGGCAACAGGGGCGGCGGGAGGTGGAAGCATCTCGGATTGTTGTTGTGGTTCTTTGTTCCACCATGATGCAAGACGACGCAAAAGTGTACGCATGATATGAGTCCTAACAACCAGGCTCCCCTGCTCCGCGCTCTTTGCGGTCACAGGTCGGGGCCGTCATCCGCATGTCGGTATCCCCGTAGATGTCAAAGAAGGCATCAATACTGGCAAGCAGGTGCGCGCGGATTTGCTCACGGGTCCCTTCGAGCAGATGCAGTGGCACCTGGCCCCGCGTTCCATTGGTCAAGGTAATTTCGTTCTCCTGGATTTCGGCGATATCTCCAGTCGGATAGAGACGGAGGCCATAGAGTAAGGCGAAGGTCCGTTCTTTTCCTTTGCCGCCAGGGATCGCTGTCAACTTCGGCATGGGCGTCCTCCTCGTGGTCCGGGAATATAGACTCCTAGAGTCTACATTGTCAATTGCAGGAGAGAATCCACTGCCGTTTTACCCCAGTCCCTGTTATGATACGGCTCTCCGGCTATTCACCTGCCGCCACCAAAATGCGGCCTTTCCGATTTGTGGCTCAGCTAAACCCATACCGCTCCATCTTCTTGAGCAGCCCCTGCCGCGACAAGCCGAGCGTTTCCGCCGCATGCGTATGGTGCACGGGATGGTTTAGCTGGTGCTCTCCAGTGCTAGGATTTTCCTCTTCACCGTGCTTGGAAAATCCACAAAGACAAAATGGCTCTTTATGATACAGATAGTCCTCCCCACTTTCGTCCACGATGCGGATAAAAGCATCCTTGGCGGCTCTCGCATCAGGGAGGAGGCGATAGATCTTCCCACGCACGAGCGAGGCTTCATAGTCCGTGTTCTCTAGACACAGCGCAAAAGGTTTGGCCGGTTGCTTCATAGCTCATCCAAGTAGTATTTAATTTTGCGGTCTTTCTTTCCAAGGCCATGCGCTTCGTCCCAATGCAACTTGACTTTGCGTAATGCTCCGTTCGGTAAACGCACTGTGGCTTTGCCTTTCAGCTTCCGCCAGCGACCTTCACCATACGCCGAAGGTAGGTAAGCGCCTTTACTCCAGGGCCTCTTCCGATCCTTTCCACCTCAGTGATCTGCCCAACGACTTCAAACTTCATTGGCTTCCATAGACCAGAGAACTCGTAGTGAAGCAATTTGCCCCCTGCCAGTATCGCGGTAGGGACGCCGGTTACCCGACGCCCCCCGCACAAATCCCGGCGTGCGGTTTTCTCGCACCGGGCTCTTCAGCAAGACTCGCTTCCGCACTCCAGCTCAGAGGTTGTGAAAAAACTTCATTATGATGGGCCTTCTGGGGTGACAGCGGACGGGCAATGTCTTACAACCGTGGGATGACTCCCAACGAATCACATCTTGAGGACTCGGCAGCGTCCCCGGCCGAACTGGTCAACGTGGCACCGGCGGCGGCGCCCCGGCTGCGCTGTGCCG
>CAMBFS010000101.1 GCA_945865755.1 Klebsiella pneumoniae
GTTCAGGTTGCGTCTCTTTTGTTTCTAGGAAGCGGTCCTCCAACACCTGGGCGATCCGCTGGTGATACTGCTGGCGTTTGCTCTTGAGTAACGAGTGGTAGGCGGTGTCCTGAATCAGCGCGTGCTTGAAGAGATACGTCGCCTGCGGCACCAGTCCACGTTGATACACCAACTCCACTTCCATCAATTGCTTCAGCCCCTGTTGTAACGTCTCGTCACCTACAGGCGAGACGGCGTGCAGCAGTTCATAGGAAAACTCGCGCCCGATAGTCGCGCCGAGTTGAGCAATCTCTTTCGTTGGCCCGAGCCGATCCAGTCGTGCCATGAGTGCATCCTGCAAGGTAGCAGGAATGCCAAACTGTGTAGCTGCCTGAGCAAATGTTCCTCCAGACTCCCAGACTCCTAGACTCCCGGACTCCAAGACTGTTTTAGTCAGCTCCTCAACGAACAACGGCACCCCATCAGTCTTGCTCACGATCTGTTGCACGACCTCTGGTGGGAGCGCAGTGCTGCCCGTGACCTGTTCGACCATGGCCTCAACCTGGGTGCGCCCTAAGCGGCTCAGCGTCAGCTGGCTGAGATGCGACCGGTTCCCCCAGGGTGGCACGAACTCGGGGCGAAAGGTCAACAACATCAACAGCCGCGTCGTGGGCACTTGGTCAAGCAAGAGCGTGAGCACCTCCAGCGTGGAGGGATCGGCCCAGTGCAGATCTTCCCAGACACAAAACACGGCGGCCTTCTGCGCGTCCTCGACCAGCCACGCCACTAAGGCGGCTTGTGTCTTCTCCTTTTGCTTCTGCGGACTGACCGTAATGGGTGAAGAGCCTTCGGGATGGGGAAGCGACAACAGGGTGGCCAACAGAGGCGCTGTATCGGACTGCGAGAAGCGATAGTGGCGCAGCGTGTGGTGGAGTTTCTGTAGCTTGGTTTCCGAAGTATCGTCGCGCGTAAATTGCAGCAGACGCTGCAAGTGATCGATGATCGGGTACAGCGCACTGTTCTGATGATAAGGTGAGCAATGAAACTCGATACGTGTAGCTCCTGCGGCGCTGACATGCTCTTTCAGCTCTTGCACCAACCGAGATTTGCCAATCCCTGGTTCGCCGCTCAGCAGCACCACTTGGCCAGCGCTAGCTTTGGCCTGGTCCCAGCGCTGTTGCAACAGGGCAAGTTCTTCGGCTCGACCTACCAGCGGTGTTAAGCCCGTTTGTACTGACACCTCAAATCGACTCTGTGCCGTGCTTTCTCCTACGACTCGGTAGAGCGTCATGGGAGTCGAGATGCCCTTGAGTTCCTGCGGCCCTCGCTCCTCAATGTCAAACAGCCCGTGAATCAGGCGCAAGGTCGCACTGCTCACCAGCACTTCATTCGGTGCAGCGTGACCTTGCACGCGAGCGGCAATGTTCGGCGTCTCTCCTAAAGCCAACCGCTCTGTGCGCTCCCCCGCGCCAATCTCGCCCACCACCACCGGCCCAGTATGCATGCCGATGCGGACTTGTAATGGCGGCGTAAATTCCAGTTGACCGACGGCTGCTACGATTTCCAGACCACTACGCACGGCACGCACCGCATCCTCTTCATGCGCAGCCGGATAGCCAAAGTACACCAGCACGCCATCGCCCAGATATTGGGCAATATGTCCGTCGTAGCGCTCAATGACCTGACGACACGCAGCCTGATAGGCCACCACCCGGGCATGATAGTCTTCGGGGTCGAGCTGTTGCGAGAGGGTCGTGGACCCCACCAGGTCAATGAACTGCACTGTCAACTGACGCCGCTCGCCGGCTGGGGGCTGGGGACTGGAGACTGCTAACTGAGAACTGACAACTTCGGATGACTTTCCCGTTTCGCCTGCGCTTTCCCGTTCCCCTTTTATCCCTTTATCCTTTTCTCCATTTCCTCCTTTCCCTGCCCACACTAACACGTCCCCGTCTTCTTTTATCGCCACGCGTTCGGCTTTGATAAGTTCGTCGGTGACCCCTGCCAGCAGTTCATCGTCCAGTTGATAGCGCAGCTTAAGCGACCGGTAGGTCACCCGGCCGCGCTGCTGTAGCAGTTCTCGGACCTGATCCAGCACTTCATCAAACGTCATGGTTTGCCCTCGGAGTCGTTGTACTGCGGTGATTGTCGCTGGACAAGCCGAACACGAAGGAATCGTCATGCGCCGGTGGCGCACTATTGACTATGAAAATAGAGGCGGGGTTCATCTGTCTTGATTCCCCCTCACCCTAGCCCTCTCCCATCCGGGAGAGGGAATTTTTAGGGGAATAACCGTGAGCCCTCTTTAGTCGTTACTCATTGCTGACTACGTCCGCTGCGCCTCTTGCAGCCGCGCGCTAATGATCTTGGCGATATTGAGAAAGATTTTCGCGCTGATGCGTGGATACCGCCGTTGCAGCCGGTCCAGGAACCGCTCATTCACCGCCATCACCTCGACATCCTCGGCGGCGATCACATCCGCCGTGCGCTCGTGATGCCCAATCAGTCCCATCTCCCCAAACACATCGCCACGCTGCATTTGTCGCACGGGCCGACGCTGAGTGTCAGAAGAGAGAAAGACATCCGCCGTGCCATTGATCATCACGTACATTTCATTGCCGACGTCCCCTTTGCGGATGATCGCTTGTCCACCAGGGAAGACTCTGATCTCACCCATCAACGTGACAATTTTTGCCTGCGATGGCCGCAAGCCAGCAAACAAGCCAATAGTCTTGTGTGGGTCTTTGCCTAGCTTGAGATACAGGAGGTCCCACAAGGTAATGATCCGCGTCGTCGCGAGGAGTGCAGGCAGCAACACCAGATCGTTGACGAACGCGGCCACAATCGTCACCGTCGTTAACAAGCCGAATTTCTGGATGGGAACGAAATTCGAAAAGAGCAACGGCAGAAAGCCAAGTGCCAATGCCGCGGAGGCGTAAATGATTGGTTTGCCCACTGTGGTCATGGTCTGGAAAATCGCCCGCTCTTGATCATGGGTTTCGCGAATTTCCGCACTGAGCCGAGCCAGATAGCGAATCGCGTCTTCCACCGCGATGCCAATGGCAATAGACGCGATAATGCTGGTGCCAAGATTGAGGGACACCCCGGTCCATCCCATTACACCAAAAAAGATTAGAATGGCCAGGAGATTGGGAATCAACGACAGGAGTCCGACCTTGACCGAAAGAAACATCATTGAGAGCACGATAAAAATCACGATCAGTGCTAACCCCAAACTTGCGACTTGTCCCCAGACGATGTCTTCCGTGGCTTCATTAAGGAGAATCAAATTCCCGGTGGGGCGCACGCTGACCTCCGGTGGAAAATGCTCCTTGGCATACGTCCGCACGGCCTCCGCTGTGCGGATGATGTCACTTGAACTCGTCAACCGGGTGCGCACCAGGATATTCGCGGTCGAGAAGTCAGGGCTGATAACCATCGACGAATAGGTCTTGGGGAGCAAACTCAGCAGTTGCAGCACTGGTCGCAGTTGCGCGGGTGCTTCCATCTGCGCGGGGTTGTCCCACAAGGAAGCCAGGAGCACGCCCGCTCCGGCTTGTGGGTCGGCGGGGGGAACGTTGATGTCGGCGGCTCCGACCCCCTCCATCGGTACGCCACTTTGGAGGGCTTTGTCGAAGAGTTCGCAGTAATCGACGAGCGAGAGCGTGTGATCTACCCCTTCCAGTGTCGCCAAGTAGCGCTGCAGCCCCTTGATGCGCCGCAGGATGTCCCAACTTTTCGCGCCATCCTTCATGCCACTGTTGACGACGATATTGAACGGTTGGGTGCCGCCGATTTTTTCGCTGATGATCTCGTTGGCGCGGCGCACCGGATCATCCTTGGGAAAAAACTGCAACAGATTGGAGTCCGCGCGGATGTAGGTGATCCCCCACAGACACGGCAGAACCAACAGCCCCGCGCTCACGATAATGGCCTTTTGATAGTCTCGATTGAACTGCCCCACCCGGCGCAGCAACATGGTGAGGCGGCGTTCACCCAACCGCGCTTTCCGACGCGACAGTGGCAGGTTGACCAGCACCGTCGGAATGAGCGTCAAGACGATCACGGTCACACACGTGAAGCCAATCGCCGCGTACAGTCCGAGCGCGCGAATCGTGCTGATACGGTTTACTAAGAGGGTGACGAATCCCACGATTGTCGTGAATGCGGCCACGACGACTGGGAGGCTCACACGGGTCAGGGCGCGCTCCACCACGTCCATCGGCGAGCCTCCTCTTTCAACCTCTTCCTCGTATTGGGCAATGACATAAATTGAATAGGTACTGCCAATGACGATGAGGAGTAAGGGAAGGACTAAGGTACCGATGGTGATCGGCGCCCCACTGAGCGCCATGATCCCCAGCGTCCAGATGACACTGCACAGAACCGACAGTAACGGCAGGAGGACGCCACGGACCGTGCGAAAGCAAACGGCGAGTACCCCGAGAATAACGAGGACACTCAGCGGCGTGAATGTCAACAAATCCTCACGCATGAGTTTGACGGAGTTGAGTTTGAGATGCTGCGTGCCGGCCAGATAGAGTTCATCGGCGCCGCGCTCACGAACGAGAATCTCCTCCAGCCGCTCCTCGATCTTTTTGGTGGCGAACGCCTCATCCGTGAGGGACTTGAAGAAAATCAAAATCGCCGCGCCCTTGCCATCACGGGATACTAAGTTGAGATAGATCGGGTTGTCTTCCACTTTGCGGCGGATAGCGGCCAGTATTTCCGGGGTCGTGGCACTTTGGGGCACCAGCAACGGTGGCTCATCGACATTGGCAATGGGGTCGGGCGCATTCGTGAGACTGTTGACACTCGCCACGCCATCAATTTTTTCGACGTGGGTGGTGATGCGCCGAATCTTCTCCAGCGCGGCTGGGGTATAGACGTTGTCGGTCAGCAGACCGATCACCGCGAGATCGTCACTACCGAACAGCGCGCGAACTTCATCATAGTAGGTTTTGTTCGGATCATCACTGGCCAGCAGATTTTCCACCGAAAAATCAAGCTGCACGTGACGAGCATGAAATCCGAGCACCCCCGTCACACCCAGGAGGATGACCAACACCATCCGTGGCCACGCAAGAATCAGAGCGGAGATACGTCGCATGATCAATCCTCACCCTCCCTCAGAGAAGCTAACCGTACTGTCTGAGGGTTATAAGGAAGAGCGAGGAACAGGGAAAGAGGTTGCCAAGCAACAGGAGGAGAAAACCGAGGACTGAGTTCGAAACTTATTCGGGACTTGTCCAAGACTTGCCTGAGACTTCTCCGGGACTTGTCCGAGAGCTTCAGGAGGGCGCGGCGCGCGAGGTTGGCGGATGCGTCCCATTAGCGCTGAGTTGATATTGCTCGACGAGCGATTTCAGGGTTTGCCCCACCGTGAGTAAGTTCTCGGTCGCGCTCTGAATTTGCTTCATCCCCACCGCGTTCTGGGCTGTGGCGATTTTGACGTTGGTAATGGCCGTGGCGATCTGATCCATGCCAATCACTTGCTGTTGATTGGAGGCCGCGATTTGCGTCACTGCCTGAGCCGCTCCCGTGAAGTTCTCGGTCAATGCCCGAATCGATACTCCCGCTTCCACGGCTTGCGCGACACTCCCTTCCATCGCCTTGGTCCCTTGTTCGGTCACGAGCACCACCACGTTGGTCGCCTTCTGGATATCGCCCAGAATGGCGCGCACCTGGGTCGTCGCCCGCTTCGATTGTTCCGCCAGATTCTTCACCTCGCGGGCCACCACCGCGAAGCCTTTCCCATGCTCACCAGCATTGGCGGCCTCAATGGCCGCATTGACCGCCAGCAGATTGGATTGTTCGGCGAGCGCGGCCACCGAGTTGATAATGTTGCCAATCGTTTGACTCTGCTCGCCTAGTTTGATGACACTATCGGCGATGGATTGCATTTGTTCACGTCCCCGGTGCAGCCCATTGAGCGCCGTCTCCAACGCTTGCTTGCCCCCCTCGGAGATGCGGGCGGTTTCCTGGGCGTTGTCCGACACTTGTTTGGCTTTCTGGCCGGAGAGATGCGCGACTTGTTTGACTTCCTCCACCGTACTCGCCGTTTGACTGACGGCAGTGGCCGTTTCGTGCATACTCGTCGTAAGTTGGCTGGTGGTCGCGAGAATCTCGCTAATCGCGGTGGTCACTATATGGGCACTGTCTTGCATCTGATGACTCGTTCCCCGCAAATTTTCGGTCATCCGCACGAAGCTTTTCGCCAGAAGGTCCTGTGCGGAACGCGGCGCAACATTGACGGTGAGATTCCCTTTGCTAATGCTATCCGCCGCCTCGGCCATACTCTTGAGATACTGGATCAGGCTCCGAAAGGCGGTCGCGAGGGCCCCCACTTCGTCACCCGACTGATAGGTGATCTGTTGGTCGATGTCGCCAACGGCGATCCGCGTCGCGACTTCCGTCATCTTCGTCATCGGCACCGCGAGGCTTCTCGTAATGAAGAAAAGAAGGACCATGACTACTGAGACCGCGATCCCCACCGCGACGAGAAAGCGGCGTTTCGTGGAGATCACCCCCTGGAGTGCCTCCTCTCTGAGGGCAGGCGCGTTGTCCGTTATGGTCGCTTCGAGGGCCTTCATGCTCATGCCGAGTTGGTTAAAGTCCTCGGCCAAGCGGGGCAAGAGCACCCGTGCTTTGGCTTGCTGGTCGACGGCAAGCAAGGAATTCAGCTCACTGACCGTGCCGATGTACGTATCAACGTGGGGAAGCGCCACCGCGACCGCGCGGGTAAACCTTTCGCGGTCAATTTCATGGAGCAGCGATTTTCCTCGCTCCAAGGCGCCGCGTAGTTGTGTGGCCTGGGCCTGGATTTCTTGCTGCCGTTGTTCCGCCGCGCGCACGTTCACTTGTGGCGCATTCACGAATTGTGAAATGCTTGTCCCCAACTCATCGCGGATATGGCTCGCCTGGGCGAGTTGCTGCGCGGCAGCGAGTCGCTGCCACCCGCGATCGCTACTCTCACCGAGTCGGGAGAGTTGGGTGGTGGTCAACACCAGCACCGAGGTCGCGACAATAATGACCGTGAGCGCGATAAACACGATTTTTTTTCCAATGGAGAGATTTCCGAGTAATTCCACAACGTTCCTTTTCTTTACATCAGCGGCGTGGCACAGGGGCCATGCGAGCCTGTAGAGAGAACTTCGGTCCGTTCGCGCAATTCTTTAGAAAAATTGGGTGGTTCTCGGATTCGCCACGAAAAGCGCTGGTTGAAAAACCACGGGGAGTCCGCTGCCTTCGACAGAAGAGCCTGGAGAAATCCACGACCGCACGCGTGCCACACCTTGACCGAACAGGGCGCGGTACGCTAAGCGACAAGGAAGAAGGGGGACGCTGTGGTGGACACCGAGCGGTTGAATCAATTGATTTGGAGCATGGGGCTGAAATTTCGGGCGGACCTCGTTCAGCAAACGACCCCTGTCCCGGATTGGTTTCCCGCGCATCAAGCCTTCACGCTCGCCACGACCCATCTGTTCTTCACCTTACCTGACGCGGTCCGCCGGACCCTGCAGCACGCCACCCCCGAACAACTGGCGCAGCGGGGCAAACGCCTGGGAGCGACCGTATCCCCATTAACCATCTGGACCTTCGCCTACTCGTATCTCGTGGGGCGAGAAATCTTGCTCGACTCCGGTGTGATTACCCCACGAACCGGAGCGGAGGACCTCGCCCTTGTCCTGGACTTCTGGCGGCGGTTGTCCTTCACGCATCGTGGCGATGGGCACCTGGATAATAGTGAGGCCGCCGCCACCAACGTGTTTCTTCCGGCCACGATCACCCAACGACTCTATGACGCCCTGCTCCCCATCGACGCCAGTATTCGTCGGCGGGTGGAACAATTCTTGGCCGCCACCGACGAGTACCTCTTGCTCCTCAACAGCGAAGCGCGGCTGGGCACTGCGGATTCTGGCCCCTATCCACTCAATGTTGAGCGCGTCCTGGTCGTCCGTGATTTCTTCGACCTCAAAGGCATGTGCTATCCGTGGCGCGATGTCGTCGCCGATCTCCCCCTCCACGCCTGCTCCTTGGCCTTGACCTTTGACCCAGAAGATTTTCACGCCATTGAGTTTAGTGACCAAAGCGCGTTACGGACCACCCCCGCGACGTATACCGCCGCCATTCGGGAGATCGCCTTTGTCAGTAATGACACCGGCTCACCGCGGGTGCTCCCTTTCACGGAAATGGATTGGCTGACGCGGGCTATCGCCAAGGTGCGACCGAAACTCGAAGAGTGGTGGAATCGGCAACCCCGCCAGCAACGAATTATGACGGGTGCGTTACCGTGGATCGTCCGCCCCTTCGGTGTGCTGTCCCCCGATGAGGTTGTGCGCGCGAGCGAGTTCTCGTCCCAGGCGCTTGAGCTGCTGCCGCGCTATGAAGAAGACGATGCCCTTGCCGCCCGCTGGCTCACCCATCGATGTTTAGCGCCAGGAAACCTGAGCGCGTTCGTTCCCCTCGCGTGATCGTCGCATGCCAGAAAAAAGACCCGCGCTCCCGGCCCTTTTCGTTCCCCAATTCTTGGCACGTCTGGAAGCGTTACGCATTCAGACGCGCCGCCAATTTCTCGGCAGTCGGCCAGGGGGACATGTCTCACTTCGCCGAGGCACTGGCTTGGAGTTCGCCGACTATCGCCCGTACACGTTGGGGGACGATCCCCGCTATATCGACTGGAAATTATATAGCCGAACCGATCGGCTTTACATCAAACTCTTTCAAGAAGAAGAAGACCTCTACACCTATCTGTTTCTCGATTGCAGCGCCTCGATGGGGCAGCCCACCGGGAACAACAAATATGAATCGGCACGGGACCTGGCATTGGCATTAGCCTATGTTGTCCTCGCCAATGACGACGCGGTCAAGCTCCATCTCCTTGGCAGTGGCACACGTCAACCCGCGACCCCTTTTTTTCGCGGCCGGCAGCGCTTGTTTGATCTCGCGGCCTTTCTCGCGCCCTATCAACCAACGGGAGCCGTCGAGACCCCCACCGCGCTCGCGCGGCATCTCCAGACCCTCCACCGTCCTGGGAAAGCGATCTGGATTTCCGATTTTCTCTTTCCCGCGCCAGTGTATCAGGCCGGGCTCAACCTCTTACGGGCCGCGAATTTCGACATCGCGGTCCTTCAGGTCCTGGGGAAGGACGATGTCGATCCCCCGCTCCTTCCGGCGGGGGCGCGTATGGTTGATAGTGAAAGTGGGGAAAGCGCGTTGGTCCGGTTTGATGCGTCCGCCAAACAGGAATACCAGCGTCGCTTGGAGTTCCATAACCGGACGTTGCGGAGCTTCTGCCACAAGGCAGGAGTGTTGCAAGCCCTCTACACAACGGACCAGGATGTCGAGACTTTTGTCCTGCGTACGTTACCGACGCTGGGATTATTTCGGTGAGCCAGTCGACGTGCTTCACGCCCGTCAGGGCTTGCCTCCGCGCAGTTAGAACTCGTAAATCAGATGCCCAATCACCTGGATATCATCGGAACGGCTGGTCAGGCCAACGGGGACACCGACCCCGAATTCCCATCCCCCAGGAAACGGTTTCACGAATCCAGGGGTGTAGAATAATTGCTCTTCCTTGCCGTGATTATTCCACTCGTTGGTTGTCCAGGTGAGTTCCGCGGTCACGACACCCCAGTGAAAAGGAATAAAGAGGCCACTACTCCAGAAGAATTCGTGAGCCGCGGGTTCTTTCTCGTCTTCATCGTCTGGCGTTTTGAGACGGTCGACGAGACCGACGCCGATTTGTGAGAAGAGCTGCACGTTATGGAAGGTGGGAAAATCATGCGCGACCATGAGTGAGGGTTCATATTCCATGAACCCCTCGGTCAATTCGTCATTGACATCGCCCGCCGGCAAACTGATCTCAAACTGCAGCGCGGCGTGGAGGTTCGTCCCACCCACGTTCATAAAACTGTACTTCGTGCCCAGACTCACATCGCTCAGGTTGTCTTTCCCTGGAGCCTGGTGGACAAAAGCATCCCACTCGCACTGGACCTGCCAGGCATTGGTGAGACCATATTCAATACCCACCATCAGGTGGAAGGTGTCGCGCGCTTGTCCATGCTGGAACGTGGGGGCGAGCGTGAGCTGCACTTCTCCAGTTCCTTGGGGGTAGACGACTTCGGTCTGAAACACATCCTGCAACGGGTGGCGGTCTCCCCGTGTCTCATCGTCATGGTCGTCGTGATCATCAGCTATGACCGAGGTGGCGAGGTGAAGCATCAGCAGTCCTGTCACTATGAGGCATGAGAAAAATTTTGTCATGTCGCGCGCTGTTCCCGAAAATATCGGATGAACAGTACCTATCCTTGCCAACGTACGTCTAGGCTCCCCGGTCTCCGTCCGCTTGGTGGCGAGCGGCCCTAGACTGGCCCGCCACTTGCCTTAGACTTGCTCACATGGATTTCGCGTTTCTCTCTCCGCTCGCTTTTCAGCTCGTGTATGCGCTTCCACTGCTGCTCGTTCCGTATCTCTTGCAAGAGCGGAACAAGCGGGTGGTCGTGCCCGCGTTGTTTCTCTATCAGGGGCTGACCGCCGCCTCTCGTCGCCGCTTGTGGGGCCGGCCGCAACTGACCCCGCTCTTTTTTTTACAACTGTTGCTGCTCCTCCTGTTGATCACCGCCGCGGCACGACCGTTCTTGCCACGGTACGCGGGCAAGGTCGCGGTGGTGATCGACACCTCGGCCAGTATGCAGGCCCAAGCCCCGGCCTCGAAAAGCAGCGTGTTCGAGCTCGTCACACAACAAGCGGCGAACGAGATCGCCTCGCTCTCAGCCGAGGAAACCGTCAGCCTCTTTATCAGCGCTCCTCTCCCAATGCCGATACCGTCCTTGCCTGAGATGTTGTCTCCCCAACAGATCCTCGCCTCTTTGACGGTCACGGATACGCCTGATCCGGGGGATGCCGTTCTCGCCGCGTTTTTCTCGCAGTTGGTGAAAGAGCACGGGTTTCAGCGCGTGGTGTTTTTTACCGATCGTCCACTGGCAAAACCGTTGCGTGAAGGCACGCTCATCGTGCGGACGCTCGGCACTGCCCGCCCCAATCTGAGCATCGCTGCCGTCCAGCTCTATCGCAGCCCTTTTGCGCCAGATGATCTCGAAGCGACGGTGACGGTCAGTGGACCGCTGGATCAGGTGAAGGGGCGAGTGGAGATGGTCAATGCCGACACGGGCAAGCAAATCGCCTCTCAGCCGCTCCCGAAAAACACCAACGGGACGGTGACGTTCCCCCGACTGCCTCTCGCGCCGGTTTATCGGATTCACTTAGCCGTCGATGATGGGCTCAGTGTCGATAATGACGCGACCGCGGTACTGCCCACACTGAGCACGGTAGCCGTCCTCGTGGTTTCCCCCGCTGCCAATGTGATGAAAAGCATAGGCCAGATTCCTCATCTCACGGTCGAACTCATTCGCCCGGAGGAGTACACACCAGAGCGGGCCGCGCGCTTTGCGCTGGTGTTGTTCCATTTGACCGCTCCAGAAACGCTGCCCGCGACCAATGCCGCGTTTCTGCTACCGCCGGAAGGCAACACGCTTTTCCCGCTGGGCAAGGGGGCCACTCATCCGCGCATGACCCAGTGGAGCGCGGGGCATCGGCTGACGGCGTACGTGACCTTCTCGTTGCTGACCCCAAGTTATGGACAGGCACTGTTGCCGGTGAGTTGGTGCAAACCGATTATGAGTGGCACGGTGGGGACGCTCGTGCTCGCGGGCGAGCGTGAGGGGTGGCGCTACGCGGCGCTGGGGTTTGATCTGTTTCCGTATCTCGGCAAACACAATTTGCCCGCGTCAATCTTGACGCTCAATCTCTTGGGATGGCTCGTGGATCGGACCGGACAACTGGCGGACACCCGGACGGGATCAACTCTTCAAGTGGCGAGTCCAACGACTACTGTCCGCCAGCCTGACGGCCAACTCGCGCCAGTGGAGAATGGTGCGGTCCGGCTCACGAAACAGGGCGTGTATACGGTCAGTGAAAATAGCGTTGCTCGCAAGGTCGCGGTGAATCTGAGCGACGCGGAAGAAGCACAACTTGGCCGCCCATTGCATATTCCAGAGATTGCGCCCGCGGTTCCGGTGGCGCCAGAAAAGACCGGCCAACCGTTATGGCCGTGGTTGCTCTACGGAGTCCTGTTCTTACTGCTGGTGGACTGGTGGTGGGCAGGGGCAGTTCGGAGTTCGGAGTCTAAGAAGTTCGGAGTCTAACGCTCCCGGTCACTGCGAGCCGCCCACACGAGACTTTTCGGATTTAGCAGAGTCCGCAACCGGGCGGCGATGCGGTGGAACGGAATGATACTCATCCAGGCCTCCTGAGCTGCGAATGGCAGCGGTAGGATGGCTGTACCCAAATTTCACCCCCACAAGGAGGCCTGGATGAATTTCTATACGCAGCAACATAAACACTACGACCAATTGTTGGGCGAGGTGGAACTCTACCTCACGCGGAGTGCCAAAACCGATGATGTGCAGACGTTCGCGCGGTTGCAGTCGGTGCCCGGGATTGGGCAGATTCTGGCTTTGGTCATTCTCTATGAGATTCACGACATTCAGCGCTTCCCCCGGGTGCAGGATTTCGTGTCGTACTGTCGTCTAGTGAAGTGCGCCAAGGAATCTAATGGAAAACGGATCGGGACCTCAGGCAAAAAGATTGGCCACGGCCACTTACGTTGGGCCTTTGCCGAAGCTGCCATCCTTTTCTTACGCCACAAGCAACCCGGCAAAGACTACTTCGCGAAATTAAAACACAAACACGGCAAAGCCAAAGCGCTCACCGTCCTCGCCCATAAACTGGCCCGAGCTGTGTATTACATGCTCTCGCGGGAACACGCCTTTGATCTCAATCGCTTTGTAACCGCGTACCCCCTGAGGGGAGAGCCGGAGCCTGGGGTGATGAAAATTGGCGATATTGGGACAATTGTTCTGATGCACAATGGCGAGTTTTTGTTCCTCTGGCCGGGCTTTTCCGATCGCCGAGAGCACGAAAAACGGCCCTCCGGACAGGAACAAAAATAGGAGATGCTGCCATTCCTGGCGTACCCGGATTGTCCTCCCCCCAGGCCCAACCCCATCGGGGTTGGGGATGCGGCCTGATTCGCAGCCCAGGGTTGAAACAACCCTGGGCTGCAAGACGCAATCCCGGTGGGATTGGCGACGACCACCGCGTGAGCCCGGATTGCGTTCCGTTCCATCCGGGGGTCTCGCTATTGAGTGGCGTGAACTTCGGTCCTTGTCGCCACGGCCCAAGGCAAGAGCCGTCCCCAGCTCGCCCCTTTCCGCCAATCCCACCGGGATTGCGCAACCTAACCCAGGGTTGCGCAGCTACCCTGGGCTCCGGGTGGGGTTCGCCCCTACTTCGCGGTGCACGCTGCGCGGGGATTCCGGGTGCGGGAAGGGAACAGAAACAGGATTGACTTCCACTGGGAGCCCACCCCGATTTTCATCACCCCA
>CAMBFS010000102.1 GCA_945865755.1 Klebsiella pneumoniae
TCCAGTTGGGCGATTTCTTGGTCGATGGCGTTGATTTCAGCCTGTAAGTCTTCTCTGTTCAAAGTCCATAAAGTGTGTGTGTTTAGCGGCTATTTGTCAAGATATTTTGGCGATTTTTCGGGTTGCCTTGGAATTTAAAGTAGATACCGTGGCTGGGTCGGACCCACTGGAGGGAGTGGGTTTTTCGCTGGAGTGTGGACCCCCAGAACCTGAAGCACGCGTTTGAGTTGGAGCAAAAAGCTCTTGCCCTGGATGACTCCCTGCCTGTAGCCCATTCGCTCTTCAGCCAAGTCTATGCGCAGAAGCAGCAGTATGACCAAGCCAGGGCCGAGGGCGAGCGGGCTATCGCGCTTGATCCCAATAATGCTGACAGCTATGCAACGCAGGCGGAGGTACTAAACTTGGCGGGTAGGCCAGAGGAAGCCCTGCGGATGGTGGAGCAGGCGATGCGGCTTAACCCCCGCTATCCGCCTCTCTACTTATTCGGACTGGGCTGGGCCTATAACCTGACCGGGCGGTATGTCGAGGCGACCGCTACGCTACAGGAATTCCTCAGCCGGAGTCCCAATAATCTGCCTGGCCACCTTCTTCTGGCTTTCAGCTACCTGTGGCAATGGGGCTTTCAACAGAGTCTGGATACCAAGACGTTGGCGCAGGCGTTAGCGGCAGTACAACGTGCCCTCGTCCTCAATGACGCCTCTCCCCCGGGTCACGCGCTCTTGGGCTATGTCTATCTGTGGCAAAAACAGTATGAACAGGCCATCGCCGAAATGGAGCGAGCCATCGCCCTTGATGCCAAGGAGGCTTGGGGCTCTGCGGTTCTGGCTGAGACCCTGAGTCGTGTCGGCAGGGCGGAGGAAGCGGTTGCAATGGCAGAACAGGCCCTGCATCTCAAGCCCTTTGTTGCAGACCAGCATTTAAGCAGTATAGGCGCTGCTTATTACCTGGCCGGGAAGCCTGAGGAGTCCATTGCTCCTCTAAAGCAATATCTCAGCCACTACCTCAACAATCTGGGTGCTCACCTGACCCTGGCAGCAGTCTACAGTGAATTAGGCAAAGAGGCGGAAGCCCGAGCCGAGGCGGCGGAAGTACTACGGATCAATCCCCAGTTCTCGCTGGAGGTTCACAAAGAGAGAGTACCGATCAAAGATCCATCGGTGTTAGAGCGGCATATCGCGGCGTTGCGCAAGGCGGGGCTGAAGTAAGGAAAGATGGTGAACCAACCGCCTTTGAAATCACTGCATCCTGACAGCTCCTTCAGTGCGGCAAAACTTGTTCAGTACGGCAAACTGTCAACCACAGCACTCATCGACTCTCTCAAGCCCGGACAACCTGGGTCGCTGAAGGTCAAGCCAGATGGAACGGTGATGGATGGTCATCATCGCATCAGACTCCTTCGAGACCGAGGTGTGGATGTGGACGTATTGCCACGAGAAGTCCTTCCCTAAAACTCTTGTGTATGATTGTTCCTCTCTTCCTTCTCGCAATTGAAGACACAACGTGATTCAGTGGAGAGTGAAAATATGAAGACAGCGCTATACTGGATAGACGGATCGTGGCCAGGCAAATTGGCTATCGTGCCGCGTCCGCGCGGGGGCGATTGGCTTGAAGATGAAGTGCAGGCGTGGCGGCAGGCTGGGCTTGATGTCATGGTCTCACTCCTAACACGAGAAGAAAATGCGGATTTAGACTTAGCTCAAGAAGAGGTGCTGAGCCAAGCGAGGGGCATACAGTTTATTGGGTTTCCCATTCCTGACCGTAGTGTGCCCCTCTCACGCAGAGTCACCTTGGAATTGCTCAAGAAGTTACATCAACTCCTTGTGAAGGGGAAAAACGTCGGGCTCCATTGTCGGCAAGGAATTGGCAGGTCGGCAGTGGTAGCGGCCGGTCTCCTCATCGTCTTGGGCATGGAGCCAGAAGTGGCCTTCCAGCAGATTAGCGCGGCACGAGGCTGCCCTATTCCTGAAACAGACGAGCAACGAAAATGGGTGATCGCTTTCGCGCGCGAGCTACAGGATACATCATCCCCCGTTTCTCGTTCCGTGTGATGCCCAAAAGAGCAGACTCTCTGGCCTCTTCATCAAGAATAGTTGGGCGTCCCGAAGCCTTTGCCGTTTGACAAGGACAATGAGCCCACCGCATAATCGCCTTCATGTCTGGGGATTCCTCACAACTGGCAGCAATCGAAACCCGCCGACTGGCGGCAATCATGTTCACCGACATCGTCGGCTTTAGTCGTCAGATGGGCGCGGATGAAGCGCGCATGCTGCGACTGCTGGAAGTGCATAACCAACTCATCCAACAAGCAGTGACCACTCATCACGGTATCGTCATCAAGACCGTGGGCGATGCCTTTCTGGTCGATTTCCCCTCCGTCGTGCATGCCGTGCAGTGCGCCCAGGCGATTCAGAGTCAGTTCCGCACTCACAACACGGACAAGGAGAACGCCCAGCAGATTCACGTCCGCATCGGCATTCATCTGGGCGATATCGTGCAGAAAGACGGCGATGTGTTTGGCGACGGCGTCAACATCGCCTCGCGGCTGCAAGCACTGGCCGAGCCGGATACCGTTTGTCTCTCGGACATGGTCTATCGGGATGTAGTCAAGAAGGTGGACCTGGGGACGGTCGTCTCTTTGGGTAAGCCCAAGCTGAAGAACATTGCCGAGCGGTTCACTGTCTACGCGTTGCTGCCGGAATCACCGCAGGGGATACGCCAGAGCCTGCAAGTGCAACGGCTCAAGCTCTCGCGTCGAGTGCGTCCCGTGCACTGGGTGGGCGTGGCCGGGCTGCTGCTCCTCGTCGTCGTTACCCTTGTCACTGTCCGCTATTTCCCTATTCTTCCCCCTAACACCCAACCCCTAACACCCAGCACCCAACCCCTTCCTCTGCCCGACAAACCTTCGATCGTCGTCCTGCCCTTCGTCAACATGAGCAAAGACCCTGACCAAGAATACTTCAGCGACGGCCTCACGGAAGACATCACTTCTGATCTCTCAAAGATTTCCAGTCTCTTTGTCATCGCTCGTAACTCCGCCTTCACCTACAAAGGCAAGGCCGTGAAGGTACAAGATGTGAGTCGAGAGATGGGCGTACGCTATGTCTTGGAAGGGAGCGTGCGCAAATCTGGCAACTAGATGCGAGTCACCGCACAATTGATTGACGCCACGACCGGCTATCATCTCTGGTCCGAACGCTACGACCGACCGCTGAAAGACATCTTCGCCCTGCAAGATGAAATCGTGCAGAAGATCGTAGCGACGCTGAAACTTCAGCTCACGCTGTGGGAGCAAGGAGACCTGGTGCGCAAACGTACGAACAACCTGGAGGCGTATGACTACTTTTTGCGCGGGAGTGAGCAGTTCCTGCGCCTCACGAAAGAGACGCATGCCCAGGCGCGACAGATGTTTGAGCGAGCAGTTGAGTTGGACCCGCAATACGCGGAGGCGTATCAGGCCCTAGGTTACACCTACCTCAGAGAGTGGATGTTTCAATGGAGTCCGGCCCTCCAGAACCTGGAACGGGCGTTTGAACTGGAGCAACAGGCCCTCGTCCTAGATCCCTCTCTGCCCTTCGCCCACGTGTTGTTGGGCTGGGTCCATTTGTGGAAAGACAGACAATACGAACAGGCCATCGCCGAGGCCGAGCGGGCCATTGCGCTGGATTCCAACAATGCTGACAGCTATATGGCGTTAGCCGAGATTCTGACCTATCTGGGACGGTCGGAGGAAGCCATTGGCTGGATGGAGAAGGCGATGCGCCTCAACCCCCGGTATCCGGCTCTGTACTTGCGGATCTTAGGCACTGCCTATTACTGGACGGGGCGGACTGAGGAGGCGATTACAGTATTCGAGAGAGCCCTTGCACGCAATCCCAATTGGCTGGCTGCCCACCTTTTCCTGGCGTTTGTCTATAGTGAGGTAGGCCGAGAGGCTGAAGCCAAAGCCGAGGTGGCGGAGGTCCTGCGACTCAGTCCCGCTTTCTCGCTGGAGGGTGTGAGGCAGAGGCTTCCCCTTAAAGATCCCGCAGATTTAGAGCGATTTCTTGACGGCTTACGCGAGGCGGGGCTCAAATGAATGAAGAATTGAGAATGGAGAATGAAAAATGGAGAATGAAGAGTGGAAAAGGAGAGCGGAGGGTTCTTCCTCCCATCGGCCTTTCCCGATCACGACACTAATTGCCCGACTCTTGTGGTTTCGTTCGCTCCTCCATTGCCGCAAGCCATACGGCAAGGAAGTCCGCATACGAAGGCAGTTGGCGAGCAATTTCTTCGGCCAGAGACTCGTTATAGGTGTGCACGGTCAGGTTGCGATCATCAATCATTTCTAAGCCGCGTGTGGTCTGTTCATCGGTGATGAGTCCCACATCGCGACTCGCACGAATACTGCCCTTCGGAGAGCCAATGCTGATGCCTTCCACCTCCTGCAGGTAGCGCTGCGCGGCCTTCCAGACCGCCTCGCAGGTGTATTCAAACCGTTGGATGGCGGCGTCTCGCTCTACCCGAGAGGGAAGTCGAATATCCACTAACTCCCGCAACGTGCCTAATGCGCGTCGTGCAATCGCCAGGCGCTCTATCAATCGCTCCACAGCATCCCCTCAGCAAGCACACGACGGCGGAATTCAGGGGCTGTCCGCGTCAGATCGACCACATCGACATGGTATGGGACGTGACTTTCCTCTAGTCGTTCCCGCAACCGCGCGAGCGTTCCGCGAGGGAGGGTCGCGTACGGATCTATGGCTATATCGATATCTGAAAGGCGCGTCGCTTCTCCCCGAGCCCAAGAACCAAAGAGGTAGACGTGCGCATTGTTCTCACTCAGCGCGTCCAGCACGATACGTCGTACTTCCTCAAGGGCTTTGGTCGCCGCGGGAGATTCCATTGTGACGGGTCGGGTGCTCATCCTTCTCTCCCTACCTCATAAGGCAAGTCACAGGCAAGTCTCAGACAGGTCTTGGGCTTGCCTGTGACTTGCCCCTGGACTTATTTGAGACTGCCTCGCCGTTGTGCTTGCTCCAAGCGGTCACTCAGAATTTTCGAGATATTGGAAAAGATCTCCGTGGCGATGCGCGGGTAGCGGCGCTTGATCCGCTCCAGGAAGCGTTCGTTCACGGCTAACACTTCAACATCTTGCGTGGCGATCACATCCGCCATGCGCTCGTGATGACGAATCAGCCCCATCTCCCCAAACACATCGCCACGTTCCAATGAGCCGAGCTTCCGCGATTGCTCGGAGGAATGCATGAAGACATCCGCCGTCCCGTTAATGACTACGTACATTTCGTTTCCCGATTCCCCTTGCCGAACGATAGGCTGCCCCTTCGGGAACGATTTCAGTTCCCCCATCAGCGTCACCAGTTTCGCTTGGAACGGGCGCAACCCCGCGAACAAGGGAATGGTCTTATGCGGGTCTTGCCCCAGTCGCACGTAGAGCACATCCCACAGTGTGATGACCGGCGTGGTGGTGAGGAGAGCGGGCAGCAGCGCCAATTCCGCCAGTACCCCAAACGCAACCGTCGTGGCCGACAGCAACCCAAACTCTTGGATTGGCACAAAGGTCGAAAGCCCAAAGGAGAGAAAGCCGAGAAACACCAGCAGAGAGTAATAGAGCGTCGGCTTGCCGACGGTACAGAGCGCGCGCATAAGCGCTTCGCGTTGGTCCGATGTTCTGCGTGCTTCCGCACTTAACCGGCTCATGATGTGAATCGTGTCATCGACGGCCAGACCGAGTACGATCGAGGCAATGGTACTGGTACCGATGCTCAGCATAGCACCGCTTGCCCCCATGAGACCAAAGAACGCGAGGATCGGGAAAATGTTGGGGATCATGGCGATAATGCCAACCCGGAAGGAGAGAAACATGACCGTCATAATGACGAAGATCACACCGGCAGTGAGAGTCAGGCTCTGAATCTGCCCGGAAATCAGACTGCTGGCCGTGCGGGTATTAAGAATCAGTGCTCCCGTAGGGTGGGCTTTCATCTCTGGAGAAAAATGCTCTTCCGCGAAGCGTTGGATTTTTTGCACGGCGTCGGCAATCTCGCGTGGATGGGTGAACGAGGTGCGCACCAGAATGTTTGACCGCGAATACATCGGGTGGTTGACGACATTGGCGATGATGGTGGGATTGAAAAAGATGAGCTGCATGACTTCATCGAGCCGGGCGGGATTCTCCCAGAAGGGCGCATTGGGAAGTGACGGAGCGGGAGCCGTACCCTCTGCGGGTGGGAGCGAGCGAATGCCTTCATCGAACATCTCCCCGTAATCGACAAACGAGACCGTCTTATCCACGCCCGGTAGCGAGTTAATGTAGAGTTGCAGATCCTTGATCCGTTTCAGCGTATCCGCCTTCTTCATAATGTCATTTTCGTTCCCGTCAATCGTGACGTAGAAGGCCATGCTGCCCCCTAGCGCATGATTCATGACATCGGTGGCTTGACGAACAGGATGGCTCGCGCGGAAGAGGGACAGAAAGTTCGAGCCGACCTCAATGGAAGGAATAGGCAGCGCGGCAAGCACGGCAATAAGCGCGCCCCCGATAATCACCGCGGTGCGATGTTGAATAATGAACTGGGTGAACGTGCGCAGCGCCGCCGTTAATTCTGGAGAATACGTTTCTTGATGGCGAGAGGGGAGCGGCATGAGTACGAGGGCGGCGGGAATCAGAATCGTCGCCAAGAGAAAGGCAATGGTAATGCCAATGGCGGAATAAATGCCCATCTCACGGATACTGACGATGTTGTTGGTAAAGAGCGAGAGAAAGCCCAGCACCGTCGTCAACGCGGTCATGAGGACCGGCGTATTCATGCTGCGTAAGGTTTCCAGCAGGACTTCTTCTTTCGGGCGGCCTGGTTGCGCAAGTTCGTAGTATTCGGCAACTACGTGGAGAGAGTAGGCCACCCCAAGGACGAGCAACATCGGCGGTAACGACAGGGTACCGAGACTCAGGCGACTGCCGCCAAGTACCATGAGTCCGAGGGTCCAGATGACCGTAATGATCACTGTTAGTGCGGGAAGCATAACCCCGCGCACGGACCGCAGACAGAAGAACAGCACGATGAGAATCAAGCCGAGCGCGAGCGGAAGTAAATAGGAAAGGTCTTCGACGATGGCGCGGGCGGAGACCGCCTTAAAATGTGGCAGTCCCGTATAGTAGATTTTCTCGGGACCCTGGGCCTGGTCGATGATCGCCTGGATTTTTTCGTCGATGCCACGACGGACAAACTCATTGTCGGTGATACTCTCTAAGAAGAAGATATTGATCGCCGCCGCCCGTCCATCCTCGGCCACGAGGTTTTTATGGTAGATGGGCTGAGTTGCGACCTTCTCTTTAATGGCCGCGGCCTCCTCGACCGTGGCGGGGATGGTAGGAATCAGCAGCTCCTGCTCCGCGCCGGTGATCTTAGCGATGACGTCTGGCGCGTTGGTAAGACTAAAGGCACTCTTGACCTCGGGAATTTTGCGGAACTCGTCGGTGAGGCGTTGAATCTTCTGAAGTGTGGGCGGTGTGTAGACGTTGTCGGCGAGGATGCCGATGACCGCGACGTTTTCACTGCCGAACAAGCGCACGACGTCGTTGTAATACTGCCGCTCGGGATCGTTGTCAGGAAGCAAACTGTCGAGGGAACTGTCAACCTGGATATGGCGGGCGTGGAAAGCGAAGAACCCGGTGATGAGAAAGATCAGCAACAGCACGAATCGCGGTCGGTGAATGATGAAGCGGTACCATCTTTCCATACTCCCCCTTTGTGGATTGCGCCGTGCGAAAGAAACGAAAGAAAGGTCTCCCGCCCTTCTCTCGTTCGGCGCACAGCCTATCCACTGGTTGTCATGCTCAATCAGGGTGCCATTCTTATGCTCATTGGTTTAGTGAAAGCAAGTGTGAGTTGTTGCGCGCGGGTGCGCACCACACCGTCGCCTGCTGGTTAGGCGGCTCGCCGGTACTCGATTGTCGCCGGAGCCGTCTCAGTGGGAACCTCGGCTTTCTGGGCGAAGTGATAACGAACAGCCTCAAAAATTATCACCCCCGCAGAGAGTGCGGTGAGGGTCACAAGCCCAACCAACAATGCTGAAAGGTCGTTGGTGAAGTCGATAACGGTCGTCGTGTAGCCAGCCTGCGCGATGAATGAAAACATGGTGTGGTTCCCCCTTATTCGTTTGTGTCTGTCGTCTGTTCAATCAGAAAAAAGCAGGAACTGTGCCAGAAGTCGCTAACCTGAAGAACGTGGAAAAATGGGGGAAAAAGCTTTCTCTCCGGGCTTTGTGAGGTTCGAGTATGTCAATGTGATATATCGCCATGATATTAAAGCATTGAATGTTCAGACAGACGGAACACTTTGTTCAGCTCGACTGAACGCCCTCATTACGAGGCCCTGGCGGAAGAGCGGGCGACTTGATGTGTGTTTTCCTCTCAATAAACCTGCCACGCCCTTTGTGTATGTTCCACACAACAGTGTATGTTCCACACAACAATGGAAAGGGGGAGAGTATGAGAGACCGGCACTGGCTGAAAAACTTCATCACTGCGTGTGGGGTTCTTGGAGCGTTGCTCTGCGGATCGGAGGGGAAGGCGGAATTACCGCCTGGCGAAGTGCTCGATAAGGCGACCTGGCAAGGAGCCAAGGACATGATGCCCGAGGCGATTCTACGACGGTTTGCCAGCGGGCAGCATCTCTCGAAAGTGATCACACTGCCACCGGAAGCGTTGCAGTACGGCAGCCGCTTTCGGCAGTTGACCGAAGCCAACACCGGCAAGTATGCGGTCAACGACCGTGGTGTCTTGATTGAGACGAGCACCGGGACCTGGCCTCAGTATCGTCCGGGGGGATTTCCGTTTCCTGTCGTTGATCAGAACGATCCACAAGCGGCCTATAAGATCATCTATAACTTCGCCAGCCGAGGCGGACCGGTGGATGATATCGACTTACTCCTCAATATCTTCTGGGTGAGTGACAAAAGCCTCAACCGGTACGTCGATTTCGCGGTGAAGATTCTCGCGTATGGGTCCCGCTGGTCGGGGCCGATTGTGAATCCGGACGAAGTTACCAGTAAGGGGCTGGGGTATGGGATCGCTCCCTACGATGTTGTCGGCATAGCCACACTGGGCTGGGGGCATTTGGATCCGGACAAATGGGATTCCCGCTGGGCCTACATACCCGTGATTCGTCGCGTGCGCCGGCTTGCTGCCTCGAATACCTCGGATGGGTTCTTGGGGTCGCATTGGAGTCCGAATGACGCGGGGTTATTCGCCGGGAAGATTCAATACTTTGATTGGAAACTGATCGGCAGCCGTGAAGCGTTAGTCCCGTACACGTTGCCGACGCCGAAGTATTGGGAGAAGAGTGAACGAGGACTGGTGCTCCCCGCGGATGAGAACGTGGCAATCATGCCGTGGCCAGGGAACAATAAGAAGTTTACAGCGAGTGGGCAGCAATGGTCTGGAGCAGCGTGGTGGCCGGTCAATTTGCATGTGGCCAAGCGTCCGGTGTGGATCGTCGAGATCACCGCGAAAGACCCCTATTTCGCTTATGGGCGACAGATTCTCTGGGTCGATAAGGACCTCTATCGCGCCTATTACAAGGAAGTGTACTCCCGGTCGGGAGAGTATTGGAAGACATTTCTACTGGCGGGCGGTATTGCCTTGAGCCGGGATAATGTTTTTTCCACCCCGCAGTCTGATTACGGTGTGGCCATCGACGAACATCACGCCGAAGCGAACGTGGTGCTGCCCTTACGCGAAGGCAACGATATTCGGGTGAATGTTGGGCTTGATCCGCAGCTCTTCACCTACCAAGGGCTCAGCCGATTAGGGAAATAGCGTTGACAGGCTGGGCATGAGCGGCGCTGAAGTCAGTGAAGAGTGAAAAATGACTGACGTGCTGAGTCCGCCGTCCATCGTTCGGCATTCCGTCGCAGCGGTCCGATCCGCTGCAAGCCTCGGCCGATTGCGCCGCGCCGTAGGCGAGGATTAGAATCCGAGCGAACGGCGGTTACACGCGAGGAGATTCACCGATGCCAATACCACATAGACCGGCAGTGATCATGGAAGAAGTGACGGATCCAGAGGAACTGGCCAAAGCGCGGGTGGGATGGGCACAGTTCGACCGCAACTGGGCATGGTTTCAAGCGCACGTGCCAGAAATCTATGGGCAGTATCGCGGCAAGTGTATTTGCATTGCTGGGGAAGAGATTTTTGCGGCGGATACTCCGGAGGAGGTCATTGCTTTGGGGACGGCAGCACACCCTGAGGATGAAGGACGATTCGCTCATTACATTCCTCGCGAGAAGCTGGTGTGGATTTATGCGTGTTAACGGAGCGTGGGCGCTAGGGGATGATGGGATCACGCGTCCTGTGATCCAGGGGAAGATTTTAACGAGTCGCGGCTTGTGGATACCAGCTCCCTTCCTCGTGGACACTGGGGCGGATCAAACAGTTTTTAGCGCTATCACCTTGGCGGATTTGTCTCTCCAGCCACGTGCGACCCAGAATCGAATTAGCGGCGTAGGTGGGGTTGTCAGCTCTGTTCTGGTTGAGACCCAGATTCAGTTGCGTCGAGAGACTGGCAGTGCCGTTGTATTCCGTGGCCAGTATCGGGCGGTTACTGAAGTCGCGGCGCTCGACATCAGCGTACTGGGGCGGGACATCATGGGATTATTTTCGATCGTGGTTGATCAGCCTGGGAATGTTGTCTGTCTGCTCGGGCAACGGCATCGGTATACGATTGAGCAGAGCGAACGGTTCTGAGGAGCACTACACAATGGCCGAGGTACAGACGGAAACCCGCAAACTGGCCGCGATCATGTTCACCGACATCGTCGGCTTCAGTCGTCAGATGGGCGTGGACGAAACTCGGACCCTGCGGCTGTTGGACTCGCATAACCACATTATCCACACCGCCGTCGCTGAGCATCACGGTACCGTCATTAAGACAGTGGGCGATGCTTTTCTAGTGGACTTCCCTTCCGTCGTCCATGCCGTGCAGTGCGCCCAGCGGATTCAAGCGCAGTTGCGCACGCGGAATGCCGACAGAGAGAAGGCCGAACAGATTCACCTCCGCATCGGTCTCCACTTGGGCGACATCATCCAAAGGGACGGCGATGTGTTTGGCGATGGGGTCAACATCGCGGCGCGCTTACAGGACCTGGCTGAGCCGGATACGATTTGCCTCTCGGACGTGGTGTATCGTGATGTCGCCAAGAAAGTGGACTTGGGCACGGTCGTCTCCTTGGGCAAACCCAAGCTGAAGAACATCGCTGAACGGTTCCAAGTCTATGCACTGCTACCAGAATCACCGAAAGGGATACGCCGGACTATACAAATCCAGTATTTGAGGCTGTCTCGTAGAGTGCGCTCGGCGCACCTCGGAGCGGTGGCCGGGCTGGTGCTGGTCGCGATCTCATTCATCACCGTCCGTTACTTCCCTGTTCTTCTCCCCAGCACCCAGTCCCTTCCTCTGCCTGATAAACCCTCCATCGTCGTGTTGCCTTTCGCCAACATGAGTGACGATCCCACGCAAGAGCATTTCAGTGACGGCATCACGGAAGATATTACGACGGACCTCTCCCGGCTCTCCAGTCTCTTCGTCATCGCCCGCAATTCGGCCTTCACTTACAAGGGCAAAGCAACCAAAGTGCAGGACATCAGCCGCGAGCTGGGGGTACGGTATGTACTGGAGGGCAGTATCCGCAAGGCGGACAATCGGGTGCGCGTCACCGCGCAGTTGATCGACGCCACCACCGGAGGACATCTGTGGTCGGAGCGCTATGATCGCCCGTTACAGGAGATCTTCGTGCTGCAAGATGAGATCCGACAGAAGATCGTGTTCGCACTCAAGGTCCAGTTGACGCCGGAGGAACAAGAGCGGTTTAAAAAGGCTCCCACGAACAACCTGGAAGCTTATGACTACTTCTTGCGCGGGAGGGAAGCAGGTGACCGTGCATTTTTTGAGAGTAAAAAAGAAGCAAGTGAGCAAGCACGACAGATGTATGAGAAGGCCGTTGAACTGGACCCGCGCTATGCGGCTGCGTATGTAGGACTAGGCTTGGCCTACTACCGCGACTTTTTCTTTCTCTGGGTTCAGGAGCCCGCTCAATCCCTGGGGCGGGCCTTGGAGTTGACGCAACGAGCCGTTGCTCTTGATGATTCTCTTCCCGGAGCTCACCGAATATTAGGCCTCGTCTATCTGCATCAAAGGCAGCATGAGCAGGCCATCAGGGAAATAGAACGGGCGATCGCTCTCAACCCCAGCGACGCACTCAACTATTCAGTCCTAGGAGTTACCCTGGTCTTTGCTGGACAACTCAACGACGGCGTCAAGGCGCTTGAACAGGGACTGCGGCTTGATCCCCGCAATCCAACCATTTACTTAATCCAGTTAGGCCATGCGTATCGCTCAGCGGGACAGTGGGAAAAGGCTATTGTTCCCATCAAGCAGGCCCTCAGCCTTAACCCGGCGATTATCCCCGCCCGCGCAAACTTGGCGGTGTGTTACGTTGAGTTAGGGCGAGAGGAAGAAGCGCGAGCCGAGGCCGCGGAAGTCTTACGGCGCAATCCTGGTTTCTCTGTGGAAGCCGCTTGGCGGAAGGAGAATCAACCCTTCAAAGAGGACCCGACCCCGATCTTGGAGCGGTTGTATGCTGCTGCTCGCAAGGCGGGGCTCAAATGAATGAAAAATGAAGAGTGATGAATGAGGAATCAGTTGCAAGGAAGCCGACACAAGCGAGAAATGCTAGACTTCTAGCCAGAGGCACCTATGGAAATTCACGAACTAGTCATCGAAATGAAATTATTGGAACGCCGCTTGACCCTCTATGAAGAGAAGTACGGAATCTTGAGCGAGGATTTTTACGCGGCGCTGCTGGCAGGGCAATTAGCGCGTTATGATGAATATGACGAGACCCGCACCGATTTCAGTCGGTGGAAGGGAATCTACGAAACCTGGCAACGCCGCAAACACGTCTATGCTGCGCAACTCAAACAGCACCCGATCACTGATGCGCTCCGCTATCAGCCTGCGTACTAATCATGAACGAGCCTCCTCTTCAGTCACTTGTAACGTATAGCCGGTGTGTTGCTGAGGCGCTCAATCGTCCAACCGTCCAGCGTTCGACCGTCGTAGTGTGGTCAGCAAGTCCGTATACGGGCATTGCCGAAGGGGAGGTGCGGTTCTCGCGCGGCTTTCGGTTGCGGCTGCGAGAAGAATTGGATTTCGAGGCCCGCTTGATCACCTCGTATGGCTATGGGAGCATTCGGTGATTCTTACGCCCAAGAGGGCGCCCGTCTATAATGGGGGGCAACACATTTATTCCCCACATAGAAAGGAGTCTCTATGGGCGCTGCTGAGATTATCTCGTTATCCGACGTGCGTGCAAGCCGACACTGGGAGCT
>CAMBFS010000103.1 GCA_945865755.1 Klebsiella pneumoniae
AACCCACGGACGAGAGCGAGCGCTTCTCTTGCCGCGTCTCGTGAGGCTGGAGAAAAATCAATAGGAATGAGCACCGTCTTGGGGCCGGGCAGGAACTCGCGTTTCACCAGCAAGACGGGCACGGGCGATTTACGTAACACCCGTTCCCCCGTGCTGCCCAGGAAGCGATCCGTGCCGCGCGGACTGACCCCAACGACGATCATGTGCGCATCCCAGGCGCGACAGGCTTTAATAATCTCGACAAACGGTTTGCCGATATGCGCGTCGGTCTCGACGGTAAAGTGAGAGAGCAGCGGGGAGGTCGCTAGTGCATTCAGTTGGGTCCGCACGTTGAGCAGCACTTTTTCCAACATGGCGTGCGCGGGGACCGTCGGGAAGCGCATGCGTTGATAGACAGGATAGGGCTCGACGACATGCAAGAGGTACAGGGCCGCTTGGGCGCGTTCGGCCAGGACGGCAGCCGAGCGCAACGCCATGTCGCCATCGGGAAACAGACTGTGACCAATGAGAATGCGTTGTAAGGTGTTCATCGCTTAGCTCCTTTCTTCGGCAAGGCAAAAGTCAAATGGCAAAAGTCAAAAGTCAAAAATGGGGAAGACCGGGGACCGGAGACCAGGGACCAGGGACCGAAGACAAAATCAAAAGTCAAAGGGCAAAAGGCAAAAATGAGGAAGAAGGACTTTGGACTTTGGACCTTGGCCTACGGGTCTCGTGATTTCGTCTGCGTGGCCTCTGGTCCGAGCAGCATGGCCACCGCGTGCATGACGCTGGCCTCGGTGAGAAAGCCGATGGGGAGGCCATCGTCCACGACCGGCAGCCCCGCGCGCCCACAGTCGGCGAAGACCTGCGCGGCCTCGGATAAGGACGCTTCGGGATGAATCACCGGCGGGTGCAGCGCCATGACGCCACCAACCCGAAACTTCTCCAGTAACTCATCGGCTTGTTTCTCATCCATCACCAAGGTGCTCGTCGGACAGTGTTCCCAGATGTCGCGTTCACTTAATGTCCCAACCAGTTTGCCGTCATCGACAACCAGTAGCTCCGCCACGTTGGCCGCCCGCATCCGTGCGCGTGCGCGTTTGAGGTTTTCTTTCGGGCCAATCGTCGGAGGAGCCGGCGTGATCCATGCGCGAATACTCAAATCTTTCATGTGCGTGCTCCTGTCGGAGGAGAGCACGCTTTATGCCAGGACCACGCGGCGGAAAAGAGGCTGCGGTGGGGCGAATTTCCGAGGAATGAGAAGGAAGCGCGCTCATCCTTCGCGAAATTGCAAAGGGCGGGCGCTTATTCTGGCTGAATCCGCAGTTCGTCGAGTTTGCGATACAGCGACGAGAGGCTCATGCCCAGAGCTTCCGCCGCGCTCTTTTTATCGTGCTCCAATTTCTTGAGGACATTCTCGATATGGCTACGCTCGTAGGCCTGCACCGCCTCCTTGAGATTATCGGTCAGCGGCTGAACGAGGGCGGGCTCCTGCCCCTCACGGCGTGGCAGATCGCTCAGCGTAATCCAGTCGCCGTTGCCCAGGATCATCGCGCGCTCCAGCAGATTATCCAGCTCGCGCACGTTGCCTTTCCACGGCATCGACATCAGGACTTTCATGGTCGCGTTGTCCACGCCTTTGTAGGCGCGTTTGAGGTCCTGATTGTGACGGCGCACCAGGTACTCGACTAACAGGGGAATATCTTCGCGCCGGTCGCGCAACGGTGGGATCGGCAGTTCGATGACATTGAGTCGATAATAGAGGTCTTCGCGAAAGCGTCCGGCTTCGACCTCTTTCTTGAGGTCACGGTTGGTGGCGGCCAAGAGCCGCACGTCGGTTTTGATCGGCGTGGTCGCACCTACCGGCAGCACCTCTTTCGCTTCCAGTGCACGTAGCAGTTTCGGTTGGAGCGTGATCGGCATCTCGCCAATTTCATCGAGGAACATCGTGCCGCCGCGCGCCCGCTGGAAGAGCCCTTCTTGATTGGCGGCGGCACCCGTGAACGCCCCTTTGGTATAGCCGAAGAGTTGGCTTTCGAGCAGCGTCTCGGGAATGGCGCTACAATTCACCGGCAGAAAGACCCGCTCGCTTTGCGCACTTTGGGAGTGGAGCAGCCGCGCCACGACTTCCTTGCCCACGCCACTTTCCCCGGTGATGATCACCGTGGCGTTGGTCGGCGCGACTTTCTTAATCAGTTCACAGAGGTCCTTCATGGCCGGGCTGCGGCCAATGAGACTCTCGAAATCCAGGTGACGCGTGATCTCGCGGCGCAGCATCTGGAGTTCCCAGGCTTGCTGCTTATGGTCGAGCAGCCGGCGCACCTTATAGAGGACGTCGTCGAGCAAGATCGGTTTGAGCAGATAGTCCTGCGCGCCCAGCCGGAGCGCATCAACGACCGTCTCGACCGAAGCGTAGGCGGTCATCAACATGACCATCGTTTGCGGACAGACATCGCGCACTTTGCGCAGCACCGCTAAGCCATCAGCGCCTGGCATGCGCAGGTCGGTCAGCACCACGTCCACGTCCACCTCATCCAGCAGCCGCAATGCGACGGTGCCATCCTCCGCTTGGTGGACAAGGTAGCCTTCTTCTTGCAACAGTTCGGCAATCCCCTGTCGCGCCAGTCCTTCGTCGTCCGCCACCAAAATCGTTCCACGAGTCGCCATGCGCAATCCTCCACGTGAGCACCCGTAACGTATTCTACGCGGGGGCACCAGTGAGTTCGAGAAACGCGCGGAGAATATCGCTCGTGGTAATAATGCCGACGAGCTGCCCACTCTCCAGTACGGGTAACCCGCTGATTTGATGTTTCAGCATCAACCGCGTGGCCTCCGCGACCATGAGCGCCGGGGGGATGGTCAACGGTGTTTCGGTCATCGCGGCTTCAATGCGCGTGCGCTCCTCAACGCCCACATACTGACGCAGGTCACGATCGGTGAGAATCCCGACGAGTACCCCGTCCTGCACCACCGGGACGCGCCGGAATTTCCCGGCGGCCATTTTGTCACGGGCAATGGACAACATGGCTTTCGGAGAGACAGTGACGGGATTGGGGGTCATACGTTCACGGACCAACATAACAGCCTCCTTTTGTTCCTCACGCAGAGCCGCAGAGGCGCGGAGAAAAACAGGAGAAGTCTCTGCTCCTCTCCGCGTCTCCGCGGCTCCGCGTGCGTGAGATTCTAAGCAGAAGTAGTGCCGTTCCCAAAGGCGCTCAACTCCACACGCGGGAGGGCAATTTTCCAGCATCTGGGAAATGCCGCCCTCTTTTTTCTCAAAAATGGGAAGCGACATCGCCGTCAACCCTCAGTGCGTTCCTGCCGCGATACGTTCCTCAACCGACTCAAGCGCCTCGTCAATGTCGTGTTCCGTCTCAATGATGACGCGGCACTGGGCGGGAAGATCGGCAAACGTGGGAAACGTCTCATGCTCGCGTTGGGCCAACTCCCAGGTCGCGTCTGATACCGAATCGCCACGGCGTGCACGTTCACGCAGGCGACGTTCAACTTCCGCAAGGGAGGTCTGACACTCGAGAAACAGCACGGGAACCTGCTGCCGCTGCGCGAGGGCCAAGAGGGCCTGACGATCTTCCGGTCGTTTGCAGGTGGCATCAACGATGACTCCCCGTCCGGCACGGAGTTCCTCTTCGGCTTGAGCAAAGAGGGCCGCATACGTGCGCTGGCTAAACTCCTGGCTATAGAGGCCACTGGCATACGCGGCTTCCACGTGCGCGGTTGGTAGTATGCCAGCTAAGCGTTTGCGAATGACATCGGAATTGAGCGCAACAAACCCCGTCTGTTCACTTATTCGTTGCGCAACCGTGGATTTTCCCGTGCCCACGCGACCACACACGACAAGAAGCGTCGGAGACGGTGTGCCCCGCGCATACCGTGCCGCGAGCCGAAAGCTCCGCTGGGCTTGGTGTCGCGCCTGTTCCCGTTCTTCAATCGAGACTTCTGGTTCCTGGCTTTTGAGACTTTCGACTTTGCCGCGCACGTACGCGCGATAGCATTGATAAAAGGGGAGCAAACGAAACAGGTCGGGATCATTCGCCTGTGCCACATACGCATGGAGAAGTTCCGCGGCGAGGTCGGGCGCGCCGCGCAGTTCCAGGTCCATCGTCAAGAAGGCGAGTTCCGAGGCCACATCACACGTGCGCAGGCGGGGGTTGAACTCGATACAATCGATAATCGCAATCCCCTGGTCGAGAAAATAGACATGGTCACACCGGAGATCGCCATGTCCCTCGCGGACACGGTTCTGGGTAATGCGCTGAAGCATCAGGGGTTGATGCTCACGAAAGAAGGAGTGGCTGAAATCCTGAATGCGGGCGTACTGCTGCTCACTAATCGTGTGCCCAACAAAGCGCGCGGTCTCCTGAAAGTTGTCCGCGACCGCGCGCCACACGGTGTCCGGCGCGCCATAGCGTGCGGCATCTTTTGTGGCGGCGGTGTTATGGAAATGCACCAGCCGTTTGGCGAGGGCATGGATGCCCATTTTCGTAACCTGACCAGAGGCAAGCAGTGCCGCGAGCGTTTGTTCTGGAGGCAAGCGCCGCATGCGGACCAGATACTCAACAACAGTAGCGTCGCGCATGTTGACCACTTCCCGCAGGTGATAGTCATTACCGACCCGCAACAAAGGAACGACGCCAAGGTAGACTGTCGGTGCCAGCCGATGATTCAAGCGCACTTCTTCGTGGCAGTACTGCTGCCGCAGTGCGACCGTTGAATAATCCACAAACGAGAAGCGCACGGGCTTCTTGAGCTTGTACACCTCCTCGCCCGCCAAGAAGACGGCGGAGATGTGGGTTTGCACCATCTCCACGTGATCGGGGTGATGGGGATAACACGCGGGTTGCTGTAACGCATGCAAAATCTCATCGAATGTTGGTGTCATGGGGTTCCTTGTTTTCTCAGGGGCGCGAAAAAAGGCGGCGATTTTTCCGACATCTGGGAAAGAGTAGTCAGTAGTCATTCACCAGGACTTGTAGAGCGGGATGGTGGCGCGCTCAGCGTGCCAACGAAGACGCGGCAATTCTTCATTACCGAACTCTGAACTGTGAACTCCGAACTCTCTTGGCCTTTCCTTTGCACAAACCGTGCACGACCACACTCCACGGCGTGATCAGTCGCGAGCAAAGGAACACACCATGATGATCCAACATGAACAAGCGAGATGCCGAGTTGTCCGTATCCACGATTGGCGAATGCTGCTGCTGGCGGTTGTTGGGGGTATCCTATTCGGGGTGGCGGTCGCCGCCGCGCAAGAGCAAGAGGTCATCGACGTCGGCAAAAAGGAATTTCAACGCTCGTGCGCGAGCTGCCACGGAGCGGAAGCACGAGGCAATGGCCCCACGGCGGAGGTTCTCAGTGTGAAACCCGCCGATTTAACCCAGATGAAGAAAAAGCATGGTGGCGCCTTTCTCTTCTGGCGCACCTACGACGCCATCAGTGGACGTGGCGAAGAGGTGACCATCCGTGGGCATGGCCCCCGTGAGATGCCGATCTGGGGTGATCGCTTTCGCTTGGAACCAGGGACAAATGAACAACAGGCACTCGGAGTGAGGGGGCGGCTGCTGTCGCTTGTCCACTATTTACAGTCCATTCAAGGGCCATAGGGCGGCGTGCGCGCGAGACGGTCGCGTTCCCCAGTGAGGAGGATTGGTATGAGGATACTCGTGATGCTGGTGGTGGTTCTGATGCTCGGGTGCACGCGCACGCCTTTGACCGCGCGCCCTGGCGACGGGCCAGAGACGCCCGTGCCGAAGGATACGACCGTCGTGGCCAAGGCGGCGATTCCCGCTCATCGACTCACCCCAGGTGAAGTACGCTATATTCGCCACTGTGCTGGATGCCACGGCGCGGACGCGCGCGGTGGGGGAGCCATCGGTCAAGTCTTGGAAGTACACCCCCGCAACTTGCGCAGTGCCGATCTCTTACGCAATAGCGATGACGAACTGGTTGTCCGTATCCTGCATGGCAAGAACTTGCCCGTGCCGGTGAACCCGAAAGCATTACCCGCGTCAGAAGAAGAGGTCAGTGCCATTCTCGCGCACCTGCGACGACTCCCGACGCTTTCATGGGGGCCAATCAAGGCGGGAGAGAGTGTCTATGACTCCCTGTGTCTCACCTGTCATGGCATCTATGGTCGCGGCAACGGATCATTAGTTTCGACTCTCCCAGTTCCACCTCGTGATTTGAGTGCCCCTCCCTATCAACAACAGGTGTCCGACGAGGCATTGCTCAAGCTCATTTCCGAAGGCAAAGGGGCCATGCCTGGCAGTGGCGATGTCCTGAGTTTGGATGACCGCAAAGCGGTGGTCGCGTTCGTGCGGCTGCTCTCTCCGGGGTATGAATTGTACGATCGCTATTGTGTCTCCTGTCACGGGCCCAGAGGCCAAGCGCCAGACCCCGCGCTGATGGAAGCCTTGGGTTTTCCTTCCTCGCAGCCGCTGCCCCCCGCTTTTGATCGTGCCTATTTCCAGGGTCGCACCGACGAACAGCTGCGACCCAAGATCGTCCACATGGTGAAATTGAATCGAATCGCGATGCCGCACTTCGCTGGGGAACTCACCGCCGAGCAGGTGCGGGAAGTCGTGAAATATCTACGGACGTTACCGCCAGAGTCCTAAGCACTGGTAACAAGGAATCCGTCTCACGCGGAGACGCGCAGGCGCGGAGGAAAACAAAGGAGACCCCCATTATGCGTACTTTCATCATCTCGGTGTGGACTGTGGCCCTGGTGCTGCTCGGGCACTCTGGTGTGGTCACGGCTCAAGAAGTGGTGCTCACCAGCGGGCAGCTCGAATACCAAGGATACTGCGCGTCGTGTCATGGACGCGATGGCAAGGGGAAAGGGCCAATGGCCGACCTCTTGCGCACATCGCCCGCCGACCTCACCCAACTCAAGAAAAAAAATGGGCAGTTTCCCTTTTGGCGCATCTACGCCGCCATTGATGGCCGGGAAGCAGTGATGGCGCACGGCAATCGGACAATGCCCGTGTGGGGCGCGCACTTTCTCACGGAAGCCGGTGGCCAGCCGCTCGACGAACAGCGCGTCATCGGTCGTATTCTCGCGCTGGTCTATTACTTGGAGTCCATTCAAGAGAAGTAGCCGGGGATTTTTTCTCACGCAGAGACGCAGAGGCGCGGAGAAGATTCTCTGTTTTCCTCTGCGTCTCTGCGGCTCTGCGTGAGAAAGTCTTAGAACCCAAACCGCACGATCTCAGGATGCGCCTCGGCATACGCGCGTCCGAATTCGAGTTGCGTCGTGCTCTGGGCATGAATGTCATAGACCGGCTCTCCTTTCGCCACGACATCGCCAACGGTCCGCAGCAAGCGCACTCCCGCTGACACGTTCGCTGGTGCGCCCGCGCGTTTGGCTACACGGGCGATCTCCCAACAATCGATCTCACGGATACGGCCATCGGCGGGCGCGGTAATGGTCGTCCGGTAGGGCGCCTCTGGTGGGAACGGGTGTGGTCCTTGCGCCGTGAGAATGCGGCGGAACATGTGTTCAGCGGCCCCAGAGTCCAGCGCTTGTTGCGCGGCGCGATACCCACCGTTCGGAGCCACCACTCCGGTCATCTCCAATAACCGCGCGGCCAAGTAGAGCGACTTCTCACGCAAGTCCACCGGCGCATGCGTATCGCGGCGTAAGACCGCCAACACATCCAGGGCTTCGAGCCGTGGTCCAATGCCCCACCCGATGGGGCCGCGCACCTCGGTAATCACGACTTCCAAACGCACATCAATTTTCTCGGCCACCGCGCGAAACAGCGCCGCCAGTTTCTCGGCGGCCGGGACCGACCGCACCTTGGCGGTGGAGCCCACGGGAATGTCAATCAACACGTGGGAGGCCCCAGCGGTTTTCTTTTTGGCGAGAATGGAGGCGACCATCTGCGCTTCGGTATCCAACTCCATGGGACGCTCCACGGTGATGAGAATGTCATCCGCCGGGGCCAGTTCCAGCGCGCCACCCCAGGCGATACAGGCACCAACCTCCTGGACAACGGCGCGCAAGCGCGCGGGTGAGAGCGCCACCTCGGCCAAGATGCCCATCGTGTCGGCGGTGCCCGCCGGACTGGTAATGGCCCGCGAGGAGGTTTTGGGCATCATCACGCCGAGCGATGCCAGAATCGGCACGATGACCATCGTGGTGCGGTTGCCGGGGATGCCGCCGATACAGTGCTTATCCGCCACCGGTCCCGGCCCGAAGTCGAGTTGCGTGCCCGCCGCGATCATCGCGCTCGTGTAGTCCACCAGTTCTTGCAGGTCCAATGTTTTGAGTGCGCAGGCGAGCACGAACATCGACAACTCCACCTTGGAATAGTGATGTTGGACGACGTCCGCCAAGATCGCGTCGAACGCCGCGCGATCCAGCCGGTGCCCTTCCAATTTCTTGCGCACGAGGTCCACGCTGCGTGGGGCCGGTGCGATGGTGGCGAGCACCCGCGTGTTGTCCCCAAGCCCAAGATCGCGAAAGGTGACTTCGGAGAGTCCGATCTCATCGGGCGCGACGAGGCTGTCTTCGCAGAAATTGATGATCCCTGTCACCTCCCGCGCGTCGCCACTCGTGGGTTCGGCTTCGACGACACGCACCCGATCCAACGCCCGAAAGCCGAGGTCCCCGGCCTGCACGGCGGCCTTGTGAATAAAGATGACGTGCTCGCCTAACGTATCGATGCGTAACTGTTTGACGCGAAACATGGGAGACTTTCCTTCATGGCCGCGACCAGCAGCGGCAGTGACCGAATAGCATTGGTCGGGTGGGGAATGGTATCGCACGACACGAGGTGACGAATCCCGGCGGTGCGAATGCGTCCAAGCGCGCCAGGCGCGAAAATCGCGTGCACGACGGCGGCGTCCACGGTTGGCACCCCCGCTCGACGCAGGGCGCGGGCCGCGACCGCCACGGTGCCGCCGCTACTGGCGATGTCATCTACGATCACCGCCCGCGTGCATGACGGCAGCGTCGGGAAGTGAATCCGCACGTGGTGATCGCCGAGTCGCTCTTTCTTGCCGACCACCCACGGCAGGTGCGCGGGGTCCGCGATCGCGCGAATCCAGGGCTCCGATTCTTCATCCGGTCCGACGACGAGCGAGCGACGCCCAGTGCGGTGAATCCACTGGGCAAGGATCGGCGCGGCGGACAAGGCTACCGCGTTGCACGGAAATACGTCATGCAACTGACGAGTGCGGTGCAGGTGAGGCTCGATGGTCACGATCCGATCAAACGCGCGGCCCAGGCAATCAGCGATGACTTTTTGTGAGAGAGGCTCTCCTGGAGTAAACACGGTGTCCTGGCGCATGTAGGGCAGATATGGAGCGATGAGAACGACGCGCTGGGCCCCAGCTCGGCGGAGCGCGTCCGCGGCCAGCAGGGTTTCGATCAGTTTGGCGTTTGGGTTATGGAGGGAGCGCAGCAAAAAGGCGTGCTGGCCCACTGCGGGCGTGACGCGCACGAGAGTTTCTCTATCGGGAAAACGGTGGACCGTGACCGGGGCCAGCGTCAGGCCGAGCGCACGAGCCAGAGGGCGTCCGAGGGCCATTGTGTCCGCGAAGCTGTGGAGTGTTGATGCGAGAGTTTTCAGCATGGAATTTTTCTCACGCAGAGCCGCGGAGACGCAGAGGAAAACAGGAGAACCCTCTGGTCCTTTCCGCCTCTCTGCGGCTTTGCGTGAGGGACTTACCCCTCCGCCCGACGCGGTGGTTTCTCGCGTTCTTCGAGCAACTCTAACTGCAACCGTTGAATCTCCAGGAGACGTTGCCATTGATGAGAGACTAAGCGGTCGAGTTTGGCGAGGATATGCCGAATCTCGATTTCCGCTTTGAGGTTCACGCGATAGTCATGCTCGCCCCGGAGTCGATCTCTGGACTCCTGCCGACGCTGGCTCATCATAATGACTGGCGCTTGGACCGCCGCGAGACACGAGAGCGCGAGGTTGAGGAGAATATACGGAAAGGGATCGACAGGGACGGTCAACAGGGTGGTGGAGTTGAGCACGATCCAGCCAGTCATGATGGCCGCGAAGACAAATAGAAAAGGCCAACTGCCCCCGAACTCGGCCACGTGGTCCGCAACCCGTTCCCCTAACGTCAGTTGTCGTTCGAACTCCACGTTCACGTTGGTCGCGATCAATTCCTCTTCCTCCTTCAAATTTTTCAGGACATCACTTTCCAGGGTCGAGAGTTCGCCTTTGTCGGTGCTCATCAGCTCCTCGAAATAGCGGACGCGGAAATAGTTGAGGTCCGGGAGGCAGATAAAGCCATCCTGCGCCCAGTGGGGATGCTCCTTCATAATGACCTCGACCGTGGACAGGTGGACCAGTGCGGCTGGGACCAGAGCGCCGAGCCGTTTGGCTTTCTGACAGATTTGGCACTGCGCGGTGCGTTGATGAGTTGTGGGTTTCTGGTCGGTCATACTCAAACACTCCTTGTCTCAAGGGCAGATGGTCGTGGTTCCGTTATGCTGCGGGGTGGTCTCCTGTTTTTCTCCGCGTCTCCGCGTGAGGGATCTGTTCACACCGCTACCCCAAGCGGCCGAGGGTCCGCGCTCGCGCGAATCATCCGCCGCAACTCCTCGCCGTCGAGCACTTCTTTTTCCAATAAGCGTTGGGCGAGTTGCTCCAGGAGCGGCTGCTTCGCCGTCAGCAAATCACGCACCTGGCGATGCGCGCGTTCCAAGATGTCCTCCACCTCCTTGTCGATTGCAGCGGCTTTCTCCTCGCTGTAATCCTTGCGCGTGAACTGTGGCACATCGAGGAAAAGCCCCCGACGCTCCTTCTCGAACGTGCGCAGCCCCAACCGTTCACTCATGCCGTATTCGGTCACCATGCTGCGGGCGATGTCCGTGGCTTTTTGCAAGTCATCCTGCGCGCCGGTGGACACGTCGTGGAACATGATCTCCTCGGCGACGCGCCCACCGAGCAACACACACAGGCGATTCTCCAACTCCGTGCGGGTCATCAGATAGCGATCCTCCGTGGGCAGTTGCTGGGTGTAGCCGAGCGCGGCGATCCCACGTGGAATGATTGACACTTTCCGCACCGGGTCCATGTTGGGCAGTGATTCCGCCGTGAGCGCGTGCCCGATTTCATGGTGCGCGATAATCGCTTTCTCGCGCGGATTGATGACACGATTCTTTTTCTCCAACCCCGCGACCACGCGATCCACCGCCTCCTCGAAGTCCGCCATCATCACCTCGTCCCGTCCCTTGCGAGCGGCGAGTAACGCCGCTTCGTTGACGATGTTGGCGAGGTCCGCGCCTACGAATCCCGGCGTGCGCTGGGCGATTTCGCTGAGGTTGACTTCGGCGGCGAGTTTTACCTGTTTGGCATGTACCCGGAGAATCGCCTCACGGCCTCGCACGTCAGGCCGATCCAAGACCACATGGCGATCAAAGCGGCCTGCGCGCAACAACGCCGGATCGAGAATTTCCGGGCGATTGGTCGCGGACATAATGATAACGCCGGTGCTGGTGTCGAACCCATCCATTTCAACTAACAGTTGGTTCAGAGTCTGTTCCCGCTCTTCATGGCCAGGGTTGGGACTGATCCCGCGCGCCTTGCCGAGCGCGTCGAGTTCATCAATGAAGACGATACACGGGGCACGTTGTGCGGCTTGGTCAAAGAGATCCCGCACGCGCGCCGCGCCGACCCCGACGAACATCTCGACAAACTCCGACCCGGACAGACTAAAGAACGGGACACTCGCTTCTCCAGCCACGGCTTTCGCTAAGAGGGTTTTGCCCGTTCCAGGGGTACCGACGAGCAACACACCTTTGGGAATTTTACCACCAAGTCGGCGAAATTTCTCTGGCGTGCGGAGAAACTCGATCACTTCCTTTAGCTCTTCCTTGGCTTCATCAAGCCCGGCGACATCATCGAAGCGCACCTTGATTTCATGCTCGACATAGACCCGCGCCCGACTTTTGCCGACGCCCATGAGTCCTCCACCCACACCCCCCATCCGTCCCATGTACGCATTCCACACCATCAGGAGGACCGCCACCGGCAACACCCACGACAACAGACTCGGCAGCCAGCGCGTGTTTCCCTGCCCCGAAAAAACGATGCCTTCCTTCGCCAGTTCGGTCACGAGCGTGGGATCGTCCACGCGATAGGTGGTGAAGCGTTGTGGCGTGGGAGTTCCTGGAGGAGCGGAAGCACGAGTGTCGGCGGATGGCGAGGCAGCGTCCGTTACCACTGTCCCGTGAATCGTCTCCGCGCCGATCGTGAGGTCGGCCACCTGTTTCTTGAGGAGGAGTTGCTTGAACTCACTATACGGAATTTCTCGCGTCGTGGACGGCTGGAAGAACAGTTCGACCAACACCACCGCCAACAGAATCGATGCGAGCAACATGACGGGCAGCGTCTGACGGACCGGGGGTTTTTTCTCTGGCGGTGATGATGGGGGTGGCAACGCGTGGCTCCTTGCTCGTGTGGATGTCCAGGATTGACAACAAGAAGCATGCCACGGAAACGGGGGCGCGATTGCTGGCACTTGCCTTGCTCACAGAGCGCGAGGACACAGGTATGCACAATGATGGTGAAAAGGCGCGCGGGCCGCCGCGTTAGGAATTGATGTCTCTTTGAGAAGACCATGAGGAGAGGAACGTCGAGTTCAACATGACCTCAATCCCAATGAAAGGAGAAGATACGATGAAGACATGGAGCCCGCGAGGGTTTGTCAGACTTGCGCTCATCGTTGCGTGTGTCCTGTGGGGGATGCGTGCACCGGTCCAAGCGCAGCCGTCCGCTGAACAAGAAGTCATGGCGGCGGGGAAACCCGTCTATGAACAGTATTGCGCGACGTGTCACGGCGGGGACGCCAAAGGCGGTGGAGTCGCGAGTAATCTGCTCACCGTGAAACCGGCGGATTTGACGATGATTAGCAAGAAGAACAACGGCACTTTTCCGTTCTGGCGGATGTACGGAGTGGTGGATGGCCGCGAGGAAATCCGCGCGCACGGCACACGGGATATGCCGATCTGGGGGGCGGAGTTTCGCACGCAAGCGGCGTCGAACATCAATGCGCAATCCCAGGTGCGCGGGCGGATTCTGGAGTTGGTGTACTACCTACAATCGATTCAAGCGAAGTAGCGGGGGAGTATTTTTCACGCAGAGACGCGGAGAAGACCAGAGACTTCCTCTGTTTTCCTCCGCGCCTCTGCGTCTCCGCGTGAGATGCTTGTTCCCCGCCCCCCGACGCTTACCAGTATTTCGCCAGCAACATCCACAACCCAATCACAACAAACCCAATCCCGGCAAGGGTCTCCAAGAGGGCAGGGGAGACAATGCGGGTGAGCTGCGCGCCAAACAACACGGCGAGCAAGCTGCTCACCGTCAGTGCGGACGCCGAGGCGATAAACACCCC
>CAMBFS010000104.1 GCA_945865755.1 Klebsiella pneumoniae
CCCGAAGGCCCGAAAAGAGGCTACGGCCTGCTCAGTTGTGACGAAGAACCGAGAACCCTGCGCGCCTCACGAAGTTTCCAGAGAAGCCAAGTAGCCGATTTTTTCACAGCCTCTCAGTCGGGATCATAACGTTGGATGGCTTAACCTCCATCGTCGTCGAGCCGACCACACCATTGATTCTCGTCGGCAATACGCAAGCCTTCACCGCCACGGGCCTCTTCAACGACGGCAGCAGTCAGAATCTGACTGCCATTGTCACCTGGACGAGTAGTGCACCGCCAGTGGCGTCTATTGCTGCCACTGGTGTCGCCACCGGGTCAGCCGATGGCACGACAACCATCAGCGCTTCATCAGGCAGCATTAGCGGTCACACGACCCTCACCGTGCGGGCCAAAGTCCCTGGCGATTCCACCGCACCAACCGCGACTATCACCACGCCAGCCGCAGGTGTGGAGGTCACCAGCCCGATTGATGTCATAGGCACAGCCAGTGACACCAATTTCCTTAAATAGAGCGTGTCGCAGAATTGGGGTAAAAAAATGAGCGCTTTTCACCTTCTGGGGTTGAAAAGCGCTCGAATTTTCGCTGACATCACCGGTGAAATGAAGACCGGAGGATGTCATGGAAATCTGCAGCGATTCTACGCGGACCAGCGGCGGTGCGCCAGCCCGGAGTGGAGCATGGGTGTCCCTGTTTGTGGGCGACGAGCATCCCTTGCTGCGCCTGAAGGCGGAGTTGGATTGGGCCGCGCTGACCGAAGTGAGGGTCAGCCACTGGCGGGCAGCGGGCAAAAATGTCGATGGCGGGCCCGGCTTGCCCTGGCCGGTGCCCTTGTATGTGCCGTTGTTGGTCTTGATGTGGGTGAAAGCGTATCACGCGCGTCAGATGGAGGAGTATATCAGCGAGAGTGTGGTGGCGCGGCGGTTTCTCGATCTCACGGAGCCCGAGGCGAAGCAGATTCGCGATCATGCGAGCATTGCGCGCGCCGAAGCGGCATTGGGGGCGGAGGGCAAGGCGGCGGTCAACGCGCTGGTGATCAAGAGGGCGGGGCAGCGGCAATTTACCGACGGACAGATTCTCTCGTCGGACACGACGGTGCAGGAACCGGCGATCGGGTATCCCCACGAGCCGGGGATTGTGAAAGGGTGGGCGGAGCGGATCGCGCGGGCCTTGCAGAAGCTGCGCGTGCGGGGGGTGACGGCGGCCAAAGCGGGGATCGCGCAAGCCCAGGCGATTTATCGGCAGGTCAAAGCGCATCATCTGTTTGCCAAGACCAAAGCGGAGAAGCAGCGGATTGTGACCGAGCTGGTCACGCAGAGCACCGCGCTCCAGACGACGGCGCAGGCGGGGATCGCGCAGGGCAGCGCCCGCTGCGGGCAGGGCAAACAACGGGCCGTGGCCACGCTGCGCCGCCTGGTGGCGGTCTCCCAGACGGTGCTGCCGCAGATCCAGCAGTGGCTGACGACGGGCCAAGTGGCAACCGAGAAGATCATTCATGCGGGGCTCTCCCAGGCGCGGGCGATTCCCAAAGGCAAAGGCCGGGTGAAGTTTGGGATGAAATGGCTGATTCATCGCTTACGGGGGGCTACCTTTTTGGCCATCGGGTGGCGCCCCGGGCCGACGAGAATCAGATGCCGCTGGCGAGTGTGAAAGATTATCGCGCCCTGTATGGCCCCCAGGCGACCCCCAAGATAGTCGTCTACGACCGGGGGGCGCGTCTAGGCGCCGTGGCCCCCAAGTTGCGCCAGGCGGGCGTCAAGAAGGTCGGGATCCCGCCGCGGGGCCAGGGGGCGTGGCAGGTGGGCAAGCAAGATCAGCACCTGGTCAAAAGCCAGCGGGGCCAGACCGAAGGCAGCATCGGGCGGCTCAAGAGCCGCAAGTACAGTTTCAGTCACCGCCGGGAGCGCAGTCACGCGACGCAAGATGCGGCGGGCCAGCGGGCGCTGGTGTCGGTCAACTTGAATACGCTGTTGCGCGATGTCGTGGCCCCAGCCCACCCGGCGCGCCGTCCGTGCCCCGCCTAGACGCCTGCCCCCTTCCCCGGGTCTGTCTCACGACCCGTGCTCAGCGCTCCCTCTCCCCCGGTGCGGCCGTGCTCCTCCGCCCCACAGGCGGTTGGGGTGGCACCAAGGCGATGGAAGAAGCCACTGGCAACACCCCCCACCAGCGCCTCACACCCCGGAAATATATCCTGGGAGTTCTGCGACACGCTCTACCTACGGGCAAGGTATTACGCACCGCCGCAAGGGCGGTTCATTACGATTGATCCCGAGGTCGGCAACATCTTCGAACCAACCTCACTTCATCGATACCTGTACGCCCATGCTGACCCGGTAAATTACAGAGATCCCTCGGGACGTGCTGAATTTAGTTTGCTCGGAATCAATTTTACAATAAGCCTCGAAGGGATTCTTATCGCAGCGCTCGTGAATGTTATTGGCACTTATGCTGTCGGCCTATCGACCGGAACACCTCCAACCGTTGAGCAGCTCATCACAGCAGCCGCATTTGGAGCCCTTGGTGCAATATTCGGAGGGGCAGGGGCTCTTATGCTCGTCGCGCTTGCTGCACTGCTTAAAAGCCTTCTTGCTGCTTTATAACAAAGAATGCTGAGTCCCACTGGCGACATGTTCGCCAGTGCGTCGGAGGGCGGAGATGTGCCGGGTGGCTCATGGCCCACCCGACAATTTGTGAACCTCATCAAGAAAGGAGAACCGTATGCGACATCCAGTAACAGACGATGCTCTCGGTTACGTGAAAGGCTATTACGACAGCGATTGCCTCTCTTCACCGTCGGTGACCACGCCAGTTCCGGCGTCAATCAACCAGGACCCAATGATGGGCTACGGAAAGTGCTCGACCTCGGGCTGCCCGTGCCCTGGCTACCAACAGACCTACGGCTCGGAACTCTGCGGCAATTGCGGGCATCAATATACGGCGCATTGGTAGGAGGGGCTGGGAGTCTAGGAGTCTGAGAGTCAGGGAGTCTGGAAGTCATACAAAAACGAAACGGGGGATCGGGGAAAAGGTGAAAGAGCGTCAGCCTGTGATGGGAGTCTGTCGGAGTTCCCATGTGGTGGGTGCTGGCACCTTGTGGTATAGCTGGGGCCTATTTTCTGAGCGTGGGAGTTGTCATGAATTCGATATCGACGACAGATCAAGGAGTAGCGATTCTCACCCGAACCATTCAACCTGCGGAAGGCAATCTCCCAATCGAAGCCGCCCGTTCGCTTCTGAGTTTTCGCTTGGCGCCTTCTGACTGGGAACGGGTAAACGACCTCGCCGCACGAGCCCGAGCGGGCACGCTCACAACCGAAGAACGCGTGGAATTGGACGAGTACGAGCGTATCACGTGTCTGTTGGAACTGATGCAATCGAAAGCGCGGCTGTCACTGAAGCTCGCGGGTTTCTCGCGGTGAACGCCGCATGGATGCCGAACTCCAACGTCTCGTTTGGGAACGTGCCGCGCGACGGTGCGAGTACTGTCATGTCCCAGCGGACATTGCCTTGCTGCCGTTTCAGATTGATCACATCATCGCTGAAAAACACGGCGGGCCAAGTGACGATTGCCGTGTTGGCGATCAATCTGCCTTACCGTATCGCGCTCCGGGCAGCGCTGATCGAAGAAGGGCTCTTTCCTCCAACTTTGTAACTTGAGCGCCGTAACCCGGATGGAGCGAAGCGCAATCCGGGGGCATCACGATTCCCTGTGCTTTCACGGATCGAGGTGACGGTTCGTTCGACCTGTCCGCGACTTGCCCTTAGACCGCCCGCGCCACCGTAAACACATCCACCGCCCGCGCCTCGGCGTTGAGCAGTGCTTTGGTACACTCCGTCACCGTCGCGCCAGAGGTGTAGACGTCATCAACCAGCAGCACCTGCCGATGCTGAATGTGTTCGGGCTTGGGCACGGTAAAGGCCCCCTTCACATTCTCCCGCCGCTCCTTCTCCGTCAGTTGGACCTGCGGCATGGTTGGTCGAGAACGTGCCAAAAGAAATGGATCAACCGGTATCTGATGAGCCTGCCCAATGGCGCGTGACAGCAACAGCGCTTGGTTGAACCCGCGCCAGCGTAACCGGTCCAGATGCAGCGGCACCGGGATGATGACATCGTAGTGAGTCGCGACGAATGGGAAATGGGTCGCCACGAGCTGCGCCAAGAGTTTTCCGACACTGAGGTTGCGGTGATACTTAAACTGCTGAATGGCCGCACTCACAGGCTGAAGCGGCCCCTCGCCATATTGGTAAGGTGCCCAGGCCCGAGCCTGGCGGAAGAGGGGCGGCGTGTGGTGGCACCCTCCACATTCATGGTCGGGACCGCTCGGCGTGGTAAAGGGAAGGCCACAGCGCACACAGAGCGGGGAGGTGATGGGCTTGACGTGGCGCGCGCAGTCTCGACAAAAATGCTCGTCCGCATGAACGAAGGCCTGGCATCCCAGGCAGCGTGGTGGGTAAAGCAGCGACACAACGGTATTGAGCAATCTTCGCACAGCCCCGCTATAGCCAGTCGCCGAGCCGCGCGCAATGTGTGACGCGATTAAGATTTCGTGATGGGCACCGATACTCTAAGCAATACCCGACTTCGGATTTGGAGGGTCATGCGATGAAAGAATTTTTCCAAGGTCTTGTTTTGGGGGCAGTGGTCATGTATGGGTACGTGCACCAAGGGACCGATTTCCTTGCTCCTTTTAAGGAATGGTACAGTGGGACCAAGCAAAAAATTGACAACAATCCCAGGAAGAAAGCAGCGGATGCACTGAACCACAGCTTTTTCTTCCCGCGTGACTCAGAGCGCGAGAAGACGGCCCGTGGGTAGTGACCCTCGCTTCTCTTCTTACAATTCGTCATGCCAGTGGGGGGTGGCTACGCAAGCCACCCCCCACTGTGTTTCTGACTCAGGCTGGAAAGAGGAACGTCATGGAACTTCCGATTCGTAAACGACTACGAGAAGAACTCGAGACCATGCGCTACGAGCTGACTGTCGTGGTTCCCAAGGCGCTGCAAGAAGCGGCGGCGCAAGGCGATCTCAGTGAGAATGCCGAGTACGAATCGGCGCGGGCGCGGCAAGATTTTCTGCGCGCGCGGGTCCGCCAACTCGAACAGCGGGTGCGGGAAATCGCCATGTATGATTTCTCCAATATCCCGCGCGATATGGTCGCTTATGGGAGTCGCGTCAAGCTCGAAGATATGAGCAGCGGGCAAGAGATGGAATATCAGGTCGTGTTTCCAGAGGAAGTGGACCCGTCGGCGAGCCATGTCTCGTTGAACTCGCCCATTGGCCAAGCCTTGTTACGGAAAGAAGTGGGGGACGAGGTCGAGGTGATTACGCCGCAGGGAAAGCGCACCTATCAGATTCTCAAATTGCAGACGCTGCACGACCTCACGGAAAAGAGTGGCGTATCCTAAAATACGCGGAATGCTCACCGATGGGCCTCTTGCGTGTTGGCGTCGAATTGTCTAGTTGTGCGGAGGGAGTCAAGATGAGTGGGCGGTTGGCCCACTTTTTTTTTCCGAAATGCGACCCGAGGTTCAGGACATTATTCAACGAATTGAAACCCTAGCTACTCCATTGATCGCGGACGAAGGGATTGAGCTGTGGGGAATTGACTTTCGCCCAGAGTTGGGGAGATGGGTGCTTCGGCTCGCGCTGGATCGTGAGAGTGGAGTTTCCCTTGATGAACTGACTCGGGTGCATCGTGAACTCAACGACATCCTGGATGCCCACGACCTCATTCCTTGGCGCTATACCTTAGAAGTCTCTTCGCCTGGCATTAACCGACCACTCCTGCGCCCCGCCCATTACCACCGGTTTCGTGGTGAGCGCGTGCGGGTTCAGACCCAAGAAGAACAGGACGGTCGCCGCGTGTTCGTCGGTAAACTCCACTCGGTCGAGGATCACCATATTGTCGTGACGGATGAGACTGTCGGCGACATCCGCATCACGTGGGAGGATATTCGTAAAACGACCGTCGAACACAATTTCACAGCGGCCAAGGGTGAGAAGAAAAAAAGCCGTTCGCACTGATTGAGGAGACAGTTTTATGCAACAGGACCTCAACCGCGTTATTGATCAAGTCAGTAAAGAAAAAGGCATGGACCGCGCCGTGATTATCGAGGCGTTGGAAAGCGCGATGCTGTCCGCGGCCCGCCGCACCTTTGGGCAAAAGCGAGTCGAAGCCAAGTTTAACCCCGAGTTAGGAGAAATTGAGTTATTCGAGATCAAGACCGTCGTTGAACAGGTCGCCGACGCGGAGACCGAGGTGACGCTTGATGTGGCGCATGAGCAGTATGACCCAGACGCGGAAATGGGCGATGAGTTGCTCAGCAAACTGCCTTCCGCTTCTTTTGGTCGTATCGCCGCCCAAGTCGCCAAACAAAGCGTGATTCAGAAAGTCCGCGAAGCCGAACGCGAGCAAATCTACAACGAATTCAAGAACCGCAAGGGCGAAATCTATTCCGGCATTGTCCAGCGCACCGAGAAGAAAAATATCATCGTCAACCTCGGCCGCACCGATGCCATCTTGCCGGAGAAAGAACAAATTCCCTTTGAGCGCTATCGCCAGGGCGACCGCATTCGCGCCTACGTGCTTGATGTGGACATGACGAGCAAGGGGCCGCAGATCGTGCTGTCGCGCACCCATCCGGGCTTCCTCATTAAGCTGTTTGAGCAAGAGGCCCCGGAGGTGTATGAAGGCATCATTGAGATTAAAGGCGCGGCCCGCGAGCCTGGCAGTCGCGCCAAGATTGCCGTGCATTCGACGGATCCAGATGTTGATCCGGTTGGCGCGTGCGTTGGGATGAAAGGCACCCGCGTGCAATCGGTCGTCCAAGAACTGCGGGGCGAGCGCGTTGACATCGTGCCCTGGACCGCCGACCCCGCTGAGTATGTCTGTCGCGCGATCTTGCCCGCCAAAGTCGCCAAAGTCATTCAGGATGATGAAGAGCATGAGATGGAGGTCATTGTTCCAGATGACCAACTATCATTGGCGATTGGCAAAAAGGGACAGAACGTCAAGCTGGCCGCGCGGCTGACGGGCTGGAAACTCAATGTCCGGTCGCAATCAGAAGTCGAGCTGGAACACTCGCGCGCGCTCGAATCCTTGCGCGCGGTCGAGGGCATCGGCGAGATGACCGCCGAACTGTTGTATCAGCAGGGCTTTAAGACCGCGGAAGAGGTGGCGGCGGCTGATGTCGAGGACTTGGTGGAAGTCGATGGGCTGAGCGAGGAGAAGGCGACGGCGATTTTGCAAGCCGCGCGTGACCATCTCGTCGTGGTGGCGGAACCTGAAACGGAACTTGAAGCGGAACCTGAAGCGGAACCTGAAACCCAACTTGAAACGGCATCCGAAGCCGAACCCGTTGTCGCTCCAGAAGAGGTGACGGCATCACTTGAGAGCGCACAGGACAACGCGTGAAGCACACCGCCCCGATTCGCCAATGTGTCGGCTGTGGCCAGCGGGACGAGCAACGTCAGTTGGTCCGGTTCACGCTTGGCCCTGATGGGGCGCTGCGGTTGGGGGCCGGCAATGGACGTGGAGCCTACTGCCATCGACAACACACGTGTGTCCGGGCGTTCGCCACGTCACGGTCTGGACCCCTACGGTCGTTACGAGTCGTTGTGTCGCGAGAAATGCGTGCCCAATATGCGAAAATAATTGAACAGGACCTTACGCAGCAGTCAGAGCAGTAACGAGGGAATATGCCACGAAAACGTATTCATGAACTGGCCAAAGAGTGGGGGATGGACACCCGATATTTGCTAGCGAAGCTGGAAGAACTCGGCATCCACGGCAAGAAAGCCCAGAGCACTCTCACCGACGAAGAGATCGCGGTCGTGCGGCCAGGCGCTGCCCCAGCAACGGCAGACACTTCCGCTCTCGTGCTCGGTGAAGAAAAGATCGTAGGGGAACGGATGGTGACGGAGATGGATGAGCAAAGCACCCATGTGGTAACCGCGCGTGAAGAGATTCGGGAAAGCCGTGTCCGCCCGAATGTCATTCGTCGTCGCACCACGCGCGTGGAAGTCGCCTCCACGGAAGAAGCCCCGCTGCCCGACGAGGCCCCGCAAGAATTCACCGCGCTCATGCCAGAAGACCCCTTCGCGGCCCCCGCGCCTCTGCCGCTGCCCTTCGAGTTACCGGTTGACGACATTGCGCCCGCCATTCCTGAAATTATGATTCCAGAATTTTCCGTTGCCTCTATGACGCCTGAAATCTCATCGTCTATTCCGAGCCATGCGACCCCATCCGAAACGCCAATGATGGTTGAAGCCCTACGGGTCGAGACCCCGAGGGGCGGAGCCCCACAGGTCAAGGCCCAACAAATCGAAGCTCCGCGAGTCGAAACCCCACGAGTTGAGACTCCACGAGTTGAGACTCCACGAGTTGAAGCCAAAGCCCCAGTGACGGTCCCATCCGCTCCTCCACCCTCGTCGGCATCACGACCAGCGGTCGGAGTGGCTCCCTCGGCAACGATCTCACCCGCGAAGCCGACGCCCGGCGTCCCTCTTCCTGGCGAGCGCTCTTCTCGCGTCTTGGGCCGTATTGATCTCGGAAGCCTTACTCCTGAGCCACGTCCCCGCACGGAATTCCGGCCAGCTTCGCGAACTCCCGGTGCTGCTCCCGCTACACCCGCGGGTCGAGCTTTGACTCCGGGCCGAGCCCCGACTCCAGGTCGAGGCCCAACCCCAAGTCGCGAACAGCCCGCGACTGCACCGATGGCCCCCGCCGATGCCACCGGCAAGCGCCCGAAAAAACGGAAAGTTGTCCACAATCCCGAAACGACCGAAGTGCAAGAACGGGATCTGCGGTTAGTCCGTGGCGGGAACCGCAAGAAACGGGTTCTTCCAGGGAAAGACCAACGGCAGACCGAAATTACCGTCCCCAAGGCCAGCAAGCGCGTGGTGCGTATTTCCGAAGTCGTCACTGTGGGTGATCTGGCGCGGAACATGGGCGTCAAAGCGGGCGAGGTCATCAAGAAATTGATGGGGCTGGGTGTCATGGCCACGATCAACCAGGCGCTGGATATTGAGACGGCGACCCTGGTCGCGGCGGAATTCGAGCATACGGTCGAGAACGTCGCCTTCGATGTGGAATCGGCCCTCGAAGTGGGCCATGAAGAGCATGCCGACGAAGAGAAGCTCGAACCGCGTCCGCCGGTGGTCACGATCATGGGCCATGTCGATCATGGCAAAACCTCGCTGCTCGACATGATTCGCAAGACCAACGTCACCGAACAAGAGCATGGCGGCATCACGCAACACATTGGTGCCTACAGCGTGCAGGTGGCTGGTCGAAGCGTCACCTTTCTCGACACCCCTGGCCATGAGGCTTTTACGGCCATGCGCGCCCGTGGGGCGCAGGTCACGGATTTGGTGATCCTCGTTGTCGCGGCGGATGATGGCGTGATGCCGCAAACCGTCGAAGCGCTCAACCATGCCCGCGCCGCGAAGGTGCCGATGATCGTGGCGGTCAATAAGATCGATAAGCCAGGCGCGGACCTGGAACGGGTGAAGCGTGAGTTGCTCACGCATAGTGTGGTGTCCGAAGAGCTGGGGGGTGACACGATTTTCGCTCCCGTGTCCGCCAAGACGGGCGACGGCATTCCGCATCTTCTGGAAATGATTCTGCTGCAAGCCGATATCATGGAGCTGCGCGCGCATCCCGAAAAGCTCGCGCGCGGGACGATCGTCGAGGCCAAGCTGGATCGTGGTCGCGGTCCGGTCGCCACCGTGCTGATACAAGAAGGCAGCCTCAAGGTGGGCGACCCGTTTGTGTGCGGGTCCGAATATGGCCGCATTCGCGCGATGGTCGATAGTCGCGGCAATAAGATTGAACGCGCGACGCCGTCCATTCCCGTTGAAATCTTAGGGTTGAATGGCGTGCCTGAAGCGGGTGACCGCTTTACCGTGTTGGCGGACGAAGCGTCGGCGCGAGAAGTGGCCGAGCATCGCCGCGTGAAACGGCGTGAGACCGAACTGGCCAAGAGCAGCAGTCGCAGCACCCTCGAAGAGTTCTACCAGCAGGTGCAGGCTGGGGAAGTGAAAGAGCTCAAGGCCATCGTCAAGGCGGATGTCCAAGGCTCGGTCGAAGCCGTGTCCGACGCGCTGAAGCGCCTCTCCTCCAATGAAGTGAAAATGACCATTCTGCATTCCTCGGTCGGCGGGATTTCGGAATCCGACGTGTTGCTGGCCTCAGCCTCGCAGGGGATTATCATCGGCTTCAATGTCAAGCCGGAGAGCAAAGCGGTGCACCTCGCCGAACGCGAGAAGGTCGAGATTCGGCTCTACACCATTATTTATGAAGCGATCGAAGATGTGCGGGCCGCTCTCGAAGGGATGCTGGCACCGACCTTCCGCGAGAAGCCACTGGGCAAAGCCGATGTGAGACAAGCCTTCCCAGTGTCACGATTAGGATTGGCCGCCGGGTGCTTGGTGGCCGAGGGGAAATTGACGCGCGGTTCTGATGTGCGCGTCATCCGGGACCAGAAAGTCGTGTACACCGGAAAAATCGCCAGCCTCCGTCGGTTCAAGGATGATGTGAGGGAAGTGACTTCCGGGATGGAGTGCGGTGTCCTGCTTGAAAATTTCCAAGACCCGAAAGCGGGGGACACGCTCGAAGCGTTTGAGATGGAGCAGGTGCTCCGCCGCTTGGAGCCGAGGGCGCAGCAAGCCGCTCGATAGACGCGTGAGTGGGCATCATGGTTGTTGGGGTGTTACTGCTGACGTTGTATATCGACGAGAGTCACTCACTCAAGGACAAGCGGTCCGTGCTCCGGCGCATTAAGGCGCGGGTACGGACCGAGTTCAACGTGTCGATCTCCGAGTGTGGGGATAACGACCTCTGGCAAAAGACGCAACTCGGTATCTGCCAGGTGGGCACGGACCAAGCGTACATTGACGGCGCGCTGCAAGCCGCGGTGCGCTTCATCGAAAAGATGCACCTCGCCGAGGTCGGCGATTCAGCGGTCGAGTTTATCCACTATTAGCACCCGAATGCGTCTTGGAGTCTCTGAGTCTTTGAGACTGAGGACTGAAAGTTCCGTAGGATGCGCTCAGCGCACTAAGGATCAGGGATGTAATAATTTCCCTATTTCATAAGCGCCATTTCCTCATGCCTGGCACCTGGAGCAGCTCGTCATTCCGGGCGAGCAACGCGAGACCCGGAATCCAGGGGGATTCAGCAGGAACAAGCCAAAATCGGGAAGTTATTGTGTTCACGCTCCTCATGTGGCAGCGGGCACCTTGACCTTGCAATCAGAAATCCAGCGGACTCTTGGCCTCTTTCACGGTTCTACTCTGTATGGTGTGGGTGTATATCATGGTGGTCCTGACATCCGAGTGTCCGAGCAGCTCCTGAATAGTGCGGATGTCATAATTGGCCTGCAAGAGATGGGTAGCAAAGCTGTGGCGAAAGGTATGAGCTGATACGCGTTTCAGGAGCCTTGCCTGCCTGACCGCCGCCCGGATCGCCTTCTGCACGTGTGATTCGTGCAGATGATAGCGCCGGTACTTCCCCTGCCCTGGTATAAGAGTCAGTGTTTTGGCTGGAAAGAACCACTGCCAAACCAGTTCCCTGGGAGCGGCAGGATATTTCTTTTCGAGCAGCCCATCCAGGAATACGCCCGCGTACCCCGCCGCCATGTCCTGGTCATGGAGTTTCATCACCCGCTCAAGCTGCTCCTTCAATTCTGGCAGAATCGACTGCGGGATGGGAACGGTTCGGTCCTTCTTCCCCTTGCCGTCGTGGATGGTGAGGATGCCCGCATCGAAATTGAAATGCTGCAACCGCAGCTTCAGACCTTCGAACAAGCGGAGACCGCAGCCATACAACAGCTTGACCACCAGGTCATAGGGGGGAGAGAGATGCTTCAGAACGGCATCAATTTCCTGCCGGGCGAGCACGACAGGAATGTATTTCGTTCGCCTCGCCCGGGGAATGTCCCGGTGGTCGCCGAAATCCTGCTTCAGCACATGCCGGAACAGGAACAGCAGGGCATTGAACGCCTGGTTCTGCGTGGAAGCGGAGACATTACACTTGACCGCCAGATAAGTGAGATAGGCTTTGACCTCTACCGATGACAGCTCTTGAGGCGGTCTGCTCCGCAGGAAGCGCTGGAACTGCCGTGTCCAAAGCGCATAGGCCTTGAGGGTCTTGGGAGAGTAATGCCTTGTCTTGATCTCAGCCGCCAGGTCGCCATGGACCTTTTCCCAACCAGAAGACTGCACCAATGATACAGGGCCTCCGCCGGCATCCTCCAGAGATAGTCGCTTCTGAGGTACCGGCGCCACGAGCTTTTCCGTGACAGGAGGACGAGGAGCGGGCTCTCCGGCCTGTTGCAATGAGACGGGGCCTCCGCCGGCATCCTCCAGAGATAGTCGCTTCTGAGGTACCGGCGCCACGAGCTTTTCCGTGACAGGAGGACGGGGAGCGGGCTCTCCGGCCTGTTGCAGCAACTCAAAATAGAGAGCTACGGCATGAGCCGCCTGTTTTTGCTGTTCCGAAGTCTGCTTCTTCTCCCGCAACTTGTCGATGAACAGCCGCACTCGCTCCGCCTTGGAGTCCGGAACCGGGTATTTACCGCAGAAATCCAAATAATACCGGAGCCATTTCTTATAAACCGCGTGCTGGAGAGCAGGGATCGACCGCTTGAGAAGGGTTGCGTCATACTGCGTCAATATGTGGTCCGGGATAAGAAGCATGTGATGTTATTCAGAAGCCGGCTAATCGCGCAAATAGGATATTATCCAACCGCCCAAACATAATGAAATTCAATGATTGCGTCAATTTGATTTTTATAATTTTTGTAATTTGCCTTGACATGGTTCAAAACGCTGATAAAGTCCAGAAACTGTATAATCAATGGTTAGGCGGCATCGCAGCATCGAAGCACGACAAAACGAAAGGGAGGCAGACTATGGCAGACGCACAAGGACAACAGGTCGTCATCGCGGTTAGCCCAAAGAATGTTGGTATCGCCATCATTCTGACGGTCTTGTTTGGGCCGCTGGGGATGTTCTACTCCACCGTCAAGGGTGCGATTATCATGATGGTGGTTGCATTGGTTCTCGCCGTTTGCACCTTCTTCATCGGTGGTGCTGGGGCATTCCTTGCTTGGCCATTCTGTGTGATTTGGGCCGGTGTCGCGGCCAACAACCACAACAAAAAATTGTATCTACTTTAAATCCCAAGGCGGCCCCGCCATCAAGTCTGGACCGCTTGCGCTTTTTGCACGATCAAATCCGCCAGGGATGGGAGCTTGAATTGGCCGGTCACCCGGTCGTAAACGTAATCATAAAAGCTCACGCCCAGCTTCT
>CAMBFS010000105.1 GCA_945865755.1 Klebsiella pneumoniae
CTAAATCAGTCCACATAAGATTGGCACAGAAGCGCACTTTTTGAGATGCCAGTCCTTTTATCTGAATACACCCCAAACACTCCAACAGGGGCGTAAAAAGTGACAAAATTTGTCACTTTCCCGTTTTCCCCCTCAGAAAGTGACCTCACCGCTTGCCATAGGAGTGTGCCATTGTTGTGTGGTCTGATTTAGTCGCTGAGTCCCACAAGCCCTCGGTCCTTTTCTTCACTTTTGACTTTTGCCTTTTGACTTTTGCCTTTTGACTTCATCTTCATTCTTCTTCCACCGCAGCCCAAGTCGCCATTTTGACAAGCAGTCCAGCAACGGCCCACATCACAATCACGACTTCGGCATCCCCGAAATTATGCTGCGTCATCCCACCAATCAGAAAACCAATGATGCTGAGCCATGCGCCAAGCGCGAAACTGCGTAGTGGTTCCGTCGATGACGGTTCCGCAGTTGGCGGTAAGAGTCGATAGGCGTGCCACCCGGTGCGGAGCAGCACCACAAAGAACGCCAAAAAGGCCGTGAGTCCCACCAAGCCACTATCAACCGCGATTTGCAAGAAACTATTGTGCGCATGACCACTATGATCGGCCTTGGGATACCGCTGATAATACGGCTCGCGGAACTTGCGGTAGTTGCCATATCCCCAGCCAAAAAATGGACGGTCTTTCAGCATGTCCAGATTGGCTCGCCAAATCTGACTGCGCCCCAGGTTTTCTTTGAGATCAAAGGTTTTCCACACACGCTCTTGGACTCCAGCGCCAGCGGTGAACAACAAACCACCAAGCAACACGATGCCACCAGCGACCCCAACCACGGTCTTCCCACCCCGGATGATGCCCAGCACAACCAGCACAATCATATACGCGACCCACACCCCACGGGTGAGCGAGAAGAGTAGCGCCAGGATCATCACCGCCCATCCACCAATCAACAACAGGCGTTGTTTCCCAGACATGGTGGGAGCAAAAACCCATGCCGTGATGATCGACAATGGAAAGAGCAAATTATGCGCGTACGTAATCCCGGACGGGTGCAACCCTTTGGTGCGAAATCCCTCCTGACGGCCAAACCAAAATGGGTCCAACGACGCGGGTTTCCCCACCAACTGTTTGGCGAGATCAAGACCAGTGAAATGCTGCACAATGCCATAGCCGGCAACCAACACCGCGAAGATCACAAAAAATTTGATCATGCGCTCCGCCTCCTGCCGGTCAGTCACGAGCATGAAAGAAGCGAAAAACGCGCCGACCAACCACAGCTTGCGATAGCTGAGGAGCGAATTCCCGATGTCCGGGCTCACGAGTGTAGACAGCAGCAATGCACCAAAAAGGAGGAGTAAGGCTCGATCCAAAGGAGTAGTCGGAATGGTCCGTCGTTGCCAGCATTGCACAACCAACAAGAGCAGTAGCAGCCCGAGCGCCGTCTGCTGCAAGGCAACAGACAAACTGACCGCAAGGAAGAAGAACGCGAGGAGAATTGTTTTGATGTTGGTATTCAGCCCCACACTCCCCACCCCAAGTCCCATCATACTCCCCGCCGGGTCAACATGACCTTCACTGTTTCCGTCATGATGCGGATATCGAGCCACAGCGAATAATTGTAGATGTACGCGAGATCATATTTGAGTTTATATTCCGGCGAGGTGTGATACTCCCCGTTCACCTGCGCCCAGCCGGTCAGACCGGGTTTCACTTGCAATCGTTCCGCGTAACCGGGAATCCGCAAGAACTCGCTTACGAACTCAGGCCGTTCTGGCCGTGGCCCGACGAGGCTCATCGTGCCATTGAGTATGTTGAACAACTGCGGAATCTCATCAATCCGCGCCGCCCGTAACACCCGCCCGACCCGCGTGATGCGTTCATCCGCCGGGCCGGTCGCGAGCACGGGACCCGTCTCCGCCTCGGCATGCTCCACCATCGTGCGCAGTTTATACATGATGAATTCTTTTCCATCCCTGCCTACACGTCGTTGCCGGTACAGCACGGGACCAGGCGAGGTCACTTTCACCAAGAGCGCGGCGATCCCAACAACAGGCGCGCTGCACAGAAAGAGGACCGCGGCCAAGCCGATATCCACGATTTCCTTCACGAGGAACGCCAGGTCCTCCCGTGGATCCTTTAAGACTTCCACCAGCGGCACATCATGTAAGCGCAACGAGGTCACGCGCCCCACAAGAATGTCATAGACCGACGGGACCACGAGGACCCGTGGCCGCCCTCCGCCCCCGTCTTGCCACCCGTGCGACTCCCGAACGATCCAATCGATAAACTCATCTTTCCAGGTGGGCTGCGATAGAAAGATCACTTCATCAATCTCATGCGCGCGCATGATCCGCGGCAATTCCTCCACGCTGCCGAGCCACGGCACGCGCGGGGGCTCGGCGTCAGGTTTTTTCCCATCGACACTCACCATCCCGACAATGGTCAATCCCGGCAGGTGCAGCATGTCGGGTAATCCAGCGAGGAACGTCTCCAAACTCTCACTCATACCAATAAGGACCACACGCAACGCCCGCACCCGCGCGAGCCAACGCACCACCCAGGCCCGGAGTCCGGTAACCGCCAGCGTATTGAGCACCCAAAACAGAATCAGCACTGACCGGGGGAAGGACAGATCTCCGCGGAAAAAGTACCACGCGGAGATCGCCAGCATCTGCACGCCAAGCGCCGCGGCCACGTTGCTCATGAGCCGCGTCCGATGCACGAGCCCGTGGAGATCGTAGAAGCCGAAGAAATACAGCAGAATGATCTGGGTCGCGGTCAGCAGAAAAAGCGGATGATGGACTTCGGCAAGCCGCATCGACGGCAACAAATCAACGGTAAACGGAAGGGAGATGTAAATCCGTAGCGTGAAGGCGGCACCATACGTCGCGAGCGCACCGAGCATATCGGCGAACATCAGGACCAACAGCGTCGTCTGATACCGCAACGTCCGCCGTCGCACCCCCGTTCCTTGCATCGTGAGTTCCACCATTTGAAGTCTCGCACCAAGCGGGGATCACCGAACTTCAGTCCCCTTCCGTTTATTCGCCCCCCAACCGCGCGTAGAGCTTGCGTCGAGAAAACAGGTAGCCATGTTTCCAGAAAAAATAACTCAACCCCAGAAAGTGTCGCCAGCTTAACGCGGAAAAGAAAGAGCGGGCAACGCGTCGTTCCTTGTGAACCACAACGGCCTCCGGGTTGTAGACAACTTTCCACCCGGCCTGCCGTAATCGGAGACAGAGATCGACATCTTCCGGTCCATAAAAAATATGTTCATCCAACAGTCCCACCTCCGCCAGCGCGGTCCGGCGAATCACCTGGCACGCACCGATCATATAGTCCACCTCACGGATCGTTTTGTGATCCCATTCCGCCAATTCCGCCTCGCGACGCATGCGCTGGGCAAAGGCGAATGGAAACTGCCGAGCGATCTTCTCTCCTAACGTCGGGAACAATCGGCACGTCAACTGGAGCTGCCCATCTCCATCAACCAACCGTGGGCCACACACTCCCACTTCGGGATGGGTATCCATGTACGCCACCAGGCGATCAAGCGCGGCTGGCGGCACGACCGTATCATCGTCAAGCAGCACGACATATTCCCCTTGTGTCAGGCGCATCCCTTGATTGCGTCCTGGCGCAACTCCACGATTGCCGCGGTTGACGACAAGTTGCATCCACGGAAAAGCAAAACGAAGCGATGCTGGCGTCTCTCCGCGCGATCCATTATCAACCACGATGACCTCAACCGGAGAGTACGTCACTGCTTGTGGGAGTGACGCGAGGCAGCCCTGCAACAAATCGGTGGAGTTCCAGGTCAAAATGACGATCGAGGCTTTTATCATTCGAGCGGCGCTCCCCACCCTTTGGTTGACCGAAAAGGGCGATACAAGGCGTAAAAGTCTTTCTGCGTGAGCGCCAGTCGCGCCCAGAGATGGGCCACGATCCGCAAGAGGAAGGCCCCGATCACTAGCGGATATTCGCTCAGTCGAATCGCGCGCCAAAACTCCGGCCACGGATACCGCGCAATGGGCCCAGAGGCAAGCAGCTCCTTATGAAGGCGACGAATTTGCAGCTTGCCTCCTTCGGTACGGACGCGCTCGGCAAAATAATCGCGCCCAGTAGCCGGCGGCAGAAAACAGACCCGGGCCCGCATCTCCTTGGCGACTCGTTGCCTCCCAACCGCCACGGTGAGCCAGGCGTCCTCTAACAGCAGGTCCTCCGGTATACCGTCGGACAACGCCTCTTGGCGCAACATCAGCAGCCGCCCTCCAGCATTGCCAAAATTGAACCGATAGGGAATCGCTCCCATGCGGCTCCACACCGTGCCCCCGTCTTGAAGCACCGGCACTTCGCGGGCCGCTACTAACTGCAAGTGGGGATCGTGTTGGAAGCGCGCCCAGAGATGATACACCGCTTCACTATCGACCCGCACGTCGGCATCCGCGAACAGCACGAGTTCACTTTTCACCCAGCGCCACAAGCTATTCCACGCGGGTGGTTTTCCGCGGCGCTCAGTCAGCAACACCGTGCAGCGGGGAAACGGCGCGGTCAGGGGGGTGGGAGACGGAATCGGGGAATCGGGGAATCGGGGAATCGGGGAATCGGAAGGCGCGAGCCAGCGCTCTTTCAATGGGACTTGATGACGAGTACAAAAATCTCGCACGGCCACCAACGGCGCACAACGAGTTTCGGGGGTGACGCCATTAATGCAGATGACTAATTCCGCCACGAGGCCTGGGGCAAGAAGCGCATGGCGACAGGCCATCGCCAGACTTTCGAGTGTTTCCCCTAAGTCCGGCTCATCGGCACGACAGGGGATGGCAACGGACAGCCTCTCGGTCATGGTCGTCCGTTCAGGAGTGATTGATAGTGCACTTCCATTGCTGTGGCATCGTCGGTAATCGAACGCACCGGCGGAAAATGACGCGACAACTTCGCGATCAGCGTTGGGTCGGCAATGAAGCGCTCGAGGACACGCCGGAGATCCGCGACATCGCGCGGACGGAACAACAACCCATTCACTCCTTCTTGCACCCATTCCCGCATGCCGCCAAACGCGGCGGTCACTACCGGCTTGCGTGCGAGAAACGCCTCCCGAATCACCAACGGGGCATTTTCATACCAGATCGAGGGAACCACGACGACATCCACCTCACGCAAAATTCTCCCGAGTTCCTGATTAGCATATCGTCCCATCATGCGAATGTGGGGGGAGCCGCGAAGCTGCGCGAGGAACCGCGCTCGATCCGGATACGGTGCGTAGTCGGCTTCTCCACCGTAAATCCGGAGTTCCACGCCGGTCAGCGGAGAGACCGCTTCGACCAGATGGTGAATGCCTTTAATGGGATCCACGACTCCGATATAGCCAAAAATGAGGGGAGCCTCGGCGGGTCGTGGGGTCCCATTGGGGAGTGTCATCGCGGGTAATCCACATTCCGCGAAGACGATCTTTTCTGGTGGAATACCAAACGCCAGGAACTGCTCACGGAGAAAGTGCGAGGGGGCCAGAAACAGTGACACCGCCTGGCACATGGCATGAATGTGCGCCATCCGCTGAGCAATTTGCCGGTGTGCGCTCACCGTGGGGGGCCGGAGCGTTACATATTTTGCGTACCCCCATCGTAACCAGTCTCTCAGCCACGGGCGTTGCCCCGGCTCCGGCTTGAACCATTGATAGAGTGGCGTCAGTCTCCCAGAAAGGAGATACGCGAAACAGCGGGCGCATCCCTCATCACTCTGTCCGCTACACTGAGACAAGTCCGGTTTCAGAAACCGCCCGCGCTGGCAAATCAACCAGTAGTCATGCAGGGTCATCACCACCGGGATGCCACGACGTGCCGCCTCGTGGATGCACGTCGTGGAGAGATACATGAGGTGATGAAAGTGCACGATCTCTGGCGCACTGGTATCCAAGAACCGCCCAAAGACGTGGGCGACTGTTGGGTTCTGGTAACTGTGCGCAAAGGTCTTGAGGTGTGTGAACGTGTTGTTGATGCGCGTGACCGCGAGCCCGTCGTAACTCACGGTATCCACGCCATACTCAGGTCGTTGGGGATCATTCAGCCGAGTGAAAACTTGGACCTCGTGCCCACGGCGATGAAGCGCACCAGCCAGATGCCCCGCATACATTTCCGTCCCACCTAAACTTTCTGGTGGCATCCCTTGGACGACATGGACGATGCGCATGAAAGCAACCTTTCCTCGTCATCCATGCGAGTGCTCATTGTTGCCGCGAATGACGATGACTTCTTTCATAACATCAGCCCTGATCACTGTCGCTCCACACCAGAAGAGGCGCGCGTCACGACCGGCTTGAACCCAACCGTATCGGCAACAATGTACAAGGGCCGTTGTTTACTCTCGTCGTAAATGCGGCCGATGTATTCACCAATAATCCCAAGCGTAATCAACTGCACCCCGCCAACAAACAGCACCGCCACGATGAGCGACGTCCATCCGGTGACGGCCCGATCGGTAAAGAACCGAACCCACAGCGCGTAGACGAGATAGAAAAAACTCACCCCAGCCGCACTTACGCCCAGGTATGTCGCGAGATGCAACGGGGCGAAGCTGAAAGAGGCGATGCCATCCATCGCGAAGGACAACATCTTCCGCAGCGGGTATTTGGTGATCCCCGCATACCGCGCTTCGCGCTGGTAGCGCACCGCCGTTTGTCGAAACCCCACCCAACTCACCATGCCACGGACGAAGCGATGTCGTTCACGGAGAGACTTGAGTGCGTCAACCGCGCGGCGACTCATGAGACGAAAATCCCCGGTATCAGCGGGAATATCGATGCGAGCTACCCGTTTCAGAAGCCGATAAAACAGCGAGGCCGTGCCGCGCTTGAACAGACTCTCTCCTGCTCGCTCCTCCCGTACCGCAAAGACCACGTCGAACCCTGCGCGCCATTTTTCCACTAAGGCAGGAATTGTTTCGGGTGGATCTTGGAGGTCCGCGTCCATCACGATCACGGCCTCCCCACCGCTATAGTCGATGCCCGCCGTGATCGCGACCTGATGGCCAAAATTACGCGAGAAGTCGATGATCTTGAAGTGTGGGTCTTGTCGCGCCGCGACAGCGAGCAGCTCCAGCGACCGGTCGCGACTGCCATCATTCACGAAGATGACTTCATACGAGGCGGACAAGCTCGCGAGCGTCCCATGCAACCGCCGGAGGAGTTCCGGGATAATCGCTTCTTCATTGAAGATCGGCAGGACAACAGACAGCACGGGAAGTTGCCCACTGCCGCGCGGACTCACTGTGGAAGCCAAATCGACACTCATACGTCTCCTTCTCCTTTATGGTGCGCCATGATGCAGCGCACACGCCCATAAGGCAATTGTTCAGGCGGCATGGGTGCGAATCGGATGGAAAAACCGCGGACCATGCCTACTGTCCGATCTTGCAATCCGTCATCACGGTCAAGCCCGTGCTACGGATCAACAAACGCCAGCTCCAAGACCCGCTCAAGCGGTGCTCCGATGAAGCGTTTTTCGTGATGATGGCACCCCTGCTCAGCAGGGGCATGAAGCTCGCCGCCGCACTCCGATAGCTTCCGTTTCATCTCTCTTTTCCCACGAATGGCTTATTGACCAGCGTCCGAATAGGATGTTGGTCCGCGACACGTTTTTGACACCGCTCGCTCTTGCACGGAGCGCGACACTCCATATAGGGTGCGGGTTGTCATTTCCACGATGGAAGAACAGAACGTGAACTTCCGGCGATTTTTTTTGTTTTCCGCTCCGTTTTCGCTTCTCACTCTTTTCCTCATCTGGTACGTAGGCCAGGAACGGTACATCTACTTCTGGGATTACCAGGGATACCACTCCTCTTATCGTTTCCTTGGCTGGCAGCTCGCGGACCGACCATTCCAAGCAGTTGGTTCTGTAATCGCTTCTATTAGAAAGAACGACTACAACATGTTGCCGACGCTTTTTCAGATGCCTGCGTACTTCGTCCTTGGCCCAAGCCGGATCGCCTATATTCTCGCAATCGCCGCCAGCTTTGCGTTCCCCGCTATCGTCTTCTTCACTCGGTTGATGGCCGCAATCCATGGCGGCGACGCGCGGACGAACAAAGGTAACGATCTCCTCCTCACACTCGTTGCCATCTCGGTTATCGCCTTCTGTCCGCAGTTATGGGCACCCGTCTTGCGAGGCTATGTTGATGTCGTCGGACTGAATATCATCTTCATAGTGCTCATGCTGTATTTCCGCCATGATCTCGCGGAACAGACTCCTCGGCACTTGATCGCATTGGGCTTCCTGCTGAGCCTCTTGATCCTACTGAGGAGATGGTACGCCTATTGGGTCGTTGGGTTCTTCTGCGCCATGTCGGTCGCCGCTCTGGTCAGTCCACTGCTCGACCGAACGCCCATGAAAACAGTGCAGCTCCGTTGCCAGAACATACTGCTCATCGGTGCGACAGCCGTCCTCTCGTTCTTCGCCATTGCCACGCCCATTGCGGTAGAGATGCTGACAACCAATTATCGAGACGTCTACGCTGCCTACCGCACCGGCAATTCTCTTTTTTCACATGTCGGCTACCTCTGTGAGTATTTTGGCATACCCTTCGTTGTGGCCTCAGTCGCTGGCCTTTTGCTCATGTCAGCAAAGGAGAGGACAAGGCGTATCGCCTTATTTGTCGCGGTTCAGTTCGCCGTCACTTTTATCCTGTTCACGCGCACGCAAGACATGGGTATTCATCATTTCTATTGGGTGTCAGCCACCCTCTTTCTCCTCACCGCTTTTTTTCTGCGGGAGTGCTGTTCGTGGCTGCGGACGCCGCTGCTCAAGCGGACCTTTGTCAGTGGACTGATTGTGGCTGGTGTCGCCAATTTCCTCAGCGTGTTCCATCCAGGGGTGCGTGATTTTTTCAGTCCGGCAATCTTTGCTTTCCCAGAGCGCTACTTTTATCCGCTCACCAGGAAGGATTTGGATCAGGTGCGCAACCTCCTCCTGACGCTGGACACGCTCACGCGCGACTCGGACGGCAAAATCTATGTCCTGACCAGTTCGTGGACACTCAACGGGGATATCGCGAGAAGCGGGTGTCACACCTTTACCCCTGCCCTGGTGAATTTGGAGCGGAATCTCCTCTATACGTACGATGTGGACAAACGTGAGGGGTTCCCCTTACAATTTTTTCAGGCTCAGTATGTCGTTGTCACAAATCCAGTGGGGTATCACCTTGCGCCGGAGAATCAGCGGGTGGTCGGCCTACTCGCGGAAGAACTCCTCAAGGGCGAAGGGTTGGGACGATCGTACGAAAGACTCCCTTTTGCCTTCGCACTCGAAGACGGCAGTACCGCCACCATTTATAAGAAGAACACCCACTTCAGGGCGAATGATCTGAAGAGACTATCGGATACCTTTGTCGGACTGTACCCGGAATACAAAGAGAAATTTGAAATCAAAAGCGAAATCATACGAGAACTCAGTGATTTGTAAGCTACCCACCGTTCAGCGTCGCACGCGTGCTTCCAGCCCTCATGCGGCTGTCCCAGGAGCAGCGCCGTTCGGCAGAGCGCTCGCTATTATTGCCCTGTCACCCATCGCGCAGCCGTAAAAAGAAGTCCGCCATCCGATTGAGCGTCTCTGGAGCCAGACGGCTCGACCAATCGGAGCGATACACAGAAAAATTACTGTGATTATTATCGCTCGTTTCGTTCTCCGCGGTTTCCCGCAGGGTGTAGATAAAAAACGCTTCGATACGGTTCTGTCTCAGGAACTCAGGCGAAACTTGGTCAAAAAAGGCTTCCCATTTATCTTCCCAGATGATGGCTCTCAGCCCTTTGGGGACTGGTGTCCGCCGGTCATAAATCGCCAGGGAATAGCGCTGCAAAATTTCCTCGGGATTATCCCGCCCGATCTTTTTCGTGGGAATGCCAAATTCCGTGATCCAGATCGGGTGTCCCGACAATCCGTAGCTTTTTTCGGGGGTCGGCTGAGAAATGAGCGCCGCGAGGATCGTGAAAAAATCAAACCGTTTCGCGTATTGCCTGGCGAATTCTCGAGGCGACAGGGTCGTCCATTCTTGTTCGAAGGGAGGCCCGATAAACCGCATGTCCTGAATATCATGCCGCGGCCAATGGTAGGGATGGATCCCGACCGCATCGACGGCGCGAAAAGTATGGGGGTTCACCAGGAACATCCGGCGAAACCAATCGAGATTCACACTCGTCACCGCGGAGGAAATGACACGCACCTCAGCAGCACCTCGCGTGATTTCGTCTTTCGCGGCCACGGACGCGTGTTCATGAAAATCGGCGAAGGCAGCGACATACTTGTCGAACTTCGTTCCCCACCGAAAGTCCCGTAATGCGACGGGCGCGGGCGCGAATCCTAAATCTTGCTCTTGATAGATTCCGTGTCGTCGCACACATCCTTTTCCGGGAAGATCGTGGTCTGGAATCTGTGGGAGATGCAACTGCGAGATATATTTATCGCAGGGATACCTGTCAGGATCGCGCGCTTTTTCAATCTTGACCTCATCGGGGAGCCACTCATAGTCAGGCTCGTTGAAGAGCTCGAGCGCAACCACCACGGGGAAAAGCGCGGGAACGTCCTGCTGGGCATAGCCTTTGCCATAGCGTTGAATCAGTTTCCGGATAAACGTGAGTTGGAGGCGACGATAGGAGGCCCACAGCGCGTCCCCTGATAAAGACTCGGAGGCGGACTTCGCTTCTCTCCCAGTGAGCGCTTCAAGGATCAACGCGGGCGCTGTCCCAACCAGCACCAGATCGACGAACACAGGGCGATATTTCCCTGGTGGAGAAGAAGCAACCGTCTGATTATATTTCTGAATGCCAGAAAAAACCGCATCCCAAAATTTCCACCCTCCCAATTCTCCTTCCGCGCCAAACTCCTTTTCAGTGGCGGCCTGACTCGCCGCGAGTTCCCCGCGGAGCCGATCAAGCGCGGCGTTGAACACCGCTTCGTCGAGTTGATACACAGGTTTCGTGGCAAACTCTGGATTCACCTCGACGAGAGGATCCCGCCCCAATACTCCCGACAGCGAAATCGGAACGCGGACCATGTTCCCATACAGACGGGAAGTGTGGTGCGCGACCAAATAGCCTTGCTCCTCAAGGTCCCGCAGGCGGTCCGCTTCGTTCGTGAAATTTTTTTCTTGTGGCCAATCCGGAGCGAAGACCGAAAACCCAACATACCTTTCAGTCAAAGGAACGGACGCAGCCGTTCCTTCAGGCTTCGGTTGATGACAAGCCACCCCAACGAGTGCCACGCTCAGCAACAGGAGGCAAGGCAACAACACGAGAACACGAGGAATCGAAGGACTTCGGTAGCAACGAAAAACACCGGACATTTCGACCTCCCTCTTCATACACTGGCGAGCCTAGGGAACTTCGTTCGTACTCCCCAAGTGCGGGTTCTTTCACTCCTGAACGATTGCCCATTTGCACACGGTGCCGATATAAACATCGTGGCTATCGCTCACAGCGAGTTTCCACGCAAGAGCATTTTTTTAATACGGTTCTTCAACGGTAAGAGCCATTTCATATCCCGCTTGAGTGCATTTTCATAATACGACAAGAAACGGCGTCGGAGCGCGAAATACGCAGCGGTCCGCCACCGGCTGCTGGGCAACGGCCCCCCGAGGCTCAAGGAGATCGCCCCCGCGGTTTGCGAACCTCGCTCCTGCCATAACCAGTCAGTCACCGCCACCAAGCGCAAATGTTCCACCACTTGCACCGCGCAGACCCTCCCGACCGCCGGCCCAAATGGCGGTCGGGATTGGGTAGAGCCGAGCCGTATCGCCTCGGTGACGAGCGCGGCTATCCGCTCGCCCATGTCCTCTAACCGGAAGGCGGCCTCTACTCGGAGACGCCCCGCCTGGCCCATTGTTTGACGCCGTTCTCGATCCGACAGGAGTGAAGCAAGTGCTTCCGCATAGCGCTCGACTTCATCAAGTTCGTCACCCCGCTTCAGAAGTATGCCACAGTCCGGCGTCACAAGCTCACGTTGCCCTCCGACGTCAGCCCCTACCACAGGCAGGCCACAGGCCATCGCCTCAAAAATGGACAAGGATATTCCCTCCCACAGTGAGGGCAAGAAAAAAAGATCAGCGGCCATCATCAGTTCTCGCACGCGATCATTGGCCACCGTCCCCAGGAGACGGACCTGGTCACTGAGCCGGTGTTTCTTGGCAAAAGCGCGCACCCATTCCAAATCCGGGCCATCGCCCGCCACGAGCGCAAAAAAGGGCAATCCCTTCCGGCTCAACCGGAGCATCGTCTCAGCGAACACGCGCGGCTGTTTCTGCTCACATATCCGCCCGGTGTAGAGAATGATGGGAATGCCTTCCTCGATCTTCAGCTCACGCCGAACCCTCACCCGCAGCTCCGGGTCCGGGCGCCAATAGGTGGTGTCAATGTTGGTGGAGCAAACGCGAATGCGCTGGGGATCCGCGCCGTTTTCAGTCATCCAGGTCTTCAGATGTTCAGAGGACACCACATTCATGTCCAACAGGGCTTGATACTCCACCGCCATACGGGGGTACCCACCATTTTTCCAATAGGTCTCTTCCATGTGACAGAAGTCGAGGAAGACGACCTCCGGACAATGCCCACGCAGGTAAGGCAGCAAGAGATAGCCAAACTCGCTGTTTGACATCAAGACCGCCTCGACCTGACGAGACTGGATCAGATAGCGAAGGAAGCGAGGATAATCCACCAAGCGCAAGAAGTGCGACAAGATAAAAATATCCGGGGTATACCGCGCGAAGCGCGGGAACCAGGGCGAGTCTCCAGGGAGCGTGGTCGCGATGCTGACTTCCCATCCGCGTTGCGTGAGTTGCGTAACGACATCGAGATTGAACTTATCCGCTCCCCCACACGTCATCCACGGAATGAGCAAGAGGAGCCGTGGGTTATTTTTTCGCAGTGCATTGTCCCACGGCAACTCTTGCGGCACGGAAGCCATTGGTTGCTGCTGACGAGGCTGAATGTGAGGGATTCCCTTTTCCCACAAGCGTGGATAGCGTTGACGAAGTCGCGCCCGAAACGCACGCTGTCGCTCGGCGCCGTCCCAGTCCGCCCACCGATCATTGTGAGAGGTTCGGCGTCGATACCAGTCGAGATATTCGAGACGCGGGGGGG
>CAMBFS010000106.1 GCA_945865755.1 Klebsiella pneumoniae
CCCGATCCATCCAACGTCACCAGACTCCCGACCGGCACGGTTTGATCAGGACCAGCATGCGCGGTCGGAGCGTGATTGACGGGCGTACATACGTCGGGGTCATTGAGCTGGCCGTCACAGTCCTCGTCGATGGTATTGCCGCAGACTTCTGGACCTTTGATGCGCAGCGCGATCGTCCCGCCCTGCTGGCCAGGATTGGCGGCCTTGACGACTGCGATACCGGAAGCCACACCCGTGGGAATGACAAAGGTGACCCGCGCGCCGGTGGCACTGACGACGGTGGCGGGCACGCCGTTGACCGTGACCGTCACGTTCTGCGCCCCGAAGCCTGTGCCGGTCAGGAGAGTCTGGTCACTGGGCACCGCGCAGGACGGCGTGATACTCGTGATCCGTGGGGTGGCGTCAGCGGGTGCGCCCCAACTCAACAGGAGCAGGAGCAAGAAGAATGACACAATCAGTGATTTCGGGGGAGGGGAAGATTCCATGCACGGTGAGTTCCTCCTGAAGACAAGAAAGGCAAAAGTAGAAAAAGAATAAGTCCTGCGCTCATACAACACTCTGGTGAGGTCGTGTCAAGGGAAAAACAGGAAAAGGGTGCATATCAAATTTCTGGCAATTTCGCGGAAAGCATGCCGTAAATTCGCCGTTCACCCTTCGACAAGCTCAGGATGAACGGAGGCAGGGGGTGAGATCGTTGAAGATTTTCCGTTCGTGCTGAGCTTGTCGAAGCCCTTTTTTGACTCCCCACCAGCGCTGCCAGAAATTTGAGATGCACCCGCCCCCTCACCATTTTGCTTGCCTCCTGCCCGCTTCCAGCTATGATGTGGCGCAATCACAGCCACACCAGAAAGGGGCAACACGCATGCGATGGAGAGAAGGGCGGCGTAGTGAAAACGTCGAGGATATTCGGTACGGAGGCGGTTCGCCGCGCGGACCTGGAGGCCTCAAGCTCGGTGGCGGCGCGATCGTGGTCGTGTTCGTCGTCAGCTTGTTGCTTGGTCAGAATCCGTTGCAAGTCTTACAGATGATCGAATCCGGGTTGCCATCGGCTCCGCAACAATCTCAACAACCTCAACAGTCGCGGCCTCGGCCCGCCGAGAATGATGAGAACGCCGATTTTGTCTCGGTGATTCTCGGCAGCACGGAAGATGTGTGGGGACAAATGTTCTCCACGGCGGGCCAACAGTATCCGCCACCAAAGCTCGTGCTCTTTTCCGATGGGGTGGAGTCGGCGTGTGGAATGAATTCGTCCGCGACCGGTCCTTTCTATTGTCCCGGCGACCGCAAGGTGTATCTCGATCTGAGTTTCCTCGGTGAATTGCAGCGCCTGGGAGCCTCTGGCGATTTCGCGGTCGCCTACGTGATCGCCCATGAGATTGGGCATCATATCCAGAACATTGTCGGCACCGAGAAGAAACTTCGCCAATTACAAAGTCGCGCCGGGAGCGAAGCGGAGGTGAATGCCCTGTCTGTCCGTATGGAGCTACAAGCGGATTGCTACGCGGGGCTCTGGGCCCGGCATGCGGAGAATCAGCGCGCGATCTTGGAACAAGGGGACATTGAGGAGGGACTGAAAGCGGCGGCTTCCATTGGTGATGATCGGTTACAACGGATGGCGGGACGACATGTGAACCCGGATGCGTTCACGCACGGTACGTCGGCGCAACGTGAGCAATGGTTCCGCACGGGTTTTCAGAAGGGCACGGTGGATGCCTGTGATACGTTTCGGCAGGGATGACTGGGGACAGTCTCGTGCACGTCTCGGACCAGCGCTTAGCTTTCTGTCTCTGGGGTCGGCGGCAACCGCCCTTCGGAATGCGCGACATAGACGGCGGCGGTCACATCGCCGGTCACATTCAGCACTGTGCGTGACATGTCGAGAATGCGATCAACGCCGAGAATAATGCCGATGCCTTCTCCGGGTATCCCAACCGATTGGAGGATTGGCACCATCAACGGCAACGACCCACCAGGGACTCCCGCAGTTCCAATCCCCGCGAGGACGGACACCACGACGACCAGTACTTGCGACCCAAAGGTTAAATCGACGCCGTAGAACTGCGCGAGGAAAAGAATCGTGACTCCCTCGAACAACGCGGTGCCGTTCTGATTCGCGGTTGAGCCCAAAGTGAGGACAAAGGACGCGATGTCTCGCGGGATCCCCAATTTCTCTTGCGCCACACGGAGCGCGGTCGGGAGCGTGGCGTTACTGGAGCTGGTCGAAAACGCGGTGGTCATCACTTCGCTGATCTGGCGAAAGAAAAATCCGGGGCGCACGCCGCAATAGCGGACAATCACGGAGTACGTCACCAACAGATGCAACGCGAGTCCGCCGATCACCACGGCCATGTAGGCCAACAACGGTTTCATCACGCCCGCGCCAAAGCGCGCCGTCAGCGTAAACAGCAAGGCCGCCACCGCATACGGGGCCATGCGCATCGCGATTTCAATCAGTCGCATCACCACTTCATACAGCCCCTCCAGGACCTGAATGAACGGTTCGACTTTCGCGCGTGGCGACATGGCGATGCCGATGCCCACCATCAACGAGAAGAACATCACGGCCAACATTTCGCCTTGGGCCGCGGCCCGAATGGGATTATCGGGCACGATCATCATCATCACGCGCAGCACCGGGTTGTCAGTGGATGCGCTGGGAGGAGGCGGGGAAGGCGTGGTCATTGCCTGTTGGAGCGAGGCACGGGTTTCCGGCGTCAAATGCGCTCCTGGGCGGAAGAGGTTGACTAACGTCAAGCCGATGACGACGGAAATCCCCGTTACGGCGAGCGAATAGATAAAGGTCTTGAGGCCAATACGGCCTAGCGTGCGCATGTCCCCAAGCCCGGCCACGCCCAGCGCCAACGCCGAGAACAGCAAGGGGATCACGACCATGAAGATGAGCCGGAGGAACAAGCGGCCAACCGGTTCGGTCACGTAGGTCGTCAGGGATTGGAGCAGCGGGTGGTCGCCGAAGAGCAGACGGCTCAACGATCCACCCACGACACCAACCACGAGACCGATCAGAATGCGGGTATGCAGAGGCACGGGGAGAGTTGAGAGTTGAGAGTTGAGAATAAAACGTAAAATGGGAAACGGAACGAGGAAGAAAATGTTTTTTTACGCTTTACGCTTTATTTTCCTCGGGCTTCCCAATCTTTTCGACATGGGTGGCGAGATCAAAATCCTTGGCCGTTAAGCCGCCAGCGCTATGCGTGGTCAGATTGAGCGTGACTTTATTGTAATTGACGGTGATGTCGGGGTGATGATCGAATTTCTCGGCGAGCTCGCCGACCTGATTGACGAAAGCGAGGGCCTCCTTGAAACCGCCGAGCGTGAATTTCTTCTGGATCGCTTTGCTTTTCGTCAATTCCCAGCCTGGGAGCGCGCGAATTTTTCCTTGAATCTCAGTCTGTGACAGTGCCACGATAGTTCTTCCCTTCTTTTTTTACTGTCCGCCGTCCGTTGCCGGCACGGGCTGGACTGCTGCGCGGCTGCCTTCTTCCGCTGAAACCGCGGCCTCGGAGAGGACCGCGAAATCATCGTAATCGGCTTCCGCGATGCTATTGGTCATATCCGAATCGGTGAGAACCGCGAAGCCGAGCACGGCGCTGGGTTCGTCCCCGAACAGTGTCTTGTAATCGTGATAGAAATTGACCGTTTCCAGTTGCCATTTGTTCGCTTGTGTGGCCCCACTCTGGAGCACCACGGTATGAGAGCGCCAGTACACCGGACTGATGAACCGCGTCCCAATTGGAAGACTCGAACTCCAGACGTATTTGATGGCGCGGGGAAAGAGCTTGCTGTCAAATATGACGTAGACGCTGGCCACGGAGTCATTGGTTTTCACCGCCCGCTCATTCGCTCCGGGCGGCAGTTGTTTCGCCCGCCATCGCCATCGCAGGTGCGGAAATTCCTTTGCCTTGATCAAGCGAGAGATACCAATCTGTACATCCTGTTTGTCCGCGTAGGCGCGAAGAAATTGGTTCCCTTCTTCGGCGACGACTGTATACACGTCACGTGCGGTCTCTTCGTCGCCGTGGATTTGCCATTGTTGGGGAAAGGTGAGTGGGGGGTCGGTATCAAAGTTGGCGAGCGCGATGCGACTGCCGCCGGGAACATGCGTATCTTCAGCGAAGACGCGCAGCGGCACACTCCAGAGTACGAAAAAAGCCAGAACCATCACCACCATCGACAGCCTCCCCAGTTCCAGTCCTGTTGTAGTGGTCCCTCACACAGGGCTCACGAATAGAGCAAAGGAATAACCATTGCAACCCCGAACCGCGGCTTATGGCTTATGGCTTATGGCAAATGGCTTATGGCAAAAATAAAAACTTTGACTCTGCCTTCGTGTCAACGCGCAACCTTTTTTGACTTTGGACCTTGGACATTAGACTTTGGACCTGTTGGACCCGCGCGGGAAACCATGATTCATTAAGAATCGCTGACAACGGAGGAAATGAGGAACATCATGCCGCACGAATGGAACGCTGGCGAATACGAACGACTTGCTGACCCCATGACCCGCTGGGGTGGGCAAGTGCTAGAACGGTTACAACTGCAAGGAACCGAAACTGTCCTTGATGGGGGATGTGGCACCGGACGTGTCACCGAACAACTCTTGGCGAAGCTGCCACACGGTCACGTCATCGGTGTGGATGCGTCTGTGGCGATGGTCGAACAGGCGAAGGAGCGTTTTGCTCACGACTCTCGGGTGACGTTGATCGCCGCTGATTTGACCACTCTCGCACTTCCCGAACCGGTGGATGCGATTCTTTCCACCGCCACATTTCATTGGATCCGTGACCACAACAAACTGTTTACTCAACTCGCGAAAGCACTGAAGCCGGGAGGGCAATTGGTGGCTCAGTGTGGCGGCGCCACCAATATCGCCGGAGTGATGGCTGCAATCGAAGAAGTGATGCGGTCGCCAGCCTACGCCTCTGCTTTCGCGGGCTGGGATAGTCCCTGGGAATACGCCACCCCGGAAGTGACACAAGAACGACTCACGCGCGCGGGGTTTGTCGATATTCACACCTGGCTCAACCCGGAACCTACCGTCCTGACCTCACGAGATCATCTCGCCGACTATCTTGGCACGATTGTGTTGGGGCAACATCTCTTGCGCATTCCCCAGGATCAACATCGGCCTTTCGCCGAGGCGGTGGCCGACACGGTCATGCGCCGAGTCGGGCAACCGCTGATTGATTACGTGCGGCTCAATATCGTTGCCCGTAAAGCTGGATAACAAGGCGGGAGACACATGGCCTCACGCTTGAGTCTCCCACCAGCCCACAGTACAGTAGCGCCACTTATAAGGAGGACAATCATGGAATGCATCACGCAACTCGGATACTTGGGATTGAGCGTCAGCAACATCGGCCAATGGGAACAGTTCGCCACGCAAACATTGGGACTGCAGATCAGTGGCCGCGAAGCGGATGGCACTTTGCTCCTCCGCAATGACGAGTACCAGCGCCGTCTGCTAGTCCACCCGACCGGGAAGGATGATCTCGCGTATATCGGCTGGGAAGTGACTGATGAACATGCGTTATCCCGCGTGGCCGAACAACTCAAAGCCGCGGGCACCGAAGTGCGTCAGGGCACGCCCGCCGAAGCCAAGGCGCGGGGCGTCATCAACCTGATGGCATTTCGCGATCCCAGTGGCATTGCGATGGAGATTTTTTACGGACCGCTGATGGCGTATAACGCGCCGTTTCAATCGCCACGTCCGATCTCCGGCTTTGTCGCGGGTGAGCATGGGTTCGGTCACATGGTCATCACCATGGATGACTTTGAGAAGAGCATTCACTTTTATCGTGATGTCCTGGGCATGCGTATCAGTGATTTCGTCGAGGTCGTGCGCCCGACCACTGGCCAGCAACTGCGACTGGCATTTTTCCACTGCAATCCTCGTCACCACACCATCGCGTTCTACGCGGCGCCGAATCCGCCCAAGCGTCTCAATCACTTCATGTTACAAGCCCGGGCGCTCGACGATGTGGGCACGACGTTCAATCTGTGTCAGGACCAAGGAATACCGATCTCGCGGGGGCTAGGGCGTCACACTAACGATCAGATGTTTTCGTTTTATCTGGTGTCGCCGTCGGGGTTTGAGGTCGAATACGGTTGGGGTGGGCGCGTGGTCGATGACAGCACCTGGCAGGTGCTGTACCACCAAGGGGGCAGTATCTGGGGGCATCGACCACTCAGTCGGTAAGAGGCGAAAAGGGAAAAAGGAGAATCGGGGAAGAGCAAAAACGGACAGAACATTGGGATCATGTTCCGAGATATTCCTTTTCACCCTTTCCCCATTGACCCTTTTCACCCTTAGTCGTCTTAGGCGGTGATCTGCCGCACGTACTTCCCGATCTTCTCAATCGCCTGCTGCCCTTCCGGCAGAAACGGCGCGAAGAGGTGCCAGACGTGAGGCATCTCGGGCCACACTTCCAACTCCACTTTGACGCCCGCGTTCTTGGCTTTCTCAGCCAGGCGAGTGGAATCGCTTAACAAGGTCTCCGCATCCCCCACTTGAATGAGGAGCGGTGGCAGCCCAGTAAGGTCCGCGTGCAACGGTGCCGCGAGTGGCGACTTCGCATCTTTGCCACCAAGGTAGAGTTGTGCCATCCCTAACAAGCCTTGCTTCTGCACGACGGGATCGGCTTTCGCTCTGGTCGTCATCGACTCTCCCAGCCCTTCCATATCCACCCAGGGAGAAATACCCACCCCGGCAGCAGGGAGAGGAAGTTTCGCGTCGCGAATAGCGAGCAAGGTCGCCACCGCCAGCCCGCCACCAGCGGAGTCACCAGCAACCACAATGTTTGCCGGTTTAATGTTTTGTGAGAGTAACCAACGATAAGCCGCCAGGGCATCATCAACCGCAGCCGGGAATGGATGCTCTGGAGCCAGACGATAATCCAATGCCAACCCGCGTGCGCCTGACGCTTTGGATAGCCGTGCTACCAGCTCGCGATGCGTGGCGATGGACCCCATCACATAGCCACCGCCGTGCACGTACAGAATTACGCGATCATCGGCGGCACCAGTCGCGGAAATCCATTCAGCAGGGACACCGCCGGCCTGCACTGGGGTGCACTTCGTTTCTCCGGCTGAAGGAAAGCCTGACATCCCTTCCATGACGCCACGCAGGGCTTTGAGATCGTTTCCCGCCTGCGCCATTTTCTCGCCCATCATTTTGAACGCATCAAGGGCCATCTGTAGTTGTGGACTTGCCATAGTAACTCCTCCTTAGTGTGGGTTAATCGTTGAGAACCGTGAGGGATGAAGCGTAACGCGTGATACGTGAAGCGTGGATGGTTCGTCTCACCGCTTCAACGTGAGGCTGCTTTTTCTTCCAGTGTCTTTGCCGCGAATTTTCGCAAAAACTCAATGTTCAAGGCGAGTTTTTCGCCAAGCCACAACGCATTGACGGTGTGGTCCGCGATGTCATCACCGGTCTCAGGGTGGATGAGGACATCAAGACCAGCATGATTCAGCATGAGCCACTGGAGCAGCGCGCTCAACTCGTCTGGCGCGAATTTCACTTGATACATCGACTTGGGGTGCGGCCCCATGGCCCGGTTATGAATACGGCCCAGCTCCACATCGAATCGCTCGGCGAGTCCATCCCGCACGCCCAAGGCCGCGGCACGGGTGGGTGAATCAAAATAGACGTGGACATGAAATCCGGTGATTGTTTGCGAGGTATTGCTGTTCATAGTTTTTCCATAAGGAAAGGATTTTTTGATCCCCCTCACCCTCACCCTCTCCCAGCCGGGAGAGGGAATTTAGGACACCCAGCCATGCTGCAAGGTATAGACGGTTCCGGGAGGGTACCACCATTCTCCGGTCTGACAGAGTGGGCATTTTTTGGGAAGCGACCCGCGCGTGTACTCAGGCACGCCAACAAGGGGTTTGACCGACCCCTCGAAAGTCCCATCGTGGGTCACTTTCTTGGTGAGCATGTAGAGTCCCATCCCACACTGGGGACAGGACAGAATCGTTCCCCCGTTGAGCGCGGGGAACTGGCTAACTCGATCTGGTGAAGGGCGTGGCATGGCTCCCTCCTTATTTTTAGAGTCGTAGGGCGCACTGGAGATGTTGGTGCGCGGAGCGCACCCTACTGGCTACTGACTACTGGCTACTGACTACTTCTTTTACCGTACCCCACGTCGCTGCCCGCGTGTGGCCTGCACACGCGCGGCGAACTCCGACGGTCGCATAATCAACGAACCGTGTGATTCTTCTTTCTCATGTTGCTTTTCTTCGTGATAGTGCATGGCGATACTCTGGCGGATCAGTTCCTCGCAGAAGGGAATCCCCTTGCCGCCTTGCGTACTCCGCTTGAGCGCCAGGGACACGGCCAATGCGCGTTTGGCCGCTTCGATTCGAGCACCCGCGGCAAGATAGAGCGCCATCTCCTCAAGACGACGTGCGTACGCCACGCCCGCTGCGCCCTCAAACACCTCGATCGTGGCGCTGTCGATCACCGTCTGGAGGCGAGCTTGTTGCTGAAAGCGATTGAGAATGAGCGGGCTTTCCTGCACCTGGGAGATTTTATCCGTGTAATGATGCCCTCGTTCGTGATCAAGCATCCATAATTGGAATTCCGGCTCGTGCAACATTAGCGCGGAGGTCTGGAGCAGTATCGCGTCAGTCGCAACGCCCTCGGTATCAAGATATGTCGAGAGTGGCGCTTCGACCGGTTGCGCCGGGGTCGTGAGCAAATGCGTGCGAAACGCGAGATAGGCGTCGGCCTCCTTGTCCCCCCTGGCTTTGGCCCGTTCATACCCTTCGTACATCACCGCGTCGCAATAGCGCCATGGAACCTCGACTAACGTCATTTGCATACGGGTCGCGAAATCCTGACGTATCTGCCGCAGCTTCTTGCGATTGATCTCCGCGAAGTCGAAATAACGTAATCCTTCGGGTTCATTGACCACGGCGGACAGGTATTGGAGCCCCTTACCTGCCTTGGCTTTGACTACCCACAGCAGCCGATCACCACTCCCGTCGATGGGAGACAGATACCCTTCGGGCTCAAGCGGGGCAAAGATCGCGGGCGTGGGCGCCTCGCGCTTCGCGACCAACCCTTTCTGTGACATTTTGTACAGGGAGCGACGAATTTCGTGACGCAGTTCCTTGTCGCTGGCTTTTTCCTCCCACGTGACGAGAACCTGCGCCACTTCCGGCGTGGGATAATTCCCCAACAGCGCCGCCAAGGCGACATCGGCGGCGGGATTTTTTCCGATATGCTCCTGTACCATCGCCACCGTCACGCTCTGGTCCTGTAACCGCGCTAGGCGGATGCCCCACTGCTCAAGGAGTTTTTTGCCTTCGGTAACGTGCGCGTGCCGGACCACATCTTTCTTCGCCATAGCCCCCTCCAGAGTGATAGAACCGGGAGCACCTAACCACCTCGCCTCTGGACTGTCAACGGGAAGATGAGGCGCGTGCTCCGACCTAGCCCCTCGCGGTGATTACTGCTAGGAAATTGCCCATGTCAGTTCAGTTCTGCCCGCAATGCGGGACCAAAACGCTTCCACCGGCGAAATTTTGCGCGGCCTGTGGCACCACTCTCCCTGAGGCCCTGCCACCCGCGTCCCCACGACAACCATCATCCGCGACTCCGCCACTCGCGGCTCCGCCACTCGCGGCTCCGCTTGCGCGCGCTCCCGTACTCCCAGGGCTGCTGGTCATGGGCTTCTACCTGCTCGCGGGAACCGCCTTATGGGTGTTTGTCCTACGCTCCCAACCTTTCCCGACCGTGGGTGCAACGGCGGACGGAGGACCAGCACGCGGCGGCTCGCAAAATCTCTCGCAAGCCACTCCTCCAGTCACACTGCCTGACGACGTCAAGCAACGCATCGTTGAGTTTGTTGAGAAAGCCACAGCCGCGCCGCAAGACGCCGACGCATGGCGCGCGCTCGCGGAGGTGCAATTTCGCGCCTCACAAATTGACGCGAGCTATCGCAGCGCGGCCCTCTCCTCGTACCAACACGTGCTAAAACTCCTGCCCAACGATCTTCCAGCCATCCGTGGCGTGGGCAACGTGTACTACGACTTCGAGGAGTACGGCAAAGCGAAAGAATACTACGAGAAGTATTTGACGCTGAACCCCGGGGACCCGAACGTGCGCACCGATCTTGGCACCATGTACCTCTACGCCAAGGATACCGACCGCGCGATCAAGGAATATCAAACGGTCGTCACCCAAAAGCCGGACTTCTTTCAAGCCTATTTCAACCTTGGCGTCGCCTATCACGAGAAAGGTGACATCGAGAAAGCACGAGAGACCCTCATCAAGGCGAAGACCTTAACCACCGACAAAGTCGTGCATGAGCGGGTGGACCAGGTTTTAGCCCAATTTAGCGGCGGGCCAGCAACAACACCGGCTTCAACACCTCCCCCTTCGGCTCCCACGTCGCCCACCTCTCAGGCCCCACCGGTGTCACCCGTCTCAATTGATCCGTCATTGTCCCCCTTCCAGCAAGCCATCGAAAAGCTCTTCCGCACGCACGACATCATGGGACCACGCATCAGCACCATCGAATGGCCAACCCCAACCGAAGCACGGATTCTGATCCAGAATTTTCCCATGTCGGCCATGCCCCCGGACATGCGCGAGCGTTTTCTCGAGAAGTTCCGCGCCTTGATTGGCGAAGCAAAGACCAGTAATGGAATCAGCGGCACCACGGCGGTGAAGTTCATTGATGCCGACACTCAACAACTCATGGAAACGTTAAGCTCATGACACAGATACAACACCACACCACAGACACACCCTATTATCTCCCGATTGGCGATGAGATCGATATTTTCCACGCCGCCTACGACTGTCGATTACCAGTCCTGCTGAAAGGACCCACCGGCTGTGGCAAAACCCGCTTCGTCGAGTTCATGGCCCATTCATTGAAAAAGGAAGCGCACAACGGATTGGCGGGCAATCTGATTACCGTGGCGTGTCACGAAGACCTGACCGGTAGTGACCTCGTCGGACGCTACTTGATTAAAGGGGACGAGACGGTCTGGATTGACGGTCCACTCACGCAGGCCGTACGGATTGGAGCGGTCTGTTATCTCGATGAAATTGTCGAAGCCCGCAAGGACACCATCGTCCTGATTCATCCGCTGACCGACCATCGCCGCATTTTACCGATTGATAAGAAAGGCGAAATCCTCGAAGCCCACTCCGATTTTTTGCTGGTCATCTCGTATAACCCTGGCTATCAGAGCATTCTCAAGGACCTCAAGCATTCGACCCGCCAGCGGTTCGTGACCATCGAATTCACTTACCCGCCACGCGAAAAAGAAGCGCAGGTCATCGCCCACGAAAGCAAGTTGGAATTTGACATGGCATTGGACCTCGCCAGACTCGGGGAAAAGGTACGGCACCTCAAAGCCAGCGGGTTGGAAGAGGGAGTCAGCACGCGGCTGTTGATTTATGCCGGGCAACTGATGCATCGCGGCGTCCCACCCCGGCGTGCCTGCGCGGTCGCCGTCTCTCGTTCGCTCACGGACGATGTCGATTCACAACGGGCGATTGATGAAGTGATCGCGGCGTTGTTTCCCTGAAAAGAAGCTAGTAGCTGTTAGCTGTTAGCTGTTAGCCAGAGAAAAAAATACGGAAGGTTTCGCTCATTCCAAGGTAGGAGTTATCCCAGTGTTACACGCCGTAGTCCTCGCCGGTGGTGGGGGAACGCGTTTGTGGCCACTCAGTCGCACGCAGTTCCCCAAACAATTTCTCTCCTTGTTAGGTGACCAGACCCTCCTCCAACAGACGGTGTCCCGCCTAGAGACGATTGTCACCCCACAGTGTGTCTGGATCGTCACGGGAAAGGACTACCAGTTCCTGGTCCAGTCGCAACTGGCGGCCCTTCCGAGCATGAGGACGGACGCGGGGCAGGTTCTGACTGAACCGCTGGCGCGGAATACCGCCGCTGCTATTGGCCTGGCGGCGATGCACATCCAACGTCGCGACCCCGCGGCGGTGATGATTATCCTGCCTGCTGACCACTGGATCGAACGACGCGGTGCCTTTGTTTCGCTGTTACAAGAAGCCGCGACGCTCGAGGAACGCGACTTCCTCGTCACGTTGGGCATTATCCCGGACCGACCGGAAACCGGTTACGGCTATATCAAGCGCGGACCAGCATTCGCGCAACAGCCTGGACAGACGACCGCCTATCAAGTCGAACGCTTTGTCGAGAAACCTTCTCTTCCAGTGGCGCGGGAGTATGTCTCAAGCGGATTGTACTACTGGAATGCGGGCATCTTCCTGTGGCGGGCGGCAACAATCCTGCAAGAAATCGCCACCCACATGCCCGCGTTACACGCTGGTCTCATGGAGATCGCGCGAAATCTCGATCAGAAAAACACCGAGGACGCGCTTGCCGCCATCTACCAGCGTCTGGAGTCGATCTCCATAGACTATGGAGTGTTGGAGAAGGCCGCGCGTCTGGTTGTGGTTCCCGCTGATATTGGCTGGTCGGACCTCGGCGAGTGGACTACGATCCATCGCCTCTCTCCTCACGATGCACGCGGGAACACGGTGACGGGGAATGTTATCAATCTTGAGAATGACAATTCGTTTATCTATAGCAGTCGCCGGCCAGTGGCGACGATTGGCCTCAAAAATATGGTGGTGGTCGATACCGACGATGCCCTGCTCGTGTGCGCGCAAGATCGTGTGCAAGAGGTGAAGACAGTCGTCCAGCACTTGCAAACCCAAGGCGCCGAGGTCGCCACAACTCCGCATACAGTCCAGCGTCCGTGGGGCACCTACACCGTCCTCGAAGAAGGCGCGAATTTCAAGGTCAAACGCATCGTCGTCGTACCAGGCGCATCGTTGAGTCTGCAAATGCACCACCAACGCAGTGAGCACTGGGTGGTGGTGCGTGGCGTCGCGCACGTCGTGAATGGCGAGCAAGCGTTGGTATTACGGGCGAATCAATCCACTTAGGACTGGCGCAGAAATTAGTGTAGTCAAAAGTCCGAAGCTGTGATAAGCCTGCGGGGAGCGTAAGGAGTCGAGAAGCGACGCCGTAAACGGGAGGCCCAGGATGGCAGGTCATTTGAAGATGCAGTACCCACCGGAGATGGAA
>CAMBFS010000107.1 GCA_945865755.1 Klebsiella pneumoniae
GCTCCCAGTGTCGGCTTGCACGCACGTCGGATAACGAGATAATCTCAGCAGCGCCCATAGAGACTCCTTTCTATGTGGGGAATAAATGTGTTGCCCCCCATTATAGACGGGCGCCCTCTTGGGCGTAAGAATCACCGAATGCTCCCAAGCCATCCCCCTCCGGCCTGTCGTGCTTCGGTGGCGACAGGAACGGGCGGTGTGCTCGCGGCTCCGCCCAGCACTGGCGCGGCAAGCGTCAGACTGCTGTACGCCACGATCGTCAGGGTCGCGATGAACGAGCGCAACGCGGCGTGGCACGCCCACCACCCGCTGCTCACCATGGTGGTGAACGGGCGTGGACGACGCGGGCGGAAAAAAGTCGAAGCAAATGCGTGTGCCATGAGCGGAGGTCCTTTCGTCGGAGGGACTACCTACGTTGAATATGGAGTATCGCTGTCTTGTGCGGTTAGGGGGTCACAGTGACGACAAGGCTGGGCGTACTCAGGGGCAGCGGCAGCACTTGCGCCAACAAGCCCTTGATGTCTTGGCCAAAGCGCGGATGCGGCACCAGCTCCACCGGACTCGTCCCGACCGCCAGCGCGGTAAACGTCAGCGTCACCAACGTGACCCGGTCCCCTTGCTGCTGTCCTAAGCCCGCCTCTGTTTGCCGAGAGAGTTCGGCCACATCAATGAGCCCAGGGGTATCTCCCCGTGACATTTGGAAGGAGGGAGCCAGGCTCGTCCCGAAAACCAGAGAAGTGAATTGCAGCGTACCGGGAGCATACCGCACATCCAGATCAAAGGCGGAGACCATTTGTTGCGGCGTCACACTTTCAAGACCCGGCACGCTGATCGTGATGGTCAGCGTCTGGCCCACTCGGACGCTGGACGCGCTCGGCGTCAGCCCGACGTCCAAGACCGTGCTATCCACGCCGTCACAATTTTCGTCGATGCCATTATTGGGAAGCTCCGGCGCGCCGGGGTAAATGGTCGCGCGCGCGTCGTTACAATCCCCTTCACGTTCGGTGACCCCATCGCCGTCATCATCGCTCAACGTCGGATCGGGGACGGTAATGACCAGCGTGACCGGGTCGCTGTCCAGTTGCCCGTCATTGACGAAGAGCTGGACGACGTAGAGCCCGCCCAGGTCGGGCACGAACGCGGGAGTCGCTCCGGTATCATTGAAGAGCGTGGCCGTACTCCCTGCGGGCTGGGACGTGAGCGCCCAGAAATACTCCAACGCATCGCCGTCGGCATCTCGCGACCGCGTACCGTCGAGGGTAGTTTGGACCCCAATGCGCCCGATCTGATCCGCGCCCGCATCCGCTACGGGGCGCGAGTTCAGCGTCGAGACCGTCACCATGTCGGGCGTACTGTCCAGTTTGCCGTCGCGGACGATCAACTGAATCGTATAGGTGCCCGCTTTGTCGAGCGTGAACGTGGGCTGCACCACCGTAGGCGCGGACACGGCCGCCGTGCTGCCCAAGGGTTTGGTCAAGATGCTCCACTCGTAGGCCAAGGGATCATTGTCGGGATCGTCGGAGCCGCGCCCATCCAGTGTGATCGTGGTGTTCACCGCCCCATGCTGATCCACTCCCGCGTCCGCCGTGGGCTTGGAATTCACGGTGCTCAGCGTCACCGTGTCCGCCTCGCTCTCCAGTTCGCCGTCGTTGACGAGTAACTGCGCGGTATAGAGTCCCGGCTTATCAATCACAAAGGTCGGACGCACAGCCCCCCGATCCGAGAGGGTCGCGGTACTGCCCGCCGGCACCGTGGTCAACGCCCACAGATAACTCAGGCGATCGCCATCGACATCGGTGGAGTCGCTGCCGTCTAGCGTGACCGTGCTCCCCAACGGATAACTGAGGTCCCCGCCCGCCTCGGCCACGGGCTTGGAGTTGAGCGTGCTGATCGTTACCTGATCGGGATCGCTGTTCACCACTCCGTCATTGACCACCAATTCCACCGTGTAGGTCCCCGGCACGTCGAGCACGAGCGTGGGCCGCACCGCCGTGCCATTGGTCACCACGGCGGTACTGGTGGCCGGTTTGCTTACCACGCGCCACTGAAACACCAACGCGTCGCCATCGACATCGCTGGACGCGGTGCCATCCAGAGTCAGCGTATCGCCGACCAGGCCGGTTTGATCGGGACCCGCCTCCGCCACCGGTTTGGAGTTGATCGAACTGATGGTGACCGTGTCGGGCGCACTGGCTTCGCGGCCGTCGTGGACCACCAAGCGCACGACATAATCGCTGGCTTTGTCCAGGAGAAAGGTGGGGCGCACGGCGGTCGCGCTGGAGAGCGTGGCGGTGCTGCCCGTGGGCTTGGTGGCGAACGTCCACTGATAGGTGAGGTCATCGCCATCGGCATCGGACGACTCGCTGCCATCCAGAGTCACGGTGGTGTTGACTCGTCCACTTTGATCCGGTCCGGCATTGGCCACCGGCGCGGTATTGTCGCCGTTAATGTTCAGCGTGATGCCGCAACCGGGTTTGCTCCGCAGTTCGACCACCACGGTATTACTGGCCGCCAACACGACCGGGGCTTCGAGCAGCGTGACGTGGGGATTGAAGTTGTTCTGCGAGAAGATCGTACGTCCATTGACAATCACGGTCGCGCTGCTGACCGGGCAATACTGGCCTTGCTGGCCGCCGTTGTAGAGGCGCAGCAGGTATGGCAGGCCGGGGTTCGTGATCGTGAAGGTGCGGGTTTCTTGTACCGGGGCCCCAGTGCTCCGGACAAAGTCTTCCGGGCCCAAGGCGGTAAAGGAACTCGCGCGACTCGTGGGCAGCGGGACATCGAGCAGCACGAGCATCACGTTCAGCAGCCACGTCAGGCTGCGTTTCCATATTGAGCGGCACGGGGCGGGCAGGGTCAGCGGCTGGGGTTGATGGGAGTATGCATGGTTGGCCTCCGGGGGAAGAAAATCTGAGGGGAAAAGGCAAAAGGCAAAAATGAAGAAGGAAAGGGCAAACGGCACAATCGGTCGTCCGAGGTTAGTTATCGGTCGTCAGGAAAAGAACTTTAGACGTAAGCGTTCAGCCCTCAGCCGTCAGCTTTCAGCGAAAACAAGGAGAGCCGCGCCATGATGGCTCGGCCTCATGTCAGCAGTTGGGCAAAAACTGCTGTGTTTTTCTGTCTGGCTGACGACTGAACGCTGAACGCTGAACGCTTATCTTGAGACTTTGCCCTGCTGAACCCAGTCCCGTGCTCGTTTTACGGGGGAAGAAATGCGGTCAAGAGCAACATGCGGAGTGGCAAAAAATGCACCTGGCGTGCACTCTCACCTTTTCACGACTTGCCTTGGATTGGACTTGCAAAGACTTACCCCAGGCGAAGATTTGCCTGCACACGAGACTCATAATGAACTTTGACAAACAAAATCGGGAATCGGCATGCGAAAGAGATGCCCCATCGGAGCGTCGCTACAAAAAGGCACTACCGATTGTGATCGTCCGAATTGATGAGCAACGCCAAATCGTCGCGGTGAATGACTTCGTCGCTGATCTTATAGCCCAGAATGCGTTCGACCTGGGCCGTGCGCACGCCCTTGATGCGTTCGAGCGCGTCCGAGCTATAGTTGACCAGCCCGCGAGCGAAGGGTTGTCCGGTCTCATCCACGCAGGTCACACACTCGCCTTCACTGAATGTGCCACGGACAGCCCGTACGCCTGGCGGTAGCAGGCTACGACCACGATCACGAATGGCGCTCAATGCGCCCGCATCAACCACGAGCTCACCCGCCGGCTTCAGCGTATATGCGATCCAATGTTTACGGCTCGTCAGTCGATCGGCGACTGGAAGAAAAAGCGTACCGACTTCTCTGGCCGGATCAAAGACTGCTGCGATCGTCTCACTTTGGCGACCGTCGGCAATGATCGTCGGGATACCAGAGAGTCCGGCTTTCTGCGCGGCTTGGAGTTTTGACACCATGCCTCCGCGCCCTAATGTTCCAGCACCACCCGCGTTCGCGAAGAGTGTGTCCGTAATCTGTTCGACCACGGCAATCAAGCGAGCATCGGCATGCGCTCGTGGGTCTTTATCGTACAATCCTTCAATATCACTTAAGATCACTAACAGGTCCGCTTCCACCAGGACCGCCACGAGCGAAGACAGATTGTCGTTGTCACCGAACTGAATCTCCTCCACCGCCACTGTGTCGTTCTCGTTGACGATGGGAATGACGCGCGCATCAAGCAGCGTCAACATGGTGTGCTTGGCATTGAGATACCGGCGTCGATTGGCGAGATCGTCATGGGTGAGCAAAATTTGCGCGACGCGAACATCGCCAGCGGAGAACGCACGTTCATACAGGGCCATCAAGGCGATCTGTCCAACCGCCGCCGCCGCTTGTTTTCCGGGAATGGTTTTTGGCCGTTCTTTCAAGCCCAGGCCGCTGAGACCGGCGGCCACGGCACCGGAAGTAACGAGCACCACCTCCTTGCCCTCGGCGTGCAAGGTCGTGAGCGCGCGGGCCAACCGGATGACACTCTCCCGCCGAATGCCGTCAGCGCTCGACAACACACTGCTGCCGACCTTGACGACCACGCGGCGGGTGCGACGGAGAAGTTTCGGCTTGTACGACCGTTGCGTCACGACTATGCCCACTGCACGGATTCAGCGGGAGGAGCGACGACAAGAGCGGCAGCGGCCTGCGCGCGTTGTCGATCAAGCGTACGGACAATCTCGTGCAGCAACGCGGGCACGCCTTCGTGCGTCACCGCCGAAATCGCCAGCACCGTGATGCCGCGTTCGGCGAATTGCGCGTGGACTTCGGGGAGCCGTTCCAGGGTCACGGGTAAATCCAACTTGGTAACCACGACAAGCTGCGCGCGCTGTTCGAGGCCATCCTCAAAGCAGGCTAACTCATTGTTGATGATCTCGTAGTCGTGCCACGGATCGCGCGTCAGGTCGGAAATATCGAGCAGATGGACGAGCATCGAAGTCCGGGCCAGATGCTTGAGGAAACGAATGCCCAACCCATGTCCTTCATGCGCGCCTTCGATGAGGCCAGGGACATCGGCCATGACAAAGGAGCGTTCGTCGCTGTAGCGCACGACGCCAAGATGCGGAGTGAGTGTCGTAAAAGGAAAATCGGCGATGCGCGGTTTGGCGGCGGACACCACGGAGATCAAGGTCGATTTGCCAGCGTTGGGGAATCCGACGAGCCCGACATCGGCCAATAAGCGCAATTCAAGCAAGAGACGTCGCTCTTCACCCGGAGTGCCGGGCTGAGCGAAGCGCGGGGCGCGATTGGTGGAGGTGGCGAAAAAAGCGTTCCCTTTTCCTCCGCGCCCGCCCTTGGCCACGATCACTTCCGCGTATGGGATGTTGAGATCGGCGAGCAGTTCTCCGGTGTCGATATCGCGGACCAGCGTGCCAAGGGGAACGCGGACGACAAGGTCTTCCCCGTTTTTTCCGTGCTGGTCTTTCCCTCTGCCATTTTCGCCTTTTTCACCGCGGAGATGTTTTTGCGGGGCAAGATCGACCAGCGTGGTCAGTTGGGGATCGGCGCGGAAGATGATACTGCCACCTTCTCCGCCATCACCACCAGACGGGCCACCGTGAGGACGATACTTTTCGCGCAGGAACGCGACACAGCCACGGCCACCATCACCGGCTTTCGCCCGCAGACGGATTTCATCAACAAAGTGCATTTTGGAGTCGAAGGCGGTTCGGAGTCAAAGAGGGTTCGGAGTCGAGGGCGGTTCGGAGTTCAAGACAGTTCGGAGTTTCACGGACAAGAAGGAGAGGGAGATGGGTCACCGATTCTCCCATTCCCTGTTTCTCCGTTTCTTTTTCCTTACTGGGCCACCGCCACTTGCCGCGGATAAACGCAGACCCGTTTGCGATCCTTGCCGACTCGTTCGTATTGGACGATGCCGTCAATCTTCGCGAAGATCGTGTAGTCGCGTCCCATGCCAACATTGACCCCTGGATGGATGCGGGTGCCTAATTGCCGAATGAGGATGTTTCCCGCCCGCGCGACTTGGCCGGCGTACATCTTGACGCCACGGCGCTGGCCCGGACTGTCGCGCCCGTTACGCGTCGATCCTTGTCCTTTTTTATGAGCCATGGCTTATCCTCCTATATTGTTGATGGCTGTAATTCGGACAGCGGTGAAATGTTGCCGGTGTCCACGTTGTCGGCTGTAGTTTTTCCGCCGCTTCTTCTTGAAGACCAGGATTTTTCTTTCCTTGTCGTGCTCAAGGATCTGGGCGGAAACGGTTACCCCCGACACCAACGGGGTCCCAACCTGCACGGCTCCGTCAGCGACGGTGAGGAGCACATCAGAAAAAGTAAAGTCACTGCCTTTATCCCCAGTGAGCGATTCAACGCGAAGCAACTCTCCTGGAGTGACACGATATTGTTTTCCACCTGTACGAATAACTGCGTATGGCATGCGTTTTCACCTATGTGAGCAAAAATGCTCAATCAACTCGTAACAAAGATTCCGCAGAACACCGGAAGATGCGCGCGCTGTCAACCCCTGCTTATGGCTTATGCCTCGCTTCGCTATGGCCCGCTCCCTGCGGTCACTCTATGGCTTAGGTGATTTCTCGAAATGAATATACCGTTTCTAGGTAGCCTGGATGAAGCGGAGCGGAATCCAGGTTCCGCGCGGGACACCCCGGATTCCGCTCCGCTCCATCCGGGCTACATGGGATAGTCTTTTCCGGAAATCGCCTTATGGCTCGTTCGCTACGCTCACTCTATGGGGGGGCACTCTTACCATAGGCCATAGAGCGAAGCGCGCTATAAGCCATAAGCTATTTGCCAGAGGCCATTGGACGACCGGTCCGGTGCGCGGCAATACCAGTAGCGGCTGGCCCTTCCTGAAGAGGAATCACGAGTGAAGTCAGTTGTTGACCGCCAATTTCAAGCGTCGCCAGTTGTTCAGCAAGCCGCTCTTTCTTTTTCGCAATAATCGGATCAACAACGACAGGCGGCTCTTCTTCTTTTATTTCCTCGGAGGCACTCGCCGTTTCCATCGCCGATTCACCGAATGGATTGACGAATTCCCCATCTTTGTACAATTCAAAATGGAGATGGGGACCAGTCGCAAGCCCTGTCGAACCAACGGAGCCAATGACCTGCCCGCGCTCCACTGCCGCCCCTTCGATAATACCAACCGCATAGTCTTGGAGGTGGGCGTAGCCGGTTTCGTAAGGTCCAGGATGATCAATTTTGACGAGATTGCCGTACCCGGATTGACGTCCAGCGAAGGTGACTATTCCGGAGGCCACGCTATACACCGGCGTCCCGCGTGGCGCGGCAAAATCAATTCCCCGATGAGCGCGGGAGCGGTGAAGAATGGGATGGAAACGAGAAGCAGCGAACGTGGAGGACACGCGCGTGAATTCCAAGGGAAATTGCAGGAATTTTTCCCCGTCGCTCTCGATGTTCAGCCCCTCACCCTTGTAATGCACCACCACTGCTTTCTTTTTGCGTAAGAGACGTTCTTCTGGGATGGAAAAAGCGGCATACGTCACTTCGTCATGGGTCACTTCGGCGGCAAGCACACGTTTGTAAGTCACGATCTTCTCGCCCTTTTGCACGGCTTCGAGCAGCACCTTAAAACTGTCCCCCTTGCGCAGGTTCGCGAGGTCAACATCCCATGCCAGCGCGGCAATCTCCTTGGTCATCCGCGCTGGGAGAGCAGATTGACGTAGGGTTTTCGTAAGGCTGGCGGTGACCTTTCCACCGAGCACGAGCAGCACTGGTTGCACTGGCGGCTCTTCGAGACGAGCACTGACGCGATCCTTAGCTTTTCGCTCAAGAATCGCACGGGTGTCGGGTTCGATTTCGTAGACCACGGACTGAAGATTGAAACTGTCTTCGATGAAGTTCAGTGCAAGAGTTTGCTTGGGACGAAGGTTACGGAACGCCTCGGTCTTCTTTGCCGCCGAGAGCCATTTCGCCGCCTCCTTAGAGGGGATGCCAATACGCTTGAATATCTTCTCTAGAGTTTCCTGCTTCTTGATCGTATGGATCACCTGCGCCGGCGGGAACGGAATGACTTCTTCTTTCACCGGCGCGGGAGCAGGCAGTGGCACAGGCGCTAACGCGGCAGTGACAACCGGCGATTGAACGGGTTTTTTTGCCTGTGTGTCAGCGATCGCCTTCTTGATCTCGTCAGGATTATCGATTTTGACCAACGCTGGCTTTTTCTTATCCGGTGTGATCGTGGGGTCATACGCGAGTAACGTCGGGCCAAAATTATTCCCGTGAACGATCTCCCAGGTATCCGACCGTTTTTCGCTCGACCGCTCCCGCGACAGTGTCTTTTCCTCGGTCTCCACGGCAAGAGGAGTCAAGGAAAAGCTGAGTGGCGACTGCTCCGTGACCACCCGCCAACTACCAGGAGGGGGCGCTTGCACGCGCGCTTCCACATCCGGGAGTCGTTGCGGGTCGGCCCCGCGGACTTCGAGGATTCGTTGTTTCAGTTGCTGGTTGACTTTTTTCTTTTCGAGAGACGGATCAATGGCGGAGTTTGCCGTCCGCACAACCAAACTGAGAAAAGATAATGTCAGAATTGGGGCGATGATAAGAAATTGAATCTGGCCGGACTGTTGGGCCAGAAGGGCGCGAATCTTTCCCTGCTCGTACCTCATAGCCACCTCCCCTGGGAAGAATTTTCCTTGAACACCTGCATTTCGCCGCCGCGATACCGCACTTGCCGCCCCACGTGCTTTAAGAAGGTCCACACCCTGCCAGCATCATCCAAGAAAGTCAAGTCAAAATTTCGCTCACCCCAGGCACCGATCTGGAAAGTTGAGTTGCGTCAGAACCAGTGTTAATACTGCTTTGGCATGAAAAAAGGATTGATCTGGGGCCTATTTGCCCTGCTTCTGGGAGCCGGAGTCTTTGGGTGGTATGTCCATTCAGCTCTCACGACCCCAGGACCGTCTCATTCTTACCCAATCGTAGTGTTAATCCCTCCGGGCGCGCAGGTACGGACTATCGTGCGTGGGCTCGTCTCCGCAGGAGTGCTGACAAACGGCTTGGTGTTCTCTTGGTGGGCGCGCCTGACGAATGCCGATCGCAAGATCAAAAGTGGTGAGTATGAATTGACCGAGCCGCTGTCTCCGCTAGAACTGTTGCGCCGCTTGACCCAGGGCGAAAGCCGGCGACTGATCGTCACGATTCCAGAAGGAAAGACGATGAAAGAGATCGTCACGATCCTCGCCAATAAAGGGCTTGGCACCGCGGAAAGTTTCCTCTGTCTCAACTCGGACCCGGTCTTTCTGGACCGCTGGGGACTTCCACCGCACGGGATGGAAGGGTATCTCTTCCCGGATACCTATTATTTCTCTCGTTTCGCCACGCCCGAGGAAATCCTCGGCAAGATGATTGAGCGGTTTTATCACGTATTTACTGCGGCCATGTATCGTCAAGCAGACCTGCTGAATATGTCTCCCCACGAGGTCGTCACCCTCGCCTCTCTCGTCGAGAAGGAAACCGGAGCAGCCTTCGAACGTCCCCTCGTCTCCGCCGTCTTCCACAACCGGCTCAAAAAGGGGATGTTGCTCCAGTGTGATCCCACCGTCATTTATGGCATAGAAAATTTTGACGGCAACTTGACCCGTCTGCATTTACGGACGCCGACTCCCTACAACACGTACGTCATCCCTGGGCTTCCACCTGGCCCGATCGCCAATCCAGGACTGCACTCCCTGCTCGCGACCCTGGAGCCGGCTGATCGTCCGTACCTGTACTTTGTCGGCAAGGGCAACGGTACGCACGAGTTTTCCTCGGACCTCGCCTCCCATAATCGCGCTGTCCAACAGTTCCAAAAGAGGCGTTCCTAGCGCATGGCTTCCCCGTCCTCGCTGATTGAGCAAAGCCGGACACGCCTGGTTCGCCAGCGGCGGATGAACATCTGCGGGCTGTACCTCCCTCCATTGCTGGCCATGCTCATACTAGCAACCGCCCTGGTCCGTGCATTTTCCCTCTCAGCCGCTTTCATCTCTCTGCCTGTCCTTGTGCTCGGGTGTTGGATGGGGTTCGCACTCCGACGAGCCGGGAAGACACTCGCGGACGTTACGGTCGCGACGTTGCTTGATGAAAAGACCGACAGGCAAGAGCGATTTCTGACACTGGCGACGATTCCCCCTACTGAAGGTTCCCGCCCTTTTCTCATGCTGCTCCAACGCCAAACCGAAGAAACAACAACCACGTTCAGTCCACAACGCGCCTTCCCTTTTGCCCTCGACCGCCGGGTGTTCCTGACGGTCTTTGCTTCAGCCTTGAGTCTTCTCGTGCTGTTCTTACTGCCGCTCGAATCGGCGATTGTGCCACCACCCTCCCCTGCTGCTCCCAGTGCTCAGGCTCACCAAGAACTGGAAACCCTCGCGAACGTTGCTCGCGCACTGATGCGTGATGGAAAAACGCCGCAAGAGAAGACCACGGGCGCGCAATTGCTCGCCCTCGCCGAACAACTCAAAGACCCGACGATTCCTCCTGAAGAGAAGCAGAAGTTGATCGAAGAAACCAAACAGCGGCTGGAACTCCCGTTACCGCAAATCCTGCCGTTCCAGCTCGACCTCTTTGCGAGCAAAGGTGACAAAGGGAAAGGGGACCAAGGCAACCAGTCCCAACAAGAGGGCAAACAGCAGGACAAGAACAACCAGGACAAGAAGAGCACCGACCCGACGCAAACACCAAGCCAATCCGCCGCGGGCAATGCCCAACAGCAAGAGCAAAAAGAGCAACCTGGCTCACAGCAAGGCGATAAGCAAAGCGACCAACAGCAACCCGAGGAATCCGGTGCGGGGATCAAGTCCAATCAATCCAAGCCTGAGCAGCGAGGAGAAAAACGGGAACAATCCGGACAAGGCGACTCTGGTGACCAACAAAAAGGGGACCAACAACAATCGCCTAACAATCGCACGCAGGGAAAGGACCCCAACCAACCGGGGGATCAAGACGGTCCTGGCCAGGACCCACGGAAGCAAGGACCCAATCCCCAGCCAAACCCTGAACAACCAGGGCAAGAGCAGAAAGGTTCGGGCACCACGGTGGGTGGGGCTCCTGGCGAACGCTTCTTGAAACCGGGAGAACAACCGGGCGGGTTTCTCACCAAGGATGCACGGTTTGTGAAAGTGCGCATCCCCTTTGGCACCGCACCACAGGAGGAAGGGGAAAATCTGACGGAAAACACCGACCGGACCCAACCGAAAACTCCCTACAGCAACACGCCCCTCAAAGAAGCCCCACCCGATCAAGCCCAAGTCAAACAACCCGTGCCCTTGGAGTATCGAACGATTCTGAAGTGAACAACATTATGACTACGACACCACCCGAAGAACGTCTCAAGGAATTTCGTCGCACCTTTTCCGCCCTCGAAGAAGAAGTCGGGAGGGTCATTGTTGGTCATCAGGATGCCGTCCGCAAAGTGCTCACCGCTTTTTTCGCCGGTGGGCATGTGTTGATCGAAGGCGTTCCAGGACTGGGTAAAACCTTGATGGTGAAATCGCTCAGCCAAGCCCTCGGCTTGAGTTTCAAGCGCATTCAGTTCACCCCGGACCTGATGCCATCGGACATTGTCGGCACGCAAGTATTAGCGGACGGGTCGGGCGCGCGCCATTTCGAGTTCAAGCAAGGGCCGATATTCGCCAACATTGTCCTGGCTGATGAAATCAACCGCGCGACCCCCAAAACACAGTCTGCTCTCCTGGAAGCGATGGAAGAACATCAAGTCTCGGTCTTCGGCGACACACATAGTCTCGATTCTCCGTTCTTCGTCCTGGCGACACAGAATCCCATCGAAATTGAAGGAACCTATCCGTTACCCGAGGCGCAATTGGATCGTTTCCTGATGAAGTTGATCGTTCACCCCCCAACCTCGGTCGAGTTGACAGAGATTCTCACCCGCACGACCGCGGGCACGCGCTACGAGATCAAGCAAATCCTACCAACCGACCGCGCGCACGCCCTCGTAGAAGAGATGAAATCCTTGGTCCGCGAGGTCCTGCTCGCGCCGCCGCTGGCGAACTACGTGGCGCGCCTCATCGCGGCGGCCACACCAGGGTCAGACCAACCCGTGGTACCCGAAGTCACGCAATACTTTCGTTTTGGTCCAGGACCGCGTGGGGCACAAGCGATCACGCTAGGGGCGAAAGTGAACGCGTTGCTTGATGGGCGCGTGAACGTTAGCTTCGAGGACCTCGCCGATATGACCCTGCCCGCGCTGCGCCACCGCTGCCTCCTCAATTTCCAGGCGGAAGCGGAAAACATCACGGCTGACCGGATCGTCGAGATGATTCTCAAGAAGGTAGCGAAAAAGTAGCGAGCTGGGTGGTTTGACGGGGCCACATGATATCCGAGTTTCGGGTTTCGGGTTCCGAGTCTCCAAACTCAGTCCTCAGTCCTTTCGTACTTTTGCCTTTTGCCTTTTGCCCTTTGACTTTTGCCTTTTGACTTCTCCTAGACCGTGACCGCTGTCCCATTAAACTGCGTAAAGCGAAACCCAGAAAAGTGCTCAGGGTAGGTAGTCCGTAGTTGGCGGAGCACCTGCCGCGCCACCGCTTCGCCCAGCTTGAGTCCTTCGATGCTGTCCGAGCGCCAATGCACGCCCGCGGCATTGCGCCCCAGTGCGATATTGGCGGCCAACTTGTTGAGTTCACCGCCCACCGTGAGGGCCGGGCCTCGATACGGCACCAGCGCGAGTCCATCCGCACTCAACATGACCGGCGTGGGCAGTTCATGCGTTTCCTTGAAAAACGCCTTGAGCACCGTGGTACAGGCACCCGCGATAGCGGCATGGCCAGCGGGATAGGCCGGATGCGTGGGACACCCTTCGGGATAGGACATGGGCAGCAAATACGAACGTGTCGTGCGTGTGACTTCTTCCAGCACCGTCGCCGTGAGCAGATCGCTATGCAGTGGGTACTCGGCAACATGGGTGAGATGATTATGGACGCGTCCGCCAAAGGCTTCTGGGCGCAGCCCTGATGTCAGGACACTTATTTCAAGTTACTGAATTTATTAGGCTTCTTCGCCGATTTCGCCCAGCACGAAAATTATTTTGCCACACCCAGAAAGCAACAAGCAGTTTTCTCAGCAGAATAATCAAAGGTTCGTACGATAACAGCCAA
>CAMBFS010000108.1 GCA_945865755.1 Klebsiella pneumoniae
GCGCGGACGGTTACTCCTGCTTCAGCGCCCGCGTCACGCCGGGCATTACTGTCGGAAAGCCTTTCCCCTCCAAGCTCTCTTTCAGGTAACTGTCGAAGCCCTGGACCATATAGTGCGAATGGGCGTTGCGCACGGCCTCACTGAACCCCATCGCATCCTGGGCCGCGTTGGTCGCCCACTTCACCATCCGCAGGGTAAAAGGATCATTGTCGGCGATCTCACGTGCGAGCGCCAGCGTTTCCGTGTCCAGTCGCGCCCGGGGGACGACCTGATTCACGAACCCTAATCGCCAGGCCTCTTCAGCCGAGATAAAGCGGCTGCGGAACATCGCCTCCTTGGCCTTGCGTAGCGGAATATCCCAGGGCACCGAGAAGTATTGCATCAACGCCGGCAGAAATTGAGCGTCATCCGCTGCCACAATCAGATCCATGGCGGACGCGAACATCCAGCCGCCAAAGATGCACTTCCCTTGCACCTGCGCGATGGTCGGCTTGTCGAGGTTACGCCACCGCAGCGTGGCATCAAGAAACAGGGACCGCGAGAGCGCGTACTGGCCGCTGACCTTCTTCGGGACCGGGCGCTGGCGCATGTCCTCCTTTTCTTCCGGCGTCCCGAGGTCATGGCCAGAGGAGAAGGTATCGCCCGCTGCTGCCAGGATGATCACGCGCACCTCGTCGTCGGCGTTGGCCACGGCAAAGGCGTGGTCCAGCTCCTCGATCATCAGGCGCGATTGCGCGTTTTTGTACCGCGGGCGGTTCGTGATGAGGCGGGCAACGGCGCCATGCCGCTCCTCGATTATGGTCTGGTATTCCATGGGGGCTCCTCCTGCGTGACGGGTGTTTCCGGCTGCGTATCGAGTCGGTTGGTGTGCGTGACGTTGACGGTGATGGACGCAAAGCGCCATCCGGTCTCCGTCTTGACGAACGTATCGGTGTAGACGCCCATGATGACGACGAAATCAACCAGCGCCCGGTCCTGTGTCCGACGAAAGCGCGACAAGCAGTGCAGATAGAACGTCCCCGTCGCGGTCTGTCCATCCGTGGAGATCGTGATCTGGGGCGCGGTCACATAGTGCAACACGTTGACCACCGACCGCGAGAGCTCCTGGAAAAAATCGCAGATCGCTTGGTGGCCATGAAATTCGCCATAGCCATTGGCCGCCCACGTGCCGTCGGGCACGAAGAGGGCTCGGAACCCCTCAAGGTCATAGCCGCCGTCGCAGCAGCGGGCGTAGCGATACTTCAGTTGCTCAATCTCGCGCACGTTTTCCAGCAACGCAACCCGGTCTTCCAGTGTCATCGGTCTCCTCTCCTCAATCCTTCGCGGGGATTGCTCTCTGCCCTGCAATGTCCCGCTTCGTTTCTCCCGGACGGCCACCCCATCCCGTCGTGCATCCGGCTGCGCACGTGACCATGAAGCCCTGATAAATGAGAACACCGCGTGACATTGTTATCGTGTCTCCTCTCTGTTGGGCGACGAATGACACACCCGAGAAGAGGTCTCGCCCGTTTCTTAAGCGCGAGAGGGACAAGGCTTGGGGCTAATGCTCCCACTTCATAATGCGCGCCGCTTTATGCGTGTCGGCGTATTCTTCAATCTTGGCGATTTTTCCGTCGCGGCAGTGGTAGACCCAGCAATACTCATTATCGTATTGCCGATCGGCAGGGTGTCATAAGACGGCTTGATCAACGCCCGCGTCTCTTCGGTCCGCATGCACCGTCCTCCTTCGTGTGTCAGCTCAGTCTGCCCGATCAATACCCGACTCGCCACCTTTTACAAGCCCTAAGCGGCCGTGTCTTTTCACCCCAGGAACCACCGTCGTCGGAAACTACTGCTCGAAGGTGGAGGGAGCACTGGGCTGTTGGCAAGACGACACGGGCCACACGCGCGGTTTCCGCTGGCATCGTTGGGACCTAAATCAAACCACACGGCATTGGCGCAGTGTCGCATATCCCCCCTGGGCGAAACGGCGAACAATCGCCGCGCCCGTTCCTGGACCAACCCCGGTCACCACTGCTACTCGACTTGTTTGCTTCATGGAAATTTCCTTGCTCTTCGCCAGCTCAGCGGACCGTTGCGCCAGCGCCCTGTGCCTTCGCTCCCCCGCTACAAGTCGATGGGGAGTTCCAGGTGTGGCTGGTAGATAAAATCCCGGTACGCCAGCAAACACGCAGGAAAAGCGGCTTGTACGGATGCCTCGGTATTGGTGTACATGGCACGATAGATCGGCCCCATCGGACAGATCTCCTCCAGGCGTGGAGTAAGCGCTCCGGTTCCGCCTTTCCTGTGAGAGTTTACGTACCGGTGTTGGAGTAAAGCCGTCCTGCGTCTCCTTATCTCCCCCTCACTGAACGCGCGGCTCTTGGGTGGGAATCGCGTAGCGGGCGAGTGATAAGCCCGCTACGCGGTTGCCGCGAGGGTTGTTACAAAGATTGCATAATGCAACTTTTCTGTTACGCAACATCTTTCCAAACTCGCGAAAGGATATCTTATGACCATGCGGGAGATCGGCTATGCACTGCTCGCCGCCCTCGGGATCATTATCCCAATCTATTACAACTGCGATTCGCAGCCTCAGCATAAGGAGGAAAGATCATGACCACATCCGTCGCCGCCACAACCACGTCTTACGTTTTCGATGATCGCCATATTCGCTGGTATGAGCTAGGGGATTTCAAGCATTTTGTGTTCGCTATGCTCGACGTCGATGTGTCCCAGAAGATCGTCGATTTCGTACTCAAATTTCCGCCCAACCAGAAGATTTTTCCGCATCGCCATTTGGCGCTGACCAACACGCTCGTCGTCCACGGCGAACATCGGCTGTATGAACCCAATGGCCAACTCAAAGAGATCCGCCCGGTTGGCAGTTACACCACCAGCCCTCCGGGGGACCCCCATCAGGAGGGAGCAGGAGATGGAGGGGGAGTCGTGTTTTACAGTGTGCGAGGAAAGGACGGGACGTTATTTGAGGTGCTCGATGATAACCTCAACGTCATCGGTGCGCTCGGCTTGGAGGACTTTCTCACGGCGTTCAAAGAACAGAAGAACGCGTGAGCCGTCCCGCACCTATGCTGACGCGCACTTGGGGGTGGTCACGTTCGCGAGCGAGGACATGCGGCAGGCCGCGGCTACGGAAGATACAGTCCGGACCAAGGCCATGACCGGGAAATACACCCGCTTCTTACGCTCACAATGGACTGACGCCTGGGAGCGAGCGGATACGCCCGAGCCGCTCAAGACGCCGCTCCAAAGCGTGTTGGTCTATGAATACTTGCGGCGCATTGACCATGCGATGAGAGCGCCTGGTGTGACACCGGAGTCTGGCGCGTATCAGCTCTATACCTACCCTGTGGGCCAGGGCATTGGCGCGCAAAACACGAGTCGGTCCGCGCGCGAGGTGGTACGGGAAATGATCGAAGGCTACGTCGATGCCGTCGCGCGTTTGCAGGAACACGTGGAAGGATAGACGAGAGGAGCCAGGGACAAGACGGGATCGGTGGAACTCGCCATCGTCGAGATGCGCTATGCCCGCAAGGAACTTGGACTGCGTAGCGGATTTGTCCGTCCCGATCCGCATCTCAATCGTTCGCTCCATAAGCAATGGTTAATCGCGCCCCGACGCGAAAAAGGTCAAGACGGCAATAGTCATACACAACGGGACATACAAACGACTATCCCAATAGGCAAACTGGGTCGTGCGTACCTGTTTGAAGAGTCCCGCCACGCGAAAGTCCCCAATGACACGCAGGAAAAAGGCCCCGGCGATCAAACGGGTTCCCCAACGGAGGAATGGCTTTGCTGATGAGGTACCCGTTACTCCCGTTGGGGAGAAAGACTCCAAACTTCATGGCGCTGCTCCTCTCATGGAATACGTGTAGCCATACCTTCTCTTTGGCGCATGGCCCACGAAATAACAAGAGGCTCTTGCCCGAGCGCTTCTTCGACTTCGCCGCTCTTGAGCGACGCTCAGAATAAGATGTGATATTCCAAGAAGAAGGGGTGGGTCCGATATCCGTGAGCATCGCATGACAAGAGGATTCTCCTGTGGATGTCCACATGTCTCAACCCTTGCCGGTTGTCTCCATTTTCCCGACGCGGACGTCATGGCGCGGATGTTGTCGGTTGCACCTCGGGCGATCACGGAAACGGGATTGCCGATGGAGGTGGTCTCATGTGGTGTGCCCTTTCTGTTCGTGCCGGTGCGCAGCTTGCACGAAGTCCGCGGCATTCAGTTTCGCCGTGACGTATGGGACCGTGCCTTACGCGGGTTTGCGGCGCCTCACGTGTTTGTCTGCACGTCAGAAACAGAGACCAGCGAAGCGTACGCGCACTGCCGGATGTTTGCGCCCGCGTTGGGCATTAGCGAAGATCCCGCGACGGGTGGCGCCAGCGGACTTTTGGGTCGCTATCTGTTGCGCCACGGACTGCTCGGGGTTGACGCCCAAGGGGAAGCACATTGTCTCAGCGAGCAAGGATTCGAGATGGGACGGCGGAGTTTTATCCGTATACAGATTACGCGGACCGGAGACGCTCTTACGAGAGTGCAGGTTGGTGGGCAGTGTTATGTCATGGGGGAGGGGCAACTCTTTCTTGATGTCTGAGGAACACCGAGTTGGGCAATCCCTCTCACGCAGGTTCTCTCTCCGAAAGAGCGTGACTGGGTCGGCCGCAAACTTCGACACAAATTCACCATGAGGGAATAGTCCAGAAGGCTTAGGGCAGGATTTCCCCCGTATGCAGCGCCCGCATCAGCATCTCTAATGGCAGGACATCGATTGGTCCATCCTTGAACCGTGTCGGACCAAGATATACGGCAAAACATTTCTGGAGTTGGGTAGCCGTATGCAGTTCTTTGAGGGCTACCCCGAATTCCCGCTTCCACACACGCGACAGTTTGACCTCAATCCCAATGGTGGTCTTCGCTCGTGACCAGATAAAGTCGATTTCCGTTCCCGCGGATGTGCGCCAATAGGACAACTGCCCGCCGCAGTTGCGCATCGTCATCGCCGCGCGCAGTTCATGGAGCACCAGCGTCTCCAGTAACAACCCTTGGTCACTCTTATCGAGCGGGTCGCGCAAGCGCCCGGTCAATGCATTCACCACGCCCGAATCAAAGAAGTAGAACTTCGCATGTTGCACTTCTTTGACTTTGGCGTGCGGAGCTTCCGCGCTCGACCAATCGTCGCGTTGGCGCGCACGCCAGGACCAAACACATTGTTCGTCGCGTTGATGCCCAACCGGGGCCCAATCGGACCATTGACGATCAACGCCAACCCTGACCCACCCGTACTCGTCGCGGGATTATGGTAGTGGAAATCCGGATGACAGAGCGCTCGTACCGCCATAGAGAAAAAGGCAACAGCCAGAGCGTCATGTCTCAGCGACCGTGCTTCCGTTTGGGTCACGTCGCTGTTGCTCATCGTGTGACATTCATGCGGAACGAATCGCTGACCGCGGGGGAGTCGTGCCTCCAGGGCGATAGCGTGCGAGACTCCGCGCGAAGCGCCTACGGGCGATGGTCAGCTTGCCCTTCAAGATCGCGGTCATGCCCTATGCCCACGGGAAGCCCGCGCGGCACCTGCTCACGCGCAGGCACGGCGGAAGTGCGTGTGGCCGGGAAATACAAGCCCTTGCCCCGACAAGCCCGGTGTGCCACGATTGCGCATCTTTATAACTAGGGGGCACGCTATGGACCAGCTTGAGGCTATTGAGAACTACGTTGTGGGGGTTACGCGGAGAGTTTCGTCGGCCTATGTACCTCCCTTCCAACTCACCGCAGGACAGCCACCCCCCATCGCCGCGAACGGCGGGTTATCCTACATGTCGTTCGATCGGGATGGGGATGCGGGCACTGCCGCGGCGACGGAGGCGGCACTCCACCTGATTGCCGAGGGGGACGGGCAGGAAGTTATCGACATGCTCGACCACGCTCCTCCCGGCCCAATCGAGACCAAGTGGGGCGTCGGGTTTCGGAGCTACGCGGAGTGCCTGGAATACATTCGGGCGCACACCATCGAAGCCCCTGAAGGCGGCGTCGCGCTTCCACTGCGCTACACCGTCCACGAGCAACCGTCCTACTCCATCGTCTCGTCCAACGCGCTCTGGCGGGACCCGGCGCGCGAAGCCGAAGCAAAAGCATTGCGCAAGGAAGAGCACGACATCGGGCGGCGCTGCCTCTATTTTCCGCAAGTGTTGCGCGACGCGCGCCGCATGGAGGAATACCATCCAGGGCTCTCGCCCCACAGCCCCGCGTGCATGGACAAGCTCGGCGTTGCGCTGGCGCACTGCGAGTCCAAGTGTCAGAACTTTTATGACGCGGCGGAGGTCGAGCGCGTGTTCTACCCGGAGATAGAGAAGCTCCTCTTGGCGTTTTTCCCGGACGCGACGGATGCGCTCGTGTACAACCACGACGTGTTTGACAAGGACTACGCGGGCGACCGCACGGAAGACCAGGACAACAAGAATCCGGGGGTGAACGCCAACTACGCCAACATCGTGCACAACGACCTGAACGATAACAGCGGCCGCGTGCGCTGTCGCGAGCTGCTCACGAAGAACCTGCGCAACTTCGGGCGCGCGCAGCACTACACGGAGGAGCAGGCCGACGCGAAGATGGCGCGGCGGTTCGTGTCGATCAACCTCGCCAAGCCGATGGAACCCGTGGGCCAGTACCCCTTCGTGCTCTGCGCGTGGCCCTCGTTCGCCGACCAGCCGTACATCACCAACTACCGCGTCTACGACGACCGCGTCGGCGAGACCACCCGCTTCACCTTCCGCCCCGACCACGAGTGGTACTGGTTTCCCCAGCAGAAGCCTACTGAGGTCTCGATGCTCAAGTGTTACGACTCTATCACCGACGGGTCCGTCTCGCGCTGGTCTTTCCACACGGCCTGCGTCGACCCAACCGCACCCGACGACGCACCCTGCCGCAAGAACGTCGTGGTCCGTGCCTTTCTCTTCTTCTAAAAAGACGCAGCGGGGAGAGGGAGAGCGTTGCGTGTGGCCCCTTCTGGGCATCGGCAACGATGGGAGAGCAACTGGGTCCGGTGGCGGAAAAATCACGTGAGACTCTCCCTTTCACCCATATACCATCACCTCTGGTGAGAGAGCGAACATGGAAGCGCAATCCGGGGTTCAGCCGGAATAGTCCCCACGCGGGACTCATAAGTCCTTATCCGTCGTTGCGATGAAAAAAGGTCGAACGCTGGCCGGCCGCTAGCACTCTCGTGGAGCCCTCGCGGAGGGAAAGCAGGGTCACTCACCCGAATGGCCTTGTCAACATGCGAGGCCCTCGACTGCATGGCCAGGGTTTACGTGGGGTTTGCCTTAACAGACTTCCGCGGATGCGGTGGGGTAGCGGAGAACGATGCTGTTGCGTGATGAGACACACATGAACACACTGAACGTGCTGGTCCTGGGGGCGGTGGGCGACCATCCCCTTGAGGAGATCGCAGCCGTCGATCCCGCGCTTCATGTCATTGATGGCCGTGGCGTCTTTGAGGTGGAATATGCGCAAACTTGGCCCGCGGAAACTGTACACCGTTATGTGCCCCAGACCCTCATCGCGCACAGCACGACGACACGGACGGAACGTGATGCCCTGTTAGCCCGCGCGGACATTATCTGCCTGCGGTTCCCGTTTCCCCTGGACTTGCATGCACGGTGTCCACGCCTCAAATGGATCCACCAAACGCCAGCCGGTGCCTCGAATCTACGCATGGGCGACGTGTGGGGCAGCGCGGTGACCGTCACCACTTCGCGGGGATACAATAATGCCCTACCCATTGCCGAATATGTCTTGGCCGCCATCTTCCTGCATGCCAAATCGCTCCCTCAAGGATTTCACGACCAGGGACGCCGCACCTTTGATCGCCGGGCCTATCGCCCAGTCTTGGTGCAGGGCAAGACACTGGGCGTGATTGGGCTTGGAGGCATTGGCAGTGAAGTCGCCCGCTTGGCTCGGGCCGTCGGCATGCGGGTGGTGGCGACTCGCCGCTCGGTCACGACCACGCGACATGATGTCGAAGGAGTGGATGATCTCTTTCCTCCGTCGGGATTATCAACCGTATTAACTCAGAGTGATGTGGTGGCATTGTGCGCGCAATGGACGCCAGAGACGGCACATCTCATCGGGGCACCACAACTGCGACAGATGAAACCCACAGCGTTCCTCGTCAACGTGGCGCGGGGAGAACTGATCGACCAACAAGCCTTACTCATCGCCCTGCGTGAGGGGTGGATCGCGGGCGCGGTGCTTGATGTCTACACCGAGGAATTCACGGGTCCGCCGCCAGAGGAGCTATGGCGGTTGCCTAATGTGCTCATTACCCCACACACCTCGGTTGGCACGGATGTCTCGCACGCGCGGGGCACGGAACTGTTCTGCCAGAACCTGCGGCGCTATCTGAACGGAGAACCCTTGCTCAATGTGATCGACTGGGCACGGGGCTATTAGCGTATCTTCGCGATTCGCCGACTTTCGCCGTCACTCCGTCGAAGGACGGCATTGCCTGGTATGACGGCATGGTCCCAATCCCACGGCCCCAGTGAACTCGGAGGACCCGATGACAGCCACACCCTATCCCGTTCGTTTTGGCATCCAAACCCCACAACAGCATGGCTCCTGGCCGGAGATGATGGCCCTCTGGCAAGAACTCGATACGTTAGGATTTGATAGTGCCTGGGTGTTCGACCACTTCTTGCCGATCTTCTCCGATCCCACCGACCCGTGTTTGGAAGGGTGGACCGCGCTCTCCGCCTTGGCGATGGTCACCCACAAGGTACGCATCGGCGCACTCGTCACCGGCAACACCTATCGCCACCCAAACGACGGCCCAACTGTATGTGACCTTCGGCAGTTCCGCCAAGACGAGCGACTTCATCGTGGATACGCTCATGGCATGGTGGCAGGGCCTCTCCCCGCAGGAGCACGCCGCCACGGAGCGGGTCCAACTCAAAATGCAAGCCCCTCGGCTCGCCCCCCGCAAAACGCTGGCTACAAGGCTGCGTGTTATGGCACGCAACCCCACTGCCGCTCTTGAGCGGGGCACCGACCCGGAAACGCTCAGCCCGCGGCTCACCCGCTTGCGCAAAGCGCGCGGCTTGACGCAAACCGAGTTAGCCCACCGACTCGGCACCATTCAGGCCGTGGTGTCGGATTACGAATCGGAGCGGCGCCGCATCCACGTGGCGCGGGCGCGCGCGATCGCCGCGATTCTCCAGGTCACGGCCGATGAGTTGTTAGGCTGGCCGACGACCAGCGCCACGGGCTCTGGCCCCGGAGAATTGAGTCTGAAGTTGGTGCGCCGTCTCAAGGGCATTGAGGCGCTGCCACCGGCGCGGCAGAAAGCCGTCTTGCCGACCTTGGACTTTCTGCTGAAAGGCGCGGGCAGTTAAGGAGGCGAGGAAGGACACGACCAGGGCGCGAGCAGGAAGCCCGGAGGCCGCTGGGCTTCAGCCGGGCGACGGCACTCGGCGGGCGGTGGTGCGCCGAGCGCACCCTACGTAACTACTGCCCGGGGCTCCCGGCGTGCCGTTGCGCTTCTTGTCAATCCATAAAGCCGCTAAAGCCGCAACGTCCCCTATTACCCTTTACCGCAACGTCCCCTATTCCTGTTATTTCCCAACTTCCTACTTGTTTGGCTGTACCGCTGGCTGCTGTTCTGCTTCAAGCTCGTAGACAAGATTCTGATACTTCTCTTGAGTCGGGTCTAACTCTGCCGCTTTCCTGGCATCGGCCAGTGCCTGTGCTAGTTTTCCTTTTTGCTGCCATGCTTGGCTGCGGTTGTAGTACGCGTCGGCAAATCGCGAATTGAGCCGTAAGCACTCGTCGTAGTCAGCAATGGCACGGTCCCAATCACCTTTGACAAACCAGGTATATGCGCGGTTGTTATAGGCAAAGACATCAGGGCGGATCTCTAGGACCTTAGTAAAATCCGCAATTGCTCGCTCATAGTCTCCGCTTTTTGCAAACATCACCCCTCGGCTGTTGTAAGCAACCGTGTTCGTGGGGGTGGTTTCGATAGCTTTAGCAAAGTCAGCCATCGCCCGGTCACGCTCGCCTTGCTGCGCCCACGCATCTCCACGATGTGCATAGATATAGGCAAGCTGCGCGTTGATGCTTAAGGCAGTGTTGTAATCAGCAATTGCTCGGTCAAATTCGCCACGACGAGCGAAGCTGAGCCCTCTTCCGTCATATCCTTCTGCCGAGCGGGGATTAAGTTCTAACACCTGGTTGTAATCCACTAGGGCTTTCTCCACTTCGCCTTTCAAATCCCAAATGGCAGCTCGGTTCATGTACCCTTTGTAATCACCGGGCGCTAATTCTATGACCCTCGTGTAATCCGATAGTGCCTGCTCAATTTCTCCTTTTTCGTGCCAGGTGAACCCTCGACTTAAGTAAGCTTCGATGGAACTCGGATCAAGTTCTAGGGCCTTTGTATAACTAGCAATCGCCCCATCACGATCCCCGCGAGCGGCCCGAGTGTCTCCTTGTTGCACGTACTCCTTGACGCTTCCAGAACTACTCTCCCTCTCAGCAAAGGATATCTCATCAACCAGCAAGAAGAGTACGTTGAAGAGTAAGAAGAGAAGGCAGCGGTGTTTCATAAGACTCCTCTCCTTAAAATCTCATCTCAAAAAGGGTAAACATTCCCCAGGTTGGGGCACCGGGTGGGCGTTCTTTGGTAAAATTGTTTTCAAAAGCTTTCAGCAGGAAAGTCGGAAGCATAGTAGGAACATTTACAATCGGATCTGGAACTCCTAAGTCAGTGAGAGTTCCTACCAACTCGTCATGTGCGGTTGCGAAAGCCTTCATGTGTGCCACGTTTTCTTCCAAGAAAAGAGAAAAAGGGCCTCCGGGCTCGACCAAAGAACCTTGCCTCCCCAGGACTGGAGGCCCGCCTAAAGAGTACCACTGTAGGCCAGACGGATCGGCTAAATTAACCGGATCGTTGAACACGTACCCATACAGACTGAGGCTCATCCCTTGGAAGCGGATCGGGTCCTTCGCCGTCCACCGCCCCGTCTCCGGGTCATAATCCCGCGCCCCATGCCGCACCAAGCCGGTATCGCGATCATGGATGCCGCCCGCGAAGCCAAAGGGCTGGAAGCCCGGATTGGTGTCGAGCGTGACATTGCCGAACTCATCGTAATCCATCCGCTACGCCACCACCCCCGTGGTGCTGTCCACCACCAGACGCGGGCTCCCCAGATGATCGGCGATAATCCGGTACGTCACCCCACCCTTGAGCATCTGCTGCGGGATGTTCCCGCCCCGCAGCCGCAGTACACGAACCGGCTCACCACAGTGCCCGCCCCATCCAGCTCCGCCACCGGCTCCAACTGATTCTCGTACAAGAAGCCCTGCACGAGACTACCGTTGACGATCTTGCCTAGTAGCGTCGCACTGCTGGGCAAGCCAGCAGTGGCACCCGGCGTCAGCCGGGCCGACCGTGGGCGGGCTGTTTAATTGTCTAGGAGGCGGCAGTGAGTCAGGAACAGAAAGATATTGCGCCAGGGACACAGACGAACCCGGATTCCGCTCCGCTTCATCCGGGCTACGTCACTGAGACGGACGGCACCGCACAGGCCGGGGAAACCCCGAATTCCGCTCCGCTTCATCCGGGCTACGTCACTATTCCCTGCACGAATTCCATCCTACCTTTGCCAGAATCTGCTGTTGCAAACTCATGTCTAGTTGCCACTCCTTCTCCATAAAAAGACAGAAGCGTTCCCTGATGGAAGATAGGCTTCCGGCTTTCTCCGTGAAAGTTCGTAGGAACTGCTCCTCCCCACCAATGCAGGTGTAACCGTCTTCACTCTTCATAACTACCGCTCCCCATTTGCCTGATTGACCGAACAGAGCGCAGTCCACATGCCCTAAGAGAGTATCGCAACGTACTTCTTCTAATGCCTCTCGCATCCACGGTATAACCACTGTCTCCTGATGCGGCAGAATAGGTTCTATGTCAGTAATAATAACCTCACGATCTCCTACGGTTTCAGCCGCTATTCCTAGCGCTCGATAGATATTCTCTTCGAAGTTCAATTCATACGGCACCAATACCATCTGCCACGCTGACTCAACGAAACATCCTTCTTCCACAGCCAATCCGGTGAAGATGGAATGATACAAAGATGCAAGGTGCTTATTGAAGTACTCGGACGAAAGCAATCTCATATACCCTACACTTTCATTACGGAAACCGTATTTTGATCGTTTGAGCACTATCAGGAATGTTGATTTGAATCGTTGTAGTTGAAACCTTACTTGAAAAAGCTCTTAGGGAGGCGCTGAACCTCCCCGGAAAGGTAACCGTTTGTACGATCCCCTTAGCAGTTTGAACCGTGCTGACAGTGCCACCGCTCGCAAGCCCATTGAATAATCGTTGAGCTGCGGCCATGCCTCCTAGTCGTTCAAGTTGAAGTAAATTCGGTGTTCGACTAATAACGCCGCTCCCGGCGATAAGGACAAAAACTCTGGCGCGAAACGCAGTTATCAAAATTTGAGTCAACAGCCTGCTGAAAAGTACAGAAACGCCCACAACGACGGCTCTACCGAGAGTTGACAAAAGACCTATTCGACCATCTGGGTCAATGAAATTGACTGGATCGTTAGCGACATAGCCGTACAGGTTGAAATCCTCCCCCTCAAACCCAATCGGATCCCTGGCCGTCCACCGCCCGGTCTCGGGGTCATAATCCCGGGCGCCATGCCGAGTCAGACCGGTATCGCGATCATAAATCCCCCCGGCGAAGCCAAAGGGCTGAAAGCCCGGATTCGTGTCGAGGGTCACATTGCCGAACTCATCGTAATCCATCCGCTGGAGCATCGCCCCAGTGGTACTGTCCACCACCAAGCGGGGGCTACCGAGATGATCGGCGATGATCCGATACGTCACCCCGTTGCGGATCATCTGCTGCGGGATGTTGCCCGCCCCACAACCGCAGTACACGAACCGGCTCACCACATTGCCCCCGCCATCCAACTCCGCCACCGGCTCCAACTGACTCTCGTACAAGAACCCGTGCACCAGACTGCCGTTGACCTGCTTGCCGA
>CAMBFS010000109.1 GCA_945865755.1 Klebsiella pneumoniae
GGTACTGGCAGCGTGTCACCGTTTACGGTGACACGCTGCCACGAAGAACCCGAACAAAGGGTGAGTGAAGGGGTTTGAACCCTCGACCCCTGGGGCCACAACCCAGTGCTCTGCCAGCTGAGCTACACCCACCATACAAACATCACGCATGGCTCACTACATGCGCCAGAAGGGATTCGAACCCCTGACCTACGGCTTAGAAGGCCGTTGCTCTATCCACCTGAGCTACTGGCGCCCGCATTCATCCGAGAGTCAGGAAAGTGGCGATAAAAAGCGCGACATTCCATCTCCCAGTTTCGCTGTGCAATCGGGGCGAGCCGATTCGAACGGCCGACCCCCTGCTCCCAAGGCAGGTGCGCTAACCAGGCTGCGCTACGCCCCGATCTCTGAGCCGAGAGAGTCGATTAACAAACCCATTCGGAGAGCGCAAGGAGGCATCCGGCGCGGAGCACATAAAAACCAGAGAATCATTGTGGGAAGAGAAGCGCGAGCGCGCGACGAAAGCAGAAATCGCGCTCACCACCCCGCGTCAGTGAACACTGATAGAGCGGCTTTCCTCGCGTGACCACGAGGCTAATTCGTCGCGGAGCCCAACTTTATTGGCGATCTGCTTAATGGTGACGCCCGCCAGATAATTGGCGAGCAGGCGTTGCGCCTCGTGCCAGACCGAGATTTGACTACAGACCGAGCAGTAGCGACAGGCGCGCTCCCGTTCGTCCAGGCAGCCCATCAGCAGCAACGGCCCTTCGAGACACTCATACACTTCCTTGAGGGTAATGTTCGCTGGTAATTTCTTGAGCGCGAAGCCACCGCGCGCGCCCATGTACGACTGGACTAACCCGCCGGTTTCCAGTCGTTTCATAATCTTTGAGAGAAAGTGCGCCGGAATGTCTTGTTTTTCTTGAATCTCTCGGCGTGACACCGCGTGGTTTTCCGGCCGTGCCGCGAGGTACGACAACGCACGAATCGCGTAATCCACCCGTTTGCCGATGTTCATCAACGAACTGCGTTCGGTCGGGTGGAAACCTGTGTTTTTGTGACTCACGCGCGTCCTCGCCATTCAGTTGGTGGGTGGGAAACCCTGAACACAATATCTCTCGTGGTTAGTCGTCTTCCGGCATCCCTAAAATTTTACGGGCGTCCGGTCTAATCATGCTCGGTTCCCAGGGCGGCTCCCAGACCACTTCCACTGTCGCTTCCTCCACTTCGGGAAGCTCAAGAATTTTTTGCTCCGCCTCGGACGAAATCTGTCCACCCATGCCACACCCGCGTGTGGTCAGGGTCATCTTCACCTCGACTTTTTGATCCGCGACCTGAACATCATAGATCAGGCCCAGATCGACAATGTTCACGGGAATTTCCGGATCGTAACACGTTCGCAATACTTCATAGACTTCTTCTTGTGTCGGCATAGCGCCTCCCAGTGGCAAAACGAACGAACTACAGTTGCGTACCTCGCATAATTTGTTTTTGCCCTTGAATTTTCTTCTGCAAGGCCATCAGCGCGTCGAGCACATTTTCCGGGCGCGGCGGGCAGCCGGGCACGTAAATATCGACCGGCACGATCCGATCAATGCCCGCGACGGTGGTGTAGTTATCATAGAACCCACCAGTCGAAGCACAAGCGCCAAAGGCCATCACCCATTTGGGCTCACCCATCTGCTCGTAGACACGCTTGAGAATCGGCGCTTGGCGGCAGGTCACCGTGCCAATCACCATCAGCAGATCGGATTGGCGCGGGCTGAAGCGTGGCAGCAGCGCGCCAAAGCGGTCAATATCGTAAGGCGTCAGCGACAACGCCATATATTCCATCGCGCAGCACGCGGTCGCGAAGGGATACGGAAACAGCGAATACTTACGGGCCCAACCAATCGCTTTATCCAGTTGGGTGAGAGCCACGGTATCGCCTAGCAACACTTCCTCCCCTTGGCGCGGGGCAGTGGTAATCGTCGTGCTCAGTCGGTCCATAATCTCGTACTCCTCACGTCTCAAAAAAATTCGCCGCGCTTACGCCGCTTGTTCGATCTTCTTCTCGCTTCGGTTACGCCAGTCTTCCACCGCAGCTTTAATCGCATCTTCCGCCAGCACGGAGCAGTGAATTTTCACCGGCGGCAACGACAACTCCTTGGCGATCTCACTATTGCGAATCGAGTAGGCTTCAGAGATGGTCTTTCCTTTGACTAGTTCAGTGACATAGCTCGAAGAGGCGATCGCCGAGCCACAGCCAAAGGTCTTGAACTTCGCATCCTCAATCACTTCGGTGTCAGGATTGATCTTGAGTTGCAGTTTCATTACGTCCCCGCACTCCGGGGCTCCGACGACACCGGTGCCAACGTCGTTTTCGTCCTTGGCGAAGCTCCCCACATTCTTTGGGCGCTCAAAATGCTCAAGCACTTTGTCAGTATAAGCCATATCTACTCCTTTTAGATCTCAGAACGGTTTTTATCGACGAATTTTTGATAGGAAACTACCGGCCGTCAAAATAGACCTCTAGAGTCCAAGTTGTCAACCATACGGCGCGCTCATGGGAGCATAGGCACCGCCAGTCTTCGCAGGTGCGAGCAGAAGGCGACTCCAGCCCTCATCAGTTGAGTCATCAGGCACACCAGGGGGATTCGGTTTGTCCTTCCGTTCCCTTATACTAGCCTCGCTATGCGGCGTACCCGTAAAATTCACACTGCGAACACGACTCACCCGGAGCTTGAAACCAAAGAGCCCCTCTCGCCCGAACTCGATCAAAAAGAGATCGAAGACGAGGCGCAAGAAGAGATTGAGGAAGAGCCCGTGGACGGACTCGCGGCATTCGTGGAGGTGGAACCGCTTCCGCATGGGGGCGACAAAGAGGAGAAGACGGACACCGCGCTGGTCCCGTATGACCCACTTCAACGGTATCTTTCCGAAATCAGACGCTATCCACTCCTCACCCCGGAAGAGGAACACGACCTAGCCATCCGTTACAAAGAGCACGGTGAGATTGAAGCCGCTTATCGGCTGGTGACCGCCAATCTTCGTCTGGTCGTTATGTTCGCGCGCCGCTACGAACGAGCCGTGCACAATCTCCTCGATTTGATCCAAGAGGGGAGCATTGGACTGATGGAGGCGGTGCGGAACTTTGATCCCTATCGTGGGGTTCGCTTTCCTTCGTATGCGGTGTGGTGGGTACGGGCCTATATTATCCGCTATCTGATGAACAATTGGCGGATGGTCAAGTTAGGCACGACCCAAGCGCAACGCAAACTGTTCTTTAACCTGCAACGCGAAAAGGAACGGCTCGAAGCCGAAGGGTTCTTTCCAGCGCCCAAGCTTATTGCGCAACAGCTCGGAGTCAAAGAAGAAGAAGTCGTGGAAATGGCGCAACGGATGTCGTCCCGCGACCTCTCGCTCGATACGCCGATTGATGCTGAGGAGGAAGACGGGAGCAGCTTGATTGACTTTATCGCCGACAAGCAGACGAACGCCGAAGAGACAGTCGCGGTCGCTGAGTATCAAGCATTGATGCGCGACAAAATGGCTGCGTTTGCTCGGACCCTCAAAGGCAAAGAAGAAGTCATCTTTCGGACCCGGCTGTTAGCGGAAGAGCCTGTCACCCTCCAAGAAATAGGCGATCAATATGGCATCAGTCGCGAGCGCATCCGCCAACTCGAAAGTCGCTTAAAGAAAAAACTCAAAGACTTTCTCCTGCGCGAGGTCAAGGACATCAAAGGACTTCACCTGGGATTCGTCGAAGGGCGATAGCACCAGTCCTTGATTCTTCAATGATAACATGACTTACAGGGTAACCCACTGTCAACGTTAGATTTTTGTGGTTTCTCTTCCATGCCACCGGATGAGTCGAATTTTTTCTTTCCTTTCAGAAAAAATCTGCTAAAAAGATTAAAGTTTGCCTCAAGCAAAACCGATAGCCAGAGCAGACAAAGGGATATTTCCCACACTAGGAGGCCCCTCATGCACCGTCACCACCCCATACGAATACTCTTCTTGTTAGGTGCGTTGCTTCTGTTTCAACCGCTGACCGCTTCCGCGAAGTACCTTATTGAATTCGCGGACGGCCAACGGATGACCGTTTCAAACTACGAGGAGGTCGGTGAGACCGTAAAGGTGCACACCTCGCTTGGATCGTTCGCTTTTCGTAAGGACGATGTGGTCCATATCACCGATCTCAATCCGGGAGAGAAGAAGAATTCTCTCACTGAAAAGATCGAGCGCGCCGCGAAAGCGCCAAAAGAAACGGTGCAGGCAACCTTACTCGCGGAGAAAAAGCCTCTCAGCAAACCATCTCTGATTTCTGGAACCGAATCAAAGAAGATGAACGATTTCATGTCGCAGGTTGAAGACGGCTTATTTCGCATGCGGTATGTGTTCGCGCTGATTATTGGGTTGAAGGTCTTCAAGATCTTCTTCGCCGCTAGCGTTCGGTAATTCCCCGCCTTCCTTGTCTAGTCTTCCGGCTGTTCGCGGCGATTGCTTCTCGCATCGCTCGCACAGCCGGAACTCGTCTTCTTGCTCCCCCGCCCCATCCCCTCTTGAGATTTCGCTTTTTCTTCATGCTTTTCGTGGGGATTGCCAGCGCCACCCTCTGGATTGCACAACCTCGCCATCCATGCCAAAACCATTGGGGAAACCTTGCAATTCCATATTGATTGATGGAACAATCTTTTTCGAGAGGGAGACGTATGTCTGACAAAAGTTCAGCACTCTTGAGGACAACGGGGAGCATTATTATCGCTCTGAGCCTGGGCTTCGGGTTTGGCTGGATCGGGGGAACACACCGTAGTGCTCTCCAGTGGTCTCCATACCCAACTGGAGAAGCTTACGCGGAAGAGATGGATCAACAACAATCGTCACAGCAAGGGAGGTAGACCATGAAAGTTGTTCGTGTCTATACCGGAGCCGATAATAAATCGCATTTCGAGGATGTGGAAATACCGCTCAAAAGTGGCGGCAAGGCCGGGCTCATGTCGGACTTGGAGAAGGCCACCGGCGTGATCTTTCGAGAAACTGGTGGGGACTATAACTTCGACTTCCACAATGCCCCGCGCCGTCAGTATGTCGTCAATCTCGAAGGCGAGGTGGAGATTGAAGTCGGCGACGGAACCAAGCGCATTTTGCGAACTGGGGACATCTTGCTAGCGGAAGATACCACTGGCCAAGGGCACATTAGCCGCGCGGTGGGCGGAAAACCACGGAAATCCCTCTTCATCACCTTAGACTAAAAGGGTGCCCGTTATTACGCGGGCTCTCCTTCGCGCACCCCTCTCACGGTAATCAATCCCACCGCACCGATGAGCGTCAAGACGAGCCACGATATCTGGTAGGCGCCCGAGACATCGACTAACAAGCCAAAGAGGGGTGGCGCCAGCAGCGTTGCTGGCGCTGACAGCACCTGGACCAGAGATATCGCGGACCCCGCCGACTCTGGTCCGGCAATTTCAATGACGAGCGTACCGAGAATCCCCGTCCACGCAAAGGCTGAGATACCGAAGAGGATGGACAGCGCACCAACAATCCAGAGTGGAGTCGAAGACGGGAGCACTGCCGCGCCAAGGGTGCTGCATACCGTCAGCGCCAAGATGATGAACAGCACCGGTTGGCGTTTCCCCTGAAAGCGTCGATCACTCACGAGCCCCCAGCCAATCCGCGCCACCATCGCGGCGACATTGACGATCACAAACAGGGCTCCCGCCATGACAACGGAAGCCGCGAAGGTCTCGTGGAGAAAGAGGACAAAGTACGTGGTCGCCGCCATTTGCGTGAAAACTTGACAGCTAAAGATAATCGCCAGGCGCACGATGCGTTTATCGCGCGCCAGGTCCTTGAGTGAGCGCATGGCAGGGGCTCCTGCGATCGGTTTGCGCGGCGGATCGAAGTAGGCCACCACGATCAAGATCGCGCCAATCAACGACAGCAGGCCGCCGGCGAGGAAGGCCGAGCGCCATCCATAATGGATCGCCAGAATCGGAGCCACCCCGGCGGCAAGCATGCCGCCAATCGGCACCCCAGTCTGCCGAATACCCATCGCGAAGCCACGCTGATGTTGCGGGAACCAGCGCATGATGGCCGCGCTGCCGGCGGGATTCTGAATCCCATTGCCCAATCCAAGGGCTAAGCAACTCAGCACCAAGGTCCAGAAGCCAACACTCGCGGTGACCGCGAGAGCCGCCAAGGCACCGAGGACGCCAGAGAGAATCAACACGCTCCGCTCACCCACACGATCGGCCGCGCGCCCACCAAACAGGGCAGAGGGAGCCGCGGTGAGAAAGACGGCGGTTGCAATAAGGCCTACGGATGCACGGCTAATCTGCAGGTCATCCTGAAGAAATGGTGCCAGCGGACCAAAGGCGGAGCCCAGGATATTGGTCGCCGCTTGACCCCAGGTGGTGAGGCCCAGCGCGTACCAGCGATAGCGTTCGTTAGCGAGTAAGGAGGTGCGGTAAGCAAACATGGGCGGAAGGTATCAAGCGGGACGAAGAAGGATACCCTACTCGATGTCGAGGAACGTATCAAGCAACATGCCGATTTCCATTCCAACGAGATCGGCGGCTCCCTGCCAGATCAGGGGATCAATCGTCGCCACTATCTTCAGGTGTTCATACTGCCGTCGACTTTCAGCTTCTGCTTTCAAGCGCGCAATGACCAAAATCGGAGTCCGCAGTGGGTCCACGGCTTGCTGTTTTTCGTCTTTCTGACGAAGGTCCTGAAGATTTTTTTCAACTTGTTGGAGATGCAGCATGGAAATCGGGGTGCGGCAGTACGTGCAATGCGAGGTTTTGTCGATGTCCATCGCCGCACCACAGTTCGAGCAGTTGAGCGTCGTGAGGTGGGCTTTCAGTTCCGCCACTTCCTTTGGGTCCAAGCTGCGCACAAAGTTTTTTTCCCGGAGAAACTGAAAGAACGTAATGAATCGCCCATGCCCTCGTTCGCAGGCGAAGTAGTAAAATTGGGTATTCCGTTGCCGATCATTCGTGAGCACCATCTGTCCCGCACACCGCGGACAGGACATGCGGTCCGGTAAGGAGTGACGCGGTTCAGCCTGTTTCTCGTGAATGATTCTGAAGAGGTGCAGGATTGCTTTGGGCGAGAGTCGCAGATTCTCGTGGCTGTCAAACCACAAGCTATGACACGCATAACAGAGATCAATCGGAACCGGGGTGCCATAATTCCCGGTGAAAGTTTGCGCATCAAGCCGTTGACGACAACTTGGGCAGTTCATATGCGTCCTTATGAAGCACCACGAACCACCCGCATCACCTCCCGTTCCTTACGGTGCATACGAATGGCTTCACTGCGAGAGACCTCGTGATCGTAGCCGAGCAAATGCAGGATGCCGTGAATGAGCAAAATCTGTAATTCCTCAGGCAGCGAGTAATGTCGCCGCTGAGCTTGGCGCGCGGCGGTGTCAAGCGAAATCACCACATCCCCCAGCAGTGAAGGTTGAATCTCATCAGCCAGCGGGAAGGACAACACGTCAGTCGCTTTGTCCTTCCCGCGATACTGGCGATTCAGGGCGTGGATCGTTGGGTCCGTCACCAGCGCTAGACTGAGTTCGGTCCGCGTCTGGCCCAGATGGCGCAGGATCGTGCGCGCCCACGTGCGCAGCTCGCTCCGACTCACTCCGGGAGCCGTGCCCGAAATGCCGATGGTCAAACCGTTCCTGGGTACGGAGGCGGCGCTGTTCGCGGCGCTCTTCCTCGAAGCGTTCTTGTTCGTCATGCGCTCGTTCATAAGCCATAATCACGTCTTGAACCAGGCGGTGGCGCACGACATCCTTCTCGCTGAAGAAGGAGAAGTTGATGCCCTCAATCCCACGAAGAATGCGTTGCGCTTCCTTGAGACCAGAGCGGGTGCCCGTGGGCAAATCGACCTGCGTGACATCACCGGTAATGACCGCTTTTGACCCGTATCCCAAGCGCGTGAGAAACATTTTCATTTGCTCACTCGTGGTGTTCTGGGCTTCGTCGAGAATGACGAAGGAATCATTAAGCGTACGACCACGCATGAAAGCCAAGGGCGCGACCTCAATCGTTCCGCGCTCAATCATCTTGCTGGCGCGGTCGTAATCGACCATGTCATAGAGCGCGTCGTAGAGCGGGCGGAGATACGGATTGATTTTTTCAGCCAAGTCACCGGGCAGGAAGCCCAGCTTCTCGCCCGCTTCCACCGCGGGACGTGTGAGCACCACGCGGCTCACTTTATGTTTCATCAGCTCGGCGACCGCCATCGCCATCGCCAGATACGTGTTGTGGTTGACGAAGCCGTTCGCGCAAAACGAATGCGTGCCGGGGACCGTCAGGTCGTAGACGTGTGCTTCCCCTTCCTCAATTGCGGTAATCTCCGCCCAAAAGAAATGGTGGGCGTGCAGTGCCGCGCGTTGGGCGCGGGCTGGATGGGGAGCCGTATCAGGCAGTAACGAGAGAATCTCCCCAAGTTTTTCGTACCCCGGCCAGCGGCGGCCTGCTTTGTAATCGTCCAAGCGTTTGTGGACCGCCCGCGACAGGACCACCCCGCCAACCGCCGCTTGAATGCACCCATTCACATACGGCACTACATCGACGTTGGTGTTCCGCGGCTTGGTTTGTTGGAGCTGCTGTTTGCGCGGCAAGCGGAAGCCGATCTCGGAATAGAAGCGGTCCGCCTCGGCTCCCGTGATCTCCAAAGTGTACGACCGTCTCCGTTCGCCTTGGTAGGTGCTCCATTTCAGGCGCTTACTCGAGAGAATGCCAAAGTTCAGCAGCAGCACTTGGACTTGATCGACCAGCTCTTTCGACACGGAACAGAACACCGGATACCCATAGCGACGATCCACGGTCCCATCGGTATCAAAGAGGCCCTGGAGATACGCGACAACGATGGCGCGTGGAGCGCGCAGCACCGCAAGCGGAACCCGCTTGGTCGCGGCCCGACCGTTGGTCATCCCCAGGTGCAAGAGCAACTGATAGAGCTGCGCACTGGCGATGATGCGGTCATAGGGGCGACCCGCGCCATTCTTGAAGACATGAAGGCCAAACCGTTCCGCCATGCGCGAGAAGAAGGCGAGAATCTCTTCGTCGGCGCTACTGAGAATCACACGGTTCAGAAAGGTGAGACAGCCGTCTCCAGTCAGCAAGCCAAGGAGGTAACCGAGGTCCTCGTCCAAGGTGTCAACCGCGATTGGCTTGGCATGATCCCTATGACCATTGGGTTGATAGGTAAACTGGATGGCGGTGTCTTGCCCAAACATGGCTTGGCCACGTTGGATGGCGACAAAGTCTCTAGGTTGCAGTATCTTGGCCCGTTGCCAAGCGGTCGTCCCATCGGGTTGCAATTGGAGCAGCGGATGTTCAGGCGTGACTTCAATCTCGAACCCAAGGCGCGTCGTGATGCGGCGGGTGCGCGACACGCCACCATCGTAGAAATGACTGGCGCGTTCCGTGCCTTCAATTCCTGCAATGCTGAAGTCAACGGGCGTATAGTTCCCCGTGGTGGTTCCGGTGGCGAGTGTCGAGATCGGCAGCAGCCCTTGCGAGGTCAGCACCAGCGAGGAGCCAGCGATACATTTGCCCGTGCCCGCTGGCCCAATGCCAAAGACAATATCGAAGCGGCGCACGGCGTCGATATACATTTTCTGCGCGATGCTTTTCGGGGTGATCGTGCGGCGATGGGCGGAGATGTAGACGGTATCGAGAAAGATGTCCTTGAGATTCGCGGACCGGTCACGGCTCAGGATGCGGATGGCGTAATCGACATCACTGGGATAGATCGGGTAGCCATTCTGCAACAGTCCATAGAGCTGAGTCGCGACGCGCCCAGCGAGGAGTCGCTGGGTTTCATCGCCGGTAATCACCAGCGTGTTATTCGCGGCGGCGATCTTAACCCGCAGGGCACGCTCAATGACACGCAAGTGTTCATCCTGATTGCCCAGGAGGTCGGGGAAAAAGCGTGGATTGTCAAACTGGACGCGAGAACTGTCTTCGGTGTGTTGCTCCAATTTCAAGTCCTTTTCCATCCGAAAGTCTGAACGTCTGAGAGTCTGAGGAGTCTGAGGAGTCTGAGGAGTCTAGGAGTCTAGGAGTCGGGGAGTCTGAGTCTCCTACATGTAGCCCGGATGGAGCGAAGCGGAATCCGGGGTGTCCCGCGTGGAACCTGGATTCCGCTTCGCTTCATCCAGGCTACCCGGAAACTCAGACTCCTCAGACTCCTAGACTCTTAGAGACTCCTAGACGTTTTTTTCGACCAACTCGTACACCATCCGCAACGCCTCATCCAACCGCGCGACATCCTTGCCACCCGCCTGAGCGAAGTCTGCGCGGCCACCGCCTCCACCACCCACAATCGGCGCGATCTGCTTAATGATGTTGCCCGCATGGTGCGTCTTAGTGATCTCCTTGCTGACGCCAACCAACAACAGCGCACGATCTCCTTGCACCGCTCCCAATACCACCACCGCCGGTTGCAACTTGTCGCGCAGCTTGTCCGCCATCTCCCGGAGCGCTTTGTCTTCCACGCCTTCAACGCGACTGGCCACCACATTCACGCCGTTCACTTTGCGCACGCGCGCGGTAATTTCGTCGCTTTGCGAGCCTGCTAGTTTGTTCTGAAGCTGCGCGAGTTGCTTTTCCAAATCGCGCCGTTCGGTCAGCAGCTTTTCTAGCTTCTCGACCGCATCCTCGTCAGTCCCTTTGAGGATCGCGCCGACTTCTTTCAGGGTTTTTTCATGCTGCCGGACCCACCCCAGGGCACCATCGCCCGTCGTGGCTTCAACCCGTCGGACACCAGACGCGACCCCGGCTTCCGCTTTCAGCTTGAATAAGCCAATGTCCCCAGTCCGCGTGACGTGAGTGCCACCACAGAGTTCCGTGGAGAAGCTCCCCATCTTGAGCACGCGCACGCGCTCTCCGTACTTCTCACCAAAGAACGCCAGCGCGCCACTTTTGAGCGCGTCATTGAATGACATCTCTTGATTGGTCACTTCGGCGTTTTCACGGATATGCGCGTTGACCACATCTTCAATGCGCTCCAGCATGTCATCCTTGACCGGACTGGTATGAGTGAAGTCAAAACGTAAGCGATCCGGTGTCACCAATGACCCCGCCTGGCGCACATGCGGTCCCAACAACTCGCGCAAGGCCGAGTGCAGGACATGGGTTGCCGAATGGTTGAGCCGAATGGCTTCGCGCCGCTCCGCGTTGATGACCAACCGCACCCGGTCTCCCGCCTGAATCGCGCCTTGCTGAACCCGGCCACGATGGACCACCAGAAACGACTGCGGCTTCAAAGTATCAAGCACTTCGACAACATCACCCCGGCTTGTCTCAATCCGTCCGGTATCGCCCACCTGACCTCCAGATTCGCCATAGAAAGGAGTCTCGGCGGTGACGATCTCCACCTCTTCGCCCGCGCGCACGGCATTAGCGCGCGGTTCGCCATTAACCAACACCGCGAGCACTTCGGATTCCCATTCCACGATGCGGTCACCAGCGAAACGAGAGCGGAGGTCGGTCAATCCCGCACTGATGTAGACCGTGCCTTTCTGTCCTTCACGAGCACGGGTGCGCTGTCCTTCCATCGCGTGGTCGAACCCCGCGCGATCCAGCGTGAGCCCTTCTGATGATAGAAAATCCTCGGTCAAATCCAACGGGAAGCCGTAGGTATCGTATAAACGGAACGCGGCATCGCCAGCCAAGGTCGTCTGGCCACTCTTGCGGACCGAATGAATCTCTTGCTCCAGCAGTGCGAGCCCCCGGCCCAACGTATCGGAGAAACGGACCTCTTCGGTGCGCACTACCTCGGTGACATAGTCCTTGCGCTCAATCAGTTCGGGATACGCCGAACCCATGATGCGCACGACGCTCTCAGTTGCGTGCGAGAAGAACGGAGCCTCGAACCCCAGCAGGCGACCATGACGCAACGCGCGCCGCATGATGCGCCGCAGCACATAGCCACGCCCATCATTGGTCGGTACGACGCCATCGGCGATCACGAACGCGGCGGCGCGCGCATGATCCGCGATCACGCGAAACGAAATATCCTGTTCGGGATCACTGCCGTAGCGTCGGCCACTGAGTTCTTCCACCGCGCGGATCACATCGCGGAGGAGATCGGTGTCGTAGTTCCCGCGCGCCCCTTGGAGGATCGAGGTAATGCGCTCCATGCCCATGCCGGTATCGACATGCTTGGCGGGTAACTCGGACAGCGATTGGTCGGCGGCGCGGTTGTATTGAATGAAGACCAGGTTCCACAGCTCCATGTAGCGGGGGCAGCCGCCGTTGACGCTACACGTATGGCCGGGGGTATTTTCTCGTTCGCACATGCCGGGGCCGCGATCAATATGGATTTCCGAGCAGGGGCCGCAGGGGCCGGTCTCGCCCATCTCCCAGAAATTATCCTTGTCGCCAAAGCGGAGAATCTGGTCCTGGTTAATATCCGTTAGTTTCCGCCACCAGTCGTCGGCCTCGTCGTCGGTGGTGTAGACGGATGCCCAGAGTTTGGTTTTCGGCAGTTTCCACACCTCGGTCAGGAGTTGCCAGGCCCAAGAGATCGCTTCTTTCTTGTAGTAATCGCCGAACGACCAATTGCCGAGCATCTCGAAGAAGGTGTGATGATAGGTGTCACGCCCCACTTCTTCGAGGTCGTTATGTTTGCCGGAGACCCGCAAGCATTTTTGCGCGTTGACGACCCGGCGCTGGGTGGGTTTTTCCAGGTCAAGAAAAATGTTCTTGAACGGCACCATGCCCGCGTTGGTGAACATCAGCGTGGGATCGCTGGCCGGAAGGAGCGAAGCGCTCGGCACGATGTGGTGGCCCTGTTGGGCGAAGAAGTGAAGGAAACTGTCGCGAATGTCTTTTCCTGTCATGGCCATGCTGTTTCTCTCTCAAGTCGTGATCGGTATTGGTTTTCGCTGGTTCACTCGTCGCTTGGGGCATCACCCATGACGCTCTCGACAACCTCCTGGGAGTAGCCGCGACGCAACAACAAGCGAAATGCCCGTGCGTAAATCCGAGGTTGGTGTAGCGTGTCCGCGAAAAATCGGCTAGCCAGGAGTTTGCGCGC
>CAMBFS010000110.1 GCA_945865755.1 Klebsiella pneumoniae
ATCTGTTTCGCCAAGTCCTCGAAAAGCTGATCCGCCGAAAGCCGGACACGCTGCGAACCGTCCCATTCGGTGTAGCGGAGGGTAACCATGTCCTATCCCTTCCTTGACTTGTCCGAGACTCGTCCGAGATTCCCTACGCGCGATAGGTGTAGCGACCACCCTCACGTTCTTTGTTGAGTTTTTGGTGGAGATGGAGCCCTTCGAGAATGAATTCGGTCGCCGAGGCGATGCGGGCGGGTTGATCGTCCACACCAAGTGTGACGAGCGCTTCCGTCAAGCCGGGAATGTTCTTCGGCTCTTCCAGGTAGGAGGTCGAGGTCATCATATCCGACACTTTCACCCCCCATCCATTGGCGAAGTAGGCGATGGTCGGCTTGAAGGTATCCAGTTGAAAATACTGATCGAAGATTTTCAGGACGGCGCGATTGACCAAACGGTCGATGAGGTCATCCTCGCGTTTGTCCTCGCCCGAATACTCCAGTTCGATCTTCCCCGACGTCGAGGAGAAGAGCGCATGCAGGTCGCTCATCCGGGGGACGATCTCTTTTTCCTTGAGCCGGACCGTGCGCTTCTCGGCATTACTCAACACGCTTTCGAGATTGTTAATGGTGACACGCACGCTCACACCAGAGGATTGGTTAATCTCATTCGAGGCCCGCGCCTCAAGCGTGACTTGGGCGAGAATCTCCTTGATGAAGCGGGGAATATGGATCGCGAACTCGCCACGGGGAAATTCCGTGGCTTCTTGCTCCATGATGGCGATTTCATGGTCGAGCGAACGGGGATAGTGCGTGCGAATCTGCACGTCGAACCGGTCCTTGAGCGGCGTGATGATGCGTCCGCGACTGGTGTAATCCTCCGGGTTCGCGCTCGCGACAATCACGACATCCAAGGACAGACGAATCTTGAAGCCTTTGATCTGCACATCTCTCTCTTCCATGAGGTTGAAGAGTCCGACCTGCACTTTTTCGGTGAGATCCGGGAGTTCGTTAATCGCGAAGATGCCGAGATTGGTGCGCGGAATCAGGCCGTAGTGAATGGTCTCCTCATCGGCCAAGTACCGGCCTTGCGCGACTTTGATGGGATCGACTTCGCCAATGAGGTCCGCCACCGCCACATCGGGCGTGGCCAGTTTCTCCGAGTACCGCTCCTCACGCGGGAGCCAACGAATTTCGAGATCATCCCCGCGTTCCGCCGCGAGACGACGACCACCCGGCGTGATGGGCGCGAAAGGATTTTCGGGAATGTCGGCGTCCCGAATGATCGGGACATACTCATCAAGCAGGGTCAACAAGCCCCGAATGATCCGGGACTTGGCCTGGCCGCGTTCGCCGAGAAACACCATGTGATGGCCGGACAGCACCGCGTTTTCAATCTCCGGGATGACCGAGTCCTCATAGCCAATAATGCCGGGCAGCATGCGTTCTCCCGCCGCGAGCATGCGCAGGAGATTGGCGCGCATCTCCTCGCGCACGGGCAATGGGCGATAGCCAGCTTTCTTGAGGTCCCCAACGGTTTTGGCGTGGAGACGGAGCGAATCAGTAGCGGTGGTGTGTTGCACGAGAATCTCACTTTTGGTTATGAATATCGTCTGGGGGCGAGGACTCCGCGGGAAAATACGGATGCAAAAGATCGTAATTATCAAGCAAGTGCTGCGGCATGACGTGCACCGCGCCGACGACCGGCATGAAATTGGTATCGCCGATCCAGCGTGGGACCACATGCCAATGGAGATGGTCGGCGATGCCCGCGCCCGCCGAGGTACCGAGATTAAGCCCGACGTTCATCCCGTGCGGGTGCATCGCCTGTTGGAGGAGCGCCACCGTCTGGCGGAGCGTGTGCATCAGGTCCGAGAACTCGACCTCCGGCAACTCCACCAGATTGGCGGTGTGACGGTGCGGCGCGATCATAAGGTGGCCGTTGTTGTACGGATACTTGTTGAGCATGACGCGGGAGTAGGGCGTGACGTGGAGAATAAGGCGTTCACGCACGATGGTCGGTTCCGGGGGAACGCAAAAAATGCACCCAGGGGTCTTCTCTCCGTCAATGTACTGCATGCGCCACGGGGCCCAGAGGACCGTGCGGTCACTCTCCACCTCACGGTTGGACACGGCGTTGGGGTCGCGGGTGCTCATGCTCCCTACTCTTCGGCTGCCTCGGTTTCATCGTCATCGTCCAGGAATCCTTCGGGAAGCGGCTGCCCATCAACCCGGAGGCGCAATTCCTTGCCGACTTTGAACAACGGGACCCGCTTGGCCGCCACGGACACGATCTCTCCCGTGCGCGGGTTCCGTCCTTCACGGGCCGTGCGTTGTTTCACCATGAAACTCCCAAACCCGCGAATTTCGATCCGTTCGCCTTTCGTCAGGGCCTCGGTCATGCTGTCAAACACGGCATTGACCATCACTTCGGCTTCTCGGCGGGAGAACCGAGGGTACTCTTGCGCTACTTCTTCGATCAGGTCTCGCTTGGTCACAACTGTCCTTTCTTTCTCAACCCTAGCAGGCACGGGGCAGTCCGGGAGTCTAGGAGTCTTAGGAGTCCCAGCCTCTTAGACTCCTAAGACTCCTAGACTCCTAAGACTCGGATTTACCGCTTGGGCTGCCCTTCCCGTTCTTCGCCCTCATCACGATCAAGGCGCAACTCTTCGCGCAGAATGTCCTCGAAGGAGAAGCGTGCTTCATCGCGTTCGCGCTTGAGGTAGGCTTCCATCTCCGCCCGTTCTTCACTCTTGCGGAGCGCTTTGATGCTGAGTCCCATTTTGTGTTCGCGCGGGTCAATATGAATGACTTCCGCCTCGACTTCTTTCCCGACTTGAAAAAGGGCCGAAGGCTTTTCCACCCGTTCTGTCGAGAGTTGTGAGATGTGCACGAGCCCTTCGATCCCTTCTTCTATTTCAACGAAGACGCCGAAGTCGGTCACACTGGTCACTTTCCCGTGGATGCGACTGCCCAACGCGTGTCGTTGGGTCATGGTGAGCCAAGGATCCGGGGTCACTTGCTTCATACCGAGCGAGACCCGCTCATTATCGACATCAACGCCCAACACGACGGCATCGACCTCATCCCCTTTCTTATAGAGTTCCGAGGGATGTTTGATCTTCTTTGTCCAGTGGAGGTCGGAGATGTGGACGAGACCATCAATGCCCTCTTCGACTTCGACAAATACGCCAAAGTCGGTGAGGCTTTTGATCTTCCCATGCACGCGACTCCCAACCGGGTGATTGGCGCGCACCAGTTCCCAGGGGTTTTGCGTGATCTGTTTCAGCCCTAAGGAGATGCGCCGATGCTCAGGCGAGATTTCCAGAATCGCGACATCAAGCTCCTGTCCGACGGACAGGAGCTTGGACGGATGGGTGACCCGTTTCGTCCATGACAATTCGGAAACATGCAGGAGTCCCTCGACCCCTTTTTCGAGTTCGATGAACGCGCCGTAGTCAGCGAGGCTCACCACTTTGCCGTGCACGCGGTTCCCCACCGTGTAGCGCTCGGTGACCGTGCTCCACGGGTCCGGGACCAGTTGCTTCATCCCCAAGGAGACGCGCTCTTTTTCCGCGTCATATTTCAGGACCACGACGTTGACCTTTTCCCCGACATGAATCAGTTCCGACGGATTCCCGATGCGCCCCCAGGAAATGTCCGTCACATGGAGGAGCCCATCAATGCCACCGAGATCGACGAACGCGCCGTAATCGGTGATGTTCTTGATCGTGCCTTCGAGGATGACCCCTTCCTCAAGCAAGCGCAGGGTTTCCTCACGGAGCGAGGTGCGTTCATTTTCCAGCACCGCCCGTCGCGAGACCACCACATTCGCCCGTGCGCGGTTAAATTTCAGGACCGCGAATTGCCCTTTTTTTCCGACGAACCGGTCGAGATCGCGGACCGGTCGCAGATCGACATGGGAGCCGGGTAAAAAGGCGGGGACGCCGATGTCCACTTTCAGCCCGCCTTTGACTTTGCCGACCACCGTGCCTTCGATTGGGGTCTTATTGTTGTAGGACTCTTCAATGTCGTGCCAGACCCGATATTGTTCGGCCTTGGCCCGCGAGAGGACGATGCCCTCTTGCTCGGAATCAGCCGCGTCAAAGTAGACGTCGATTTCATCGCCTTCACTCACCGTGAGCGTTCCATCACGTTGGCGAAACTCCGAGACGGGAATATGTCCTTCTGATTTATATCCGATATCAATGGTGACGACTTCCGCTCCGATTTTGACAACCCGACCGCGAACAATCTCTCCCGGCTTGACCGACCGCATGCTCTCTTCGAACATTTGGCCAAAGTCTTCACCCATGCCGCCCCCTCGTTGCGGGGTTACGTCAGTGGGTGGTGTTGTGTTGTGTTCCATGTTGCTTCTCTGCTCCCTCAAATCTGCCTAATGATCGACTTTCCATACTACCCTCCCCGCCAGGTTGCAAGGGCGCACGACGGTTTCTCGTGCCGCTATCAGCACTTGCGCACGGCGGCGACATGCTGGAGAAGGAGATGCACGACCTCATCAAGTGAGAGCGTGGTGGAGTCCACGATGATCGCGTCCTCGGCGCGGCGCAGTGGGGCATGCGCGCGTTCACTGTCACGCTGATCACGTTCGGCCATCTCGCGCAGTGTCGCCTCGAGGGTCGTGCTCACCCCTTGTTGTTGTAATTCGCGATATCGTCGCTGGCCCCGTTCCTCGGCTGAGGCTTCAAGAAAAAATTTCACGTCCGCGTCGGGAAACACCACCGTGCCAATGTCGCGCCCTTCCAACACGACACCGCCCTCTTGCCCCATCTGGCGTTGGAGAGTCAGCAGCGCTTGCCGCACCGCTGGTTGCGCGGACACCTTCGAGGCCATCTGACTCACTTCAGGTTGGCGAATGGCGGTCGTAATGTCGCGCTCGCCGAGCACTATCCGAACGCCCGTGGACTCCGAGACGAAACGGAGGGGCAGATCGTGGCACAGCGCCGCGAGTCCTTCCCCGTCATCGGGACTGACGTGGCGTTCCCACGCCAGCAGTCCGATGATCCGATACAGGGCTCCGGTGTCGATATAGCGATACCCCAGTCGCGCGGCGAGCTGGCGGCTCGACGAGCTTTTGCCCGCGCCAGAGGGACCGTCAATGGCGATAATGAGAGCGGTCTTCATGCGTGTACAGTGGTTGGTCCGGTGAGGTCTCTCACCAAGCTATAGAAGTTGGGGAACGAAATGCCAACGGACTCCGCTCTTTCCACCACCACTGCTCCAGTGCCCGCGAGCCCAGCGATACTCAACGCCATCGCGATCCGATGATCTCCGAAGCTGTCCACTCGCCCACCGTGCAACTCATGGCCTCCCTCAATGATGAGGCCGTCGGGAAGTTCGGTGATCCGAGCCCCTAGTGTGGTTAAGGTGACGGCCAGCGCATGCAGGCGATCACTTTCCTTGACGCGCAGCTCTTCAGCGCCATGGATCGTCGTCGTGCCGTGGGCAAAAGCGGCGACGACGGCCACCAGCGGAATTTCATCAATGGCCCGAACGACCAATTCTCCATCCATGTCGATACCGTGGAGGGCACTGGGCCGCACCAGCAGATCGCCAACCGGCTCGCCACACATCTCACGCAAGTTCTGAACAGTGATGGACCCTCCCATCGCTCGCAAGACATCAAGGACGCCAGTGCGCGTGGGATTCAGCCCGACGCCGCGCACGTGCAGCTCCGAACCGGGGATGATTAACGCGGCACCAATAAAAAAGGCGGCGGACGACAGATCGCCAGGAACTTCGACATCACAGGCGCGCAGTTCCTGTCCGCCTTCAATACTGATTTCGGTGTTGTTCACGTGCAGGTGCACACCAAACGAAGGCAGCATCCGTTCGGTATGGTCGCGCGAGCGCACCGGTTCCCAGATGGTGGTTGTTCCTGAAGCCTGGAGTCCAGCGAGGACAATGGCCGATTTCACTTGGGCGCTGGCGACCGCGCTCCGATAGGAGATTCCATGCAATGGCGTGCCGGTAATTTGGAGCGGAGCGCGGTTGCCACCGCTTTCACTGACAATGTCCGCGCCCATTTCGGTGAGGGGACCGATCACGCGACCCATGGGCCGACCGCGCAGCGACTCATCACCATCAAGCCGAGAAGGAAAAGGGCGCGCGGCGAGCAAGCCGGAGAGCAACCGCATCGTCGTGCCGGAGTTGCCACAGTCGATAGTTTGCCGTGGAGCGTGCAATCCGCTCCAGCCACGGCCTTTGACATGGACTTCGATGCCCGACTGTGTGATGTCCACACCAAGGGTACGGAACGCGCCAATCGTGCTGCGATTATCGCCACCGCCGGAGCAATTGCGGATATGGCTCTCGCCTTGAGCGATAGCCGCGAACATAACGGAGCGATGGCTAATCGACTTATCGCCGGGGAGGGTGAGCGCGCCCTGCATGCCAGTGGGGGCGGGACGGATGGTAGCCGTGGTACTCATAGGATTCGCTTTCTTATTGGATGGCAACGTTTCATTTCTTCTCTCGCAGCTTAGTCAACCGCTGACGTTCAGTCCGCGCTTGGTCCATGTCCTGAGAGAGCGCAGCCTTATCGCCACTGGCGATAGACGCCTTCATCTGCGCCAATGCCGTTTCAAATTCGGTCAGCGCCGCGAGTAGCGCATCGCGATTCGACTGACATATATCGCGCCACATTTCGACCGGGCTGGAGGCCACACGCGTCAGCCCCTCAAAGGCACTGCCCGCGTAACCCAGCGGATCAACGCCTGACAGATGCGCCGCGCGCAGGGCATTCATCACGCTAAAAGCGATGATATGTGGCAGATGGCTGACGCGCGCCAAGACTTGGTCATGCACGTACATGTCCATCTCTTCGACGCGCATGCCCACGCCCGCCCATAACGCGCGGATACGGGCCAGCGCCTCGGGGTTGGTGCGCGTCGTGGGAGTCAGGACACACAATCGGTTATCAAAGAGCGTGGCGAACGCGGCGGCGGCCCCGGAGTTTTCCGTACCCGCGATAGGGTGCGCACCAACGAAGGACATGGTCGGCGGCAACAACGGCTCCATCACGTTCACAACCGGGGCTTTGACGCTGCCCGCATCGGTGATGATGCAGCCCGCGGGCAGAAACGGAATGAACTGTTGCGCTACTGGGCCAGTAGCTTCAACCGGCACGGCCAGTAACAGCAGATCACACCCACGCGCGGCTTCGGCGGGATCAAAGGTATACGAAGTGAGAATGCCGCGTTCAAGCGCGACCTTGAGATTGCCTTCGGTGCGCCCAAAGCCCACGACTTCGCGCACCAGTCCACGTTCGCGAGCTGCGAGGCCCAGCGAACCACCAATCAAACCCACACCGGCAATGACGAGACGATTGAAAAGCATAGAGTACGAAGATGGCTATCACCGTCCTCCGTCCCCCGTCCCCCGTCCCCCGTCCCGTAGAACCTTCTCCATCGCCGCGACGAAGCGCTGATTCTCCGCCGGAGTGCCGACACTCACGCGGGCATACTCTGGATAGCCGTAGCCGCCCATCGGGCGAATAATCACCCCTTCAGGCAGGAGTTTCTGAAAGGTCGTCGCGCCGACCTTGACCAGCAGGAAGTTCGCCCAACTCGGCGCATACTCAAGGCCCAACCGATCCAATTCACGGCGCAGGTAGGCCATCCCTTGGTGATTATTTTCTTGCGTGCGGCGAATGTGGTCCTCATCATCAAGCGCGGCCAGGGCGCCAATCTGCGCGAGCGAGTTCACATTAAAGGGCTGGCGAATGCGGTTGAGCGCGTCAATCACTTCGGGTGACGAAATCCCGTAGCCAACTCGCACGCCAGCGAGGCCGCAAATTTTCGAGAAGGTGCGCAACGTGATCAGCAGCCGCTCCCCGTTCTGGTCCAGCAGTGAGTTGGGATAGTCCGGGTCATCGACGAACTCAAAATAGGCTTCATCCACCACGATCACGACCGACGCGGGCACCGCGCGCAGAAACGCTTGCCACTCGCTGCGTGTGTACCTGGTGCCAGTGGGGTTGTTGGGATTATCCAAGAAGACAATGCGCGTATCGGGGGCAATGGCGCGGGCCATCGCGTCGAGGTCAAACTGGAACCCTTTGTGAGGCACGGTAATGGTGCGTCCACCGGCGGCTTGCACGCAGAGATGGTAAATCGCAAAGGCATGTGCACCGGCGACGATGGACTCGCCGACCCGCATGAAGGTGCGCACGATCATCTCAATCAATTCATTGGAGCCGTTGCCGAGAATCAGGCGCGACCGCTCAATGCCCAACTTTTCGGACAGGCGTTTCTTGAGATAGAACGCGTCGCCATCGGGATAGCGATGCAGGTCTGGCAGCGCCGCGGTGATCGCCGCCACCGCTTTCGGCGATGGCCCCAGCGGATTCTCGTTCGAGGCGATCTTGATGGAATCGTGAATCCCATACTCCCGCTCCAGCTCTGCAATCGGTTTCCCTGGTTGATACGGCGTGAGCGAGAGGACCCAGGGTGGTACGTATTTGCTGATGTCCATGATGTGTGTTCCCTACCGGAGGCATAGCTTAATGGTTCGCGGAGGCATAGGACCCGATGACCTTCACCCAGGCACAGAGCGGCATGATGTCACGCAGCGCCTGCGCGATGGGCGCGTCGGTGACATGCCCTTCAACATCAATGAAGAAGAGATACTCCCACGGGCGTCCCTTCAGTGGACGCGACTCGATACGCAGCAGGTTGATGGTGTTATCGGCGAAGGGTTTCAGCGTGCGATACAACACGCCCACCTCATCGCGGACTGAGAGCAGCAGCGACGTTTTGTCATGGCTCGTGGGTTGTGACGTTTGCGTGTCACGACCAATCACCGCGAAGCGCGTGAAGTTCGCGGCTTGATCTTGAATGTTGGTGGCGAGGAGTTTGAGTTTGTAATGTTCCCCGGCGAGCCGACCAGCAATCGCCGCGAGAGTGGGATTAGCCACGGCCATTTCCGCGGCGCGGGCATTACTTGAGACCTCTTCGGTGGGAATACCGGGCAGATTGGCGGCCAGCCAGCGACGGCATTGCGCCAGCGCCTGGGGATGGGCGAGCACCCGGGTGATTTTTGCCCGTTGTGGGGCACGGCTGAGTAAGCAATGACGAATTTCAAGAAACCGTTCAGCGATGATTCTGAGGGGAGAGTCAACAAACAGGTCGAGCGTAATGGCCACCGCCCCTTCACTAGAATTTTCAATCGGCACGACGCCATAGTCCGCTTCTTCACGCTCCACCTCCGCGAAGACTTGGGGGATCGTTGAAGCGGGGAGATAGTCCGCTTGTGCACCGAACTGCTCTCGTGCGGCTTGATGGGTGTAGGTCGCGACCGGGCCAAAGTAGGCGATGCGCAATTTCTCTTCGAGTGCACGCGAGGCGGAGATGATTTCTCGGTAGATGGCGGCGATCGCGTCACTTGAGAGCGGGCCACGATTGAGCGTGGTCAAGCGGGCGACGACTTGGGTTTCGCGGCTCGGCACGTAGGTGCTCGCGCCTTCCTTGCGCTTGGTCTGACCAATCTGGGAAGCGAGGCGGGCACGACGGTTAATCAACGCGAGCACTTGCGCGTCGATACGATCAATTTGCTCGCGGAAGACCGACAGTGAAGTTGGTGTGCGTTTAGCTGACATGGGGCGTGGTTGTACTATGATTTGGCTGGGGCGTCTACATTATTCGAGGCGTGCGCGGGAGGCCAAGTTGGGAGGTTCACGCGGCGATTCCGAAAGATTCCTCACCCGGCTGGAACAATGGCATGAGAGCGGTTTTCCGTTGGGTACGATCTTTCTTGGGAGCGCAGGCGTTTCGCCTATCCACGCCAGCGAGCAAGATCGGCACGCCCCTACAGCGGACGCAGTCCCAAGCGCCACCACCGCCCGGCGCTCAAGCACCGGGCTACGTGACACGCCCCATAAATGGGGCTTCAGAAAAGCCGAATTTATCCGGCGTGTTACGTAGCCTGGCGATTGATCGCCGGGCGGTGGCGGCATTCAGTCCTGCGCTCGCCAGAGTGCAACACCCGCTAATTTTTCCCGACCGTTGAACCCTCATCACCGGCTGTGGTATGGCCATAGGCAATGCCCGAAGAGACCGCCCGCACAATCTTTCAGGCGCTGCACTCGTGGTGGGAATGGCTGTTTGCGCTTTCTCCACTTGGTCAAGGGTTATTCATCCAAATAGTCGGTGGTCTGCTGGTTTTGGCTGTTCCCAGCTTCAGAATCTATGTTCGTGACGCCATTGTCGCTTTCCTGAAACGCCTCTTCTCCCGCTCCACACCACGCCCCGCTCCCACGCTTCCCCGCTACGCAGTCGAGAGTTTCATCGACCGCCATAACAGCACTGAACAGAATCTGGTCCAGCGTCTGCAAAACGCGCTGGCGTTGGACAAAGCGCAACTCGTCGTTCTGCATGGCAAAGGAGGAGTGGGAAAAACCGCGCTGGCGGCGAAGACAGCCGACGAGTTACAAACGCGCTTCCACCATATCGTCTGGGCCAGCGCCGATGGCCGCGACGCCTTCTCGCTGGGAACGTTCCTGACCGAGATCGCCGTCCAACTCGCGCTGTCCGACTGGCGTCAACTGCCTCCCGATCAACTGGAGCAAACCGTGCGCAACGCCGGCCCAACACCCCACGCTGCTGGTGTTGGATAATTTCGAGACCGTGGCCGAGGCCGAACAACAACGATGCGTCGCCTGGTTGCAGCAGTGTCGGTGTCCGGCACTCATTACCACACGCTGGCCAGTGGACTCCGCGCATAACGAGCCGATTGACGCGATGACGGAGAAGGAAGCGAACCAGTTTGTCACCAAACGATTGTGGAAGACGGCGGATGCGCGACGATTCGCCAGCCTCGACCGTCCCCTGTTGTTCGAAGTGACCGAACGCAACCCCAGGTTGATGGATTGGGTGATTGGGCAAATGGAACAGGAACAACAGTTCCAGACCGTCTTGACCGAGCTGCGGCGCGGGGAAGGCGAGGCGGCGGAACGGATTTTCGCGCGCTCGTTCTATCTGCCGCAATTGGGTGACGATGGCCGCGCCACGCTGCTGGCGCTCGCGCTCTTTGTTCCGGCGGCATCTCGTGTCGCGTTAGCCTCGGTTGCCGGGTTTGCCGATGATGAACGACGACTGGACCAAGCCCTCCGGCGACTCCGCCGTTTACGGCTGATTGAGGCGGCTGAGGATGGCCAGCCCCTGAAGGTCGAAGGTCTGACTCGCGATCTCGCGCGCGCATCTACACGGAGAACAAGCGGAGACGTTACGCCGACGCTTGGTCGCCTATTACGTGGACTACGCTGAGGCGCATGCGCGGCCTGATGCTACGGATTTCGATTCGCTAGAGGCGGAGAAGGAGAATCTGCTTGGTGCCATGGATGTAGCATTTGCACTGGGGGATTGGGCAAGTGTCATGAATATGCGCGCCGCCGTGGAAGAATTCCTCGACCTGCGTGGATATTGGGAAGATGCCATCCGTAGTGGCGACCGTGCATTAGCGGCGGCACGCCAAGCAGGGCAAGACACTCACATCGCGGGCTTTGCCCACAACCTCGCCATTATGCACCAGAATCGAGGCGAGGTTGTCGAGGCACGGCGGTTGTATGACGAGAGTCTGGAGATCAAAAAGCGGTTGGACGACCAAAGGGGCATCGCCAGCACCCTCAATCAGTTGGGGAGGCTGGCGCAGGCTCAAGGCGAGGTTGTCGAGGCACGGCGGTTGTATAACGAGAGCCTGGAAATCGCAAAGCGGGCAGGCCACCAAAGGGGCATCTCCATCACCCTCCATAATTTGGGTAACATTTCCCACCTTCAAGGCGAGGTGGCCGAAGCGCGGCGCTTGTATGGCGAGAGTCTGGATATCTCCAAGCAGTTGGGCAACCAAAGCGGCATCGCCATCACCCTCCATCAGTTGGGGAGGCTGGCGCAGGACCAAGGCGAGCTGGCGGAGGCGCGGCGCTTGTATGGCGAGAGTCTGGAGATCAGAAAGCGGTTGGGAGACCAAAGTGGCATCGCCAGTACCCTCCATCAGTTGGGGATGCTAGCGCAGGACCGAGGCGAGGTGGTCGAGGCGTGGCGGTTGTACGACGAGAGTCTGAAGGTCAAAAAGCGGTTGGGAGACCAAGACGGTATCGCCAGAACCCTCCATCAGTTGGGGAGGCTGGCGGAGCTCGAAGGTCACACAGCAGCAGCGGCACAACTCTTCCGCGAGGCGTTGGCGATTTTTGAAAAGCTCAAGTCGCCGGATGCGGAAATCGCGCGGCGGTCGTTGGCGCGGGTGGAGGGGAAGTAGAAATTGCGGATTGCGGATTTGGGATTGCGGAGGAGCCGCTCCCTTTTACTCAATCCGTTGAGTAAAAATACTCAACGGATTGAGTAAATCGTCATCGTTGAAGAATTTCTCGACCATCCCGTCGAGCATTGGGGAAAAGTCGGGTGAGACTGCGGGCGGATTGAGGGATACCGGAAAAGAGAGGGAAAGGTCACTTGATCTCCCTCACCCTAACCCTCTCCCAGCCGGGAGAGGGAACCTGGAAGCACCCTTCCTGCTATTACCGAAGTTGATCGTCAAAACTGATAAGGGGTTGACCTGCGCGGCGCTGAACTGCCAGCGTCCTGACCGTGCTCCCGCCATAACGAAAACTACCACCACACGCGGGGCCAGCCACGGGCGCCCACCATACCAATAGCCGTCGCCTGCCCACGCCCAATGCCGCCAGTCCTCCAGCGCCTGATCGCGACGGACGGCGGCGAGATAGGTCTCTTGCATGTAGTCCAGCACGACATTGGGCACGCCTTCCTCATGCAGACCAACGAGGTGTGAGGCGGTGAGAGCGCTAGGGTTCACCATTTTTGGGAAAAAACAGGGCGCCATTTCCCAATTGTTGGAAAATCAATGCTCTCAGCTCATGCTTCGCTCATTTCTTAAGGCACTTTTGAGAATTGACAACTGAGGATCATACGAAAAGGTCATTTTGATCAAGAATCGCACTGAAAAATCATGAAACGAGTGAGTTCAAGGACTATGTGGACACCAACCTGAAGAGGGCAGT
>CAMBFS010000111.1 GCA_945865755.1 Klebsiella pneumoniae
GCCGGGTCTACCAAACCGGGCGTCAAGTCGCCGCCGCCTTCAAAGCCGCCCTCCCCATCGTGTTCGATGCCCGCCTCCCCAAATGGAACTATCGCGCCATCCCCCAACCTTCCCCCTTTATCCGACAGTAATTGATGCGCCGATCCTTAATGCCATTGCCCAGCCGGGAGAGGGAACTTCCGAGCCCACTAACTTAATACCATTGCCCAGCCGGGAGAGAGGATTTTTGAGCGACCAGCAACTACCCTTGATATGGCTGGCCCAAGCGCGCGATCGCGGCTTTTGGCGAGTAGGGGGAAGAGTAAAATCCCACCTGGTAACTGGTGCCCATCTTCATGTCCTCGTCCGTCACTTCGACGAACACCTTGTCCTCAGGGGCGAATTCTTGTGGCATCTCATCATTGGGGACCAGCGGCATCGGCCCATGAAACCGGTGCAGGCCGAGGTCGAGCGGCCAGATCAATTGTTGCATCTCGCCTTGATAGGCGGGCTTTCCGCCCAGGGCGATCATCTTATTTTGCGGACGAACGAACCATACTTTTGCCATAGTCGAGTTCCTCTAACGCGTGTCGAAATTGGTCAAAATCTGAAAAGTCTTGAATAATGGCGCGTGCACCTTCAGCGCGCAAGACCGCCTGGCATTCGCTACTGGCGACACCAATAAACTCCAGATTGAGTTGCTGGGCGGTACGCGCATCCCGCACGCCATCGCCGACGTAGACAATCCGCGCGAACTGTTGTTGCTGATACGTCTGTCGCGCCATCACCAGCGCGGCGGCGACAATGATCTCGCGCGTCACCCCGTGGTCAGCAAACGCGGCTCGAATCCCCGCCACCGCGATCCCAGCTTTATCGAGCTTGAACAACGCGGACGCCTGCCAGCCTCCAGTTGTGATCGCCACGGCCCAGTCGGGCAATGGCATTAAGTTAAGCCGAAAATCTATCGTGCGTCCGGGGAACCGGGGGTCTTACCCCTGGCGCGCGGGGATGCGGGGCGGTTTTCCGATACGATCAGAATTCTCTTAACTTAATGCCACGGCCCAGTCGGGGTGCTGACGGAGATTGCGAATCGCGGCTCCCGCGCCCGGTACTTCGACAAACAAGTGTGGCTCGCGGTCGTAGGCGTGTTCCAGAAGCGCGACGAAGCGACGCTGAAGCCGGGCTCTTTCTTTCGCTGACGGCAGCCGATCAAGATGGGTGCGGAAAATATGCTGGGTGATGCCGGAGTCGCAGGCCGAGGGATACCGCGTCCAGTTCGCGTCCACATCACGAATCCCCAGTTCATCCGCGAAGGATTGTATGAAACAGGTATCATCGACGTGCGTTGTTTGGGTCAACGTGCCGGGCCGTGTATTCGGATGTGGCCGTTCGGAAATCTTGCCTTGTCCCCCGAAAGGGGTTTATAGTGCCTCCTATGCACGAACTCGGAGCTGGCATTGTGGTGATCGGCAATGAGATCCTATCTGGAAAGACGGTGGACTCGAATTCCGCGTTTCTGGCGCGCGAACTCCGGCAACTGGGAGTCACGCTCAAACGCATCGCCGTCATCCCCGATGACTTGGATGACATCGCGACGACCGTGCGCGAGTTTCACCAGAAGTTCGATCTGGTGTTTACCTCCGGCGGAGTGGGTCCCACGCATGACGATATTACGATTGAAGGGATATCGCGTGGTCTCGGCTGCCGCGTCGTGAAACACCCGCTCCTGGAAAAGAAAATCCATGAGTACCTCAATGGCAAAACGCCGAATTCCGCTCACTTGAAAATGGCGGAGATCCCCGAAGGAGCCGAGCTGTTGATCCACGACGAGCTCCGCTTCCCAACGATCAAGATTGAGAATATCTACATTCTGCCCGGTATCCCGGAAATTCTGCAACAAAAGTTCCATGCGCTCAAAGAGCGCTTCGCGGTTGATCCTTATTTTCTCAAGATCATTTATAGTAACGCAGTGGAAAGTGCGATCGCGAGTTATTTGCATGAGACGCTGGAGGTCTACCCAGACCTGATGCTTGGGTCCTATCCCAAGATTGGCAATAGCGAATACCGGGTGAAACTCACGCTGGAATCGAAGAACAAGGACTACGTCGAGCGTGCGTTTGCCCACTTACTACAACTCTTACCCACCGGCTGTGTGGTGAAGACGGAAGGTTGATGAGGAGGATGAAGCCATGGGAAAACGTCTACGAAGGAAGTTCAGAACAGGGATGGTCACCGCTCTCCTGCTGTTCCCAGTGGGAGCACAAGCGGATTTCGCCGAGGACGCGGGCATGGGAACCGCCACCGTTCTCGCCAACGTGGTCTATATGCCGACCAAGGTAGCCTACGCCGCGCTTGGCGGGCTGACGGGCGGGTTCGCCTATCTACTCACCGGTGGCAACTACACAGCCGCGGAAAAAGTGTGGACCCCGTCACTGGGTGGGAACTACGTGCTGAATACCAGCCAGGTGTGGGGACAAGAACCCATCATGTTTAGCGGGGAACTCGAGCCAGCCCCGTCAGCCTCTCTCCGTCTGTCTGGCGAACGGGAGAGTCGGAACTACAACCAGTCACATTACGGCCAGTGAAAAAATACCTCTGGGGTGCTCTCGCTGTTGTTGCTCTTGGGTTGATCGTGCTCGGTGTGCAGTATTACCGAGTGCGATCCGCCGCCTTGCAATGGGACAAGCCGGTCGCCGAAATTCTCAGCGAGAAGTTGGAAAAGGACGCCGGGACGATGACGATCGAGTTCACGTCTCGTCTTGATGCGCCGCTTGATGCGGTTTTCCGCGCCTTTACCGAGCCGGAACGCACGCAAGAGTTTGGCGGCGAGACGGTGCGCTACTCCAAATTGCTCAGCAGCGAGGGGAATAAAAAAGTCGTCGAATTCGAGATGGTCATCTTAGGGCAGCCGCAACGACTGTCCCTCGAATTCACCTTTGTCCCGGATGAACAGCGGATCGCGATACAAACGGTCGAGAGCCAATTTTCGGATCTCGCTGGTGAGTATCGTCTCGCCCCGTCTCCCGATGGGACCAAAACTCTTCTGACCTATACCGGCACGGCGAAAGACAAGGTCAAAGTTCCTGTTCCACTCGCGTTCCAGAAGAGTGCGTTACGCGAAACCTTCGTCTCGACCATCCGCGCGCTCAAGAAAGGGCTCGCCGCGCAACAAAGTGGCGGCGCGAATGCCCAAGTCCCTGCTGCTCCTGCTGGTCAATAGCAAAGCGCCGAGTACGCGTTCAACGGCCAGCTATCAGCGTTCAGCAAAAATGAGGAGATAGGTACCGTGGGAACATTCGTGTCAGCGGAGGGGTCCCCCTCCAGAGGGGGACCCTCCGCTGTGGTTTCCTATCTGGCTGATTACTGAAAGCTGAGAGCTGAACGCTTCCCGGCGAAAGCACAAAGAAAAAGGGCAGCTCCATTGAGCTGCCCTTACCATCGGATCAAAAGAGGCAGTGGGGGAACCAGTCCCGAACCCCTAGCCCCTATTTTTTCTACCCGCGACCGTGGCGGAGGAGTTTGCCAGGGGTCGCGTTGGTGCACTTGCCATCTTCGAAGGTCACGTCGCCGTTCACCATGATCCAGCGATAGCCTTCCGCGTACTGCACGCGCCGCCATTCCCCTGCTGGGAAGTCGTGAACAATGGTCGGCTTGTCTGGGGTGAGTTTGAGGTTTGGCAGATCGTAGACCACCACGTCAGCCGGTGCGCCTTCTTTCAACACGCCGCGATCCTGGAACCCAGCGCATTGGGCGGGCATCCCGCTCAAGCGGTAGTGGGCTTCTTCGAGGCTCATGAAACCGGCGTCCCGCACCATCCAGGTGAGCATATCCGTGGGATACGCACCAAGAGTGAGGAACTTAATGTGCGCGCCACCGTCCGACACCCCGGCGATGCTGTACTGTGAGGACATCAGTTCGGCGGCATAGTCCTCACGCATGTTACGCGCAGGCGTTTCGAATTCGGTCTTCAGCTTGTCGGCGACGACAATATCAAGCATCGCTTCGATCGGATGTTTATTTTCCGTCTTGGCGATCTCTTCGACGGTCCTGCCCACGTACTTCTGCAACAGTGGGTCACCAACGGACTCAATGGTGAATTCCTTAAACGAACCGGTCACCACTGGGGTGTGGCCCGTATCGTAATCGGCGATCAGCGCTTGGCGCATGGCGGGATTCTTGAACTTCATCAGCCGCTCGGTCGGCGTGCCCATCGTCGCCTCACGCCACGCATCGTTGCCATCGAACAGGTTCATATCATTGAAGGTGAAATACAGACCCTGGCGCATGACGGCGGTCTGGTTGTAAATTTTGCGGCCCGCTTTGTTGGTCTTTTCTATCCAGCGCAGGGTCCGGCGATGGAGGGCTGGGCGATCATCGCGTACGGCGGTCGCGTTGAACAGAATGGGGCGCCCGGAGGCGTCGGCCAACTTGTCGTAGAAATCCATATCATTCTGGAATTCGGGGCTAGACTGGGTGAGTTGGATGAAGCCTTCGTTACGTTTGGCGAGCACCTTGGCGAAAGACAACATGTCGTCATCCGACATGGTATCCGTGACCATCGGGGTGCCATCATAATCCCGTTGCACCGAGACGAAGCCGTTCCCTAAGCGTTGCGCCGAGAGACCACAGCCACCGGCATCCAGGGCTTCTTCAATAATGCGGCACATCTCCTGCATTTCTTTTTCGGTGGCGCCGCGGCTCTTGGCGGCCTCAAGTCCCATCGTCCAAATCATAATGGGGGCGAGCGGCACGAAACTCAGGACGTTGATGCCCTTCGGGGTACGATCCAGGAAATTCATCCAATCGGGGAAGGTGACCCAATCCCACTTCATGCCGGCTTTCATGGAATCGAACGGAATCGCTTCCACGCGGGACATGGTGAGCATGGCGCGGTCACGCAGTTCTGGCCGACAGGGGGCAAAGCCGAAACCGCAGTTACCAACGACAATCGAGGTCACCCCGTGCCACCCGGAGAGCGTGCAGTATGGGTCCCAGTTAATCTGGGCATCGTAGTGCGTGTGTAGGTCAATGAAGCCGGGAGCGACGATCAAGCCATTGGCATCAAGCGTCTTCTTGGCGTCACTCGGATTGAGCTTGCCAATTTTCGCGATCTTGCCGTCCTTAATGCCAACATCGGCCATGTAGCGCGGAGAACGGCTGCCATCGACAACGGTTCCACCACGGATAAGTGTATCGAAATCTGCCATATAGTTGCCTCCTTCTTTGGGGTGAACGTTCATTCAGAATTTCCCAACCATGCCACAGAAACGGAACACGTGTCAATGAATGGGATGACTGGAAATCGTAGGGGGCTTCGGTACTTGTAGTAAGCAGAGGTAAGGTGCGTTTTGTTATCGCTGCGGAAGCCGTTATCACACGGCCAGCGCACCGCGGCATGGAGGAAGAACTATGGCGAACAAGAAGAAGGGGGGGAGTGCCTGATGAACGGCCAACGTCCCCAGAACGACCGAGAGATGTTCAGGAAGACAAACGTAATCTGGAAGAACGTATTCAAGATACCAAGGATGCCACCTTACGCTTGTGGGAACGGACGCGGTCGCTGCAAGAAAAACAAGGACTGTTAGAAAACCGAACGAAGCTGATCTCGTGGATTGCACTCGTCCTGTTGATTGGTAGCGTTGGCCTGTCTGCACTGATGACCAAACGCCAGCTCTCGCAGCTGCAACAACAGCTAGCAGTCTTGCAAGCCGCGGCACCACAACCAGCTACGGACCAGAATGGCGATCTTGAGCAGCTCAAACGAGAGCTACTGGAATCCGTCAAACAGATGGCTCCAGAGTTATTAGCCGCAGCCATGAAAGAGGGGAAATTCTCCGCTCCAGCCAGTACTACTGGCACAGCCACAGGCAATGCCGTGACGCCCGCTGCCGCGCCCTCCTCTACTGCTGGAGTCGTGACAGGACCGGGGAATGAAGCCCTGCGCATCGTCGTTGGTCGAACGGACCCAAAAAAAACGCGCTGGATACAGTACAGTGATGGTGGAGTGACGGTCGAAGTAGATACCGGACACGCTGGATTTTCCGCGCCTCCGTATTATTTCACCAGCCTTGGTGGACACACCAATAACTGGATGGCACAAGGAGTGACGAGCATCTACGAACCCACGGCCAAAGGATTTCGCGTGCACATCGAGCACCGGCAACTGACCACCGTGCAAGCAAGAGAGTGGGGCTGGTATGTCAACTGGATCGCTATTGGAGAATAGCCAACACATCATCACCGGAGCGTGCGGTGTGCCACGGCAGTTGGTCTGCCCGTGAGTCTCTTCAAACACTGCTGGACCAGCCAGCAGGGGCACCCGGCGCGCTTGTCATAATCGCCAAAGCGTGCTTTAGCGGTTCGGCAAAAGGAGGACGCATCATGGCGAAATTCGAGGACTATGCCAACAAGTACCAAACCGTCCGTATGGAACGCCGCAACGGCATTCTGCAAATGACCTTTCACACCGACGGCGGTAGCCTGCGCTGGGGTCTGGTGCCGCATCGCGAGTTTACTTTTGCTTTTGCTGATATCGGCAGCGACCCGGAGAATAAGGTCATCATTATGACCGGCACGGGCGACGAATTTTCTGGTCCACGCCCAGAAGGCAATTATCGTCCTGGTGGCAACCCCCGCGCCTGGGATCGCATCTATTGGGAGGGCAAGCATCTGCTCCAAAATCTGCTGGACATCGAAGTGCCGATGATCGCCGCCATCAATGGCCCCGTGCTGCGCCACTCCGAACTACCGCTGCTCTGCGACATCGTGCTCGCCTCCGAGACCGCGGAGTTTCAAGACTCGGCGCACTTTCCCACCGGCCTTGTGCCTGGCGATGGGATGCACATCATCTATCCGCTGCTGCTGGGCCCGAATCGGGGCCGCTACTTTTTGCTCACCGGACAAATCATTCCCGCGCGGCAAGCGCACGAACTCGGCTTGGTTGGTGAGGTCCTCCCGAAAGAGAAGGTCCTTGCTCGCGCCTGGGAATTGGCGGAGCAATTGGCGCAAAAACCACTACTCACGTTGCGCTATACGCGGGTCGCGCTGACCCTGGACCTGAAGCGGCGCTTGCAAGATTTGCTTGGCTATGGTTTGGCATTGGAAGGGTTGGCGTCACTCGATACCGAAGCCAACTGAGATTTCACTGGCACATAATAGAGGAGGAAGAATCAATGTCTGCATATTCACTCACCAAGGCGGGTCTCGCGCTTGCCTTTGGGCTCGCTGTATCAGTCGTCACCTCACGGGCGTGGGCGGCGGCCCCAATGGTCGGCGCTGATGGGGCCAAAGTCTATGAGCAGCGCTGCGCCCAGTGCCACAATGGCCAGGTCGCGCGCGCGCCGAAAATGGAATTTCTCAAAATACGGACCCCAGAGGAGATCGTGGATTCGCTCGAAAATGGCGTGATGAAATTCATCGGACTCGCCATGGCGGATGCCGACCGGAAAAGTGTCGCGGAATTCCTCGCGGGGAAACCCCTTGGTGGTGAGACCGTGTTGAAAGACACCGCCTCCAATCTTTGCCCCCAAGCCCCTGGCGAATTCGCCCCGTCCGACAAGGACCCACAGTGGAATGGCTGGGGCGTCACCCTCGACAATGCCCGCTTCCAACCCGCCGAGCATGCGGGGTTGAAAGCCGAGCAGGTGCCCAATCTCAAGCTAAAATGGGCCTTTGGCTTCGCTCCTAATTCGGTAGCGTCGCAACCCACGGTCGTTGGCGGACGCATCTTCATCGGCACCATGCGCGGACAAATCTATTCGCTTGATGCCAAAACCGGGTGTGTCTACTGGGCCGTAAAAATCCGCGCGGGCATGCGCAGCGCCATCAGCATCGCGCGCCTCCTCAATACCGACCCACCTCAGTATGTCGCCTACTTTGGCGACCTCGCGGCCAATGTCCATGCGCTGGACGCACGGACGGGGAAAACCCTCTGGACCGTCTTAGTGGACAAACATCCGCTCGCGCGGGTCACCGGGGCGATCAAGTTTCATGAGAACCGCTTGTATGTCCCCGTCACCTCGCTCGAAGAAGCGGGCGGCGGCGAGGCGACGTATCAATGCTGTAGTTTCCGCGGCAATGTGGTCGCCTTAAACGCCACGACCGGGAAACAAATCTGGAAGACCTACACGATTCAGAAGAAACTGAAGCCCACCTGGAAAAACGCGAGAGGCGTCCAGCAATATGGACCAGCCGGAGCCGGGGTGTGGGCCTCGCCGACCTTGGATACGGAGCGTGGGATATTGTACGCCACTACTGGGGATGATTACGCCGACCCGCCTTCGAATGCCAGTGACTCGATTATCGCCATGAACATGAAGACCGGCAAAATCCAGTGGATCACCCAGTGTCTGAAGGGCGATGCTTTCAACATCGCGTGCACGGCCGCCGATAAAACCAACTGCCCGAAAGCCAACGGTCCAGACCTTGATTTCGGCTCGTCACCGATTCTCCGCATTATGAGTGACGGCAAACGCATCGTCCTCGCGGGGCAAAAGTCCGGCATGTTGCACGCGGTCGATGCCGACAACAAGGGCAAATTCCTCTGGCAAAAGCGGGTCGGCAAAGGCGGGCTCATCGGTGGTATTCAGTGGGGGCCAGCGGCGGATAACAATCAAATCTATGTGGCTTTGTCCGACATTGGCGTGAAACTCGTCGAGGATCCAGAGGTCGGGTCGAAATCCGAACTTGATGGCACGGTTGGTGGTGGGATGTTCGCGTACAGTCTTGCCAATGGTGAGAAGACGTGGGAAACCCCACCGCCCGGCTGTGGCGGGCGGCCCAATTGCAGCCCCGCGCAGTCCGCCGCTATCTCAGTGATTCCCGGCGCGGTGTTCTCCGGTTCGGTGGATGGACACTTTCGCGCCTATGGCACCGAAGACGGCAAGATAATATGGGACTTCGATGCCGCGCAAGAGTTCAAGACGGTCAACAACGTCCCCGCCAACGGCGGATCGTTTGACGGGGCTGGGCCAACCATCGTGGATGGGATGCTCTACTCCTACTCCGGCTACGGCATGTGGGGTGGCAAGGCCGGAAACGTGTTGTTGGCGTTCTCGGTCGATGGGAAGTAGCCACAGCAACCCGATGCGAAACACGAACCGTCAGTGATCTTTTTCGGAAAGGACAGAACCCATGAGCCGTGACCAAAATCTGACTGTCGCCCAAGCCACCACCCTCACGCCGATTGACGAGATCGCCGCTCGTCTCTCTTTGCCCGCGCACCATCTCGAACCTTATGGCCGTGTGAAAGCCAAAATTGCTCTTGAAGCAGTGTCTGCCGCTTCCTCGCGCCCGCAGGGAAAACTGATTCTCGTTTCCGCCATTAACCCAACTCCCGCGGGCGAAGGAAAAACCACGACCACCGTTGGTCTCGGTCAAGCCCTGGCACGGCTGGGCAAAAAGGCCGCGGTTGCTGTGCGGGAGCCGTCGATGGGGCCAGTGTTCGGGGTGAAAGGTGGTGGGTGTGGCGGTGGTCAGTCGCAGGTGTTGCCCATGGAAGACATCAACCTCCATTTCACTGGTGACATGCATGCGGTGACCTCAGCCCACAATCTGCTGTCGGCCATGATGGATAACGCGCTGTTTCATGGCCAGGTCGATCTCGACGTGCGGCAAATCCGCTGGCGGCGGGCGATGGATATGAATGATCGCGCCTTGCGACAACTGGTGATTGGTCTCGGCGGACGGCTCATGGGGGTCCCGCGAGAAGAAGGCTTCGACATTACCGCCGCCTCGGAAGTCATGGCCATTCTCTGTCTGACCAATGGCCCGACTGACTTGATCGAAAGACTGTCACGTATTGTGATTGGCTTTTCCAGCAAGGGCAAAGCGGTGACAGCAGCCGACGTGCAGGCGGCGGATTCGATGGCGATCATTCTGAAAGATGCGTTGAAGCCCAACTTGGTGCAAACGGTCGAAGGCGTGCCCGCGTTTGTGCACGGGGGACCGTTCGGTAACATCGCGCATGGCTGTAACAGCATTCTCGCCACGCGACTGGCGCTCGGGTACGCCGATTATGTCGTGACGGAAGCGGGCTTTGGTTTTGACCTCGGTGGAGAGAAGTTCTTCGACATTAAATGTCGCGCCGCCGGGTTGTGGCCCTCGGCGGTCGTGCTGGTGGCGACGGTCAAAGCGCTCAAGATGCACGGCGGAACCCCGGTCAGCGAGGTCAGCAAACCCGACCTCAAGACGCTGAAGTTGGGGATGAGCAACTTGGCGAAGCATGCGGAAAGCGTACGTGAATATGGGGTGCGGCCCATTGTGGCTATCAACCGCTTTGCCGCCGATACCGAAGAGGAACTCAAGCTGGTTGTGGAAGAGAGCAAAGCGCTGGGGTTAGATGTCTGTGTGATTGATGTGTTTGGGCAGGGTGGAGAAGGGGGATTACCCCTGGCAGAGACGGTGGTCAACGTCTGTCAGGGTGCCAACCTAACGCCACGCTTCCTGTATTCGTTGGAAGCATCGATTGAGGAGAAGATTCGGACGATTGCGCAAAAGATTTACGGCGCGGCGGACATTGCGTTGCTGCCTCGCGCGAAGACGGACCTCGAACGGATCAACGCGCTTGGATACAGCAAGGTGCCGGTTTGCATGGCGAAGACGCAGATGTCGCTGTCTGATGATCCGAAACTCTACGGGCGGCCACGCGACTTTACCCTCACTGTACGTGAAATCCGCTTATCGGCGGGAGCGGGTTTCTGTGTGCCACTCACCGGCGAGATGCTCACCATGCCTGGCCTCGCGGCCAAACCGGCGGCGTTCGGTATGAAGATGGACGCGGATGGGAAGATTTCGGGGATGTTTTAGCAATGTAGCCCGGATGGAACGGAGTGGAATCCGGGGTGCCCGCTCTCACCGCGTGCCTCCCTGGGTTGCGCTTTGCCTCAGCCAGGCTACTCGCAGGTGAGGAGAAAATACCTCATGAGCCTATTCAGCAAGGATAATTACCGAATCTATCGAGTTTACCGAGACATTCTGAAGGATAAACTTTCGGAATTGGCCCTCTACGCGAAAGAGTTATGCCCCGATGCTGTGGTTGAGGTCAGCTCGACCTCTTATGAGGACGAAGACGGTCACGTGACGATCTTCCCTCCTCCTGGACTTCCAGAGGAAGAGGAAGAGCGGGTCGAGCTAGCGGTTGCCGCCCGAGCGGGAGACATTTTCGAGGAGACCGGGCTCTTCATTCTCTGTGCGGCTTTCGACCGTCCTACAAAGCCATAGCAACAGGTAGCCCGGATGGAACGGAGTGAAATCCGGGATGCCCGCCCTTGATGAGAAACTCATGGCCTCTTTTCGTAGGCACCTGCAGGCCCCCCTCACCTGGCTCCAGTGCCACTCCCCCGCGTGGACCATCGGACTCGGAGCTATCCTCGGCCTGCTCATCGGCACCGCCGCGCTCCTCTCCTTCAAAGGCGTCACTGGCGTAGTCGTGTGCCTGGTAACGCTGGGCTTGACGGTGTGGCGGGCCAAGGATGCTGAGCCAGAGTACGGACCCGACGAGAAACCTGAATCGCCAAAGGAAGTATCCCCACCTGCTCCTGAACCGCGCTTTAGCGAACCACTCGAAATGATCGAATTGCCAGGCGACACTTTTTTGATGGGCTCGCCTCGTTCCAATAGTGAGGCTTATGACGACGAGAGACCCCAACACGAGGTCGCCGTCTCCGCTTTCTGTATCAGTCGTTATCCAGTCACTCGCCAGTTGTATCGTGACATCGTCGGCTCAGCACCCAAGGAATGGAGCCGAGATACCAAGGATCACCTCCTCCCAGCAAACTTTGTAGCCTGGTTCGAGGCCGCCACATTCTGCAACGCGCTGTCCGCTCATGTCGGCTTAGCGCCGTGTTACCGTATCGACGGTGAGCGCGTGGAGTGGGACCGCGAGGCGGATGGCTATCGACTCCCGACCGAAGCCGAATGGGAATACGCCTGTCGAGCGGGGACAACATCCAAGTGGTTTTTTGGTGATGACTCCACGGAACTGGGGCACTATGCGTGGTTTGCTAGTAATTCGGAAGACAAGGTCCATCCAGTGGGAGAGAAAAAACCGAACCGTTGGGATTTGCACGATATGATTGGGAACGTGTGGGAGTGGTGCTGGGACTGGTATGCTGGGTACCCTTCCAAATTGAGTCAGGCGGAAAACGATCCGACCGGTCCGGCAAATGGTACACGCCGCGTGCTGCGCGGGGGCTCCTGGGTCGACGACCCGTGGCTCCTGCGGTCCGCGCTCCGTTTCTGGGACTCGCCCGTGGTCTCGGACGACGTCATCGGCTTCCGCTGCGTGCGTCGTCCGCGCCGCCAGCCTTGAGCTTTGTTGTGTTGGAGTTCGGTCATCAGCACCTGGTTGCGCGTACATTTCCCGCGCCCTTACCAGGTGGGGCGGCGGGCTTGTTTGCGGGTGGGCGTGCGAAAGCCAGCCCCGCGCGGGCATCAATGCCCACGCTACGTAACACGCCGGATAAATCCGGCTTAACAATGCCTGTAAGCCCCGTCCATGGGGCGTCTTGACGTCGCCCGGCGAGGGATCGCCGAGGGCAGAAGGACAATGGCATGAAGTTCAGGAATGGTGGGTTGGCCGTGAATGTGAGTAAATTCAGCTACTTACCGTTTTCTAAAAACGTTTCACTTCATGCCGTTGCTCTCACGAGGGCGAGGGGAAATCCCGGAATGCGCTCCGTTCCATCAAGGCATCCGCGCGGTCCCCTCCCCAATCCCAACGGGATTGTGTCTTCCAGCCCAGGGTTGTTTCAACCCTGGGCTGAGAGTCACGCCGCAGCCCCAACCCCGATGGGGTTGTGACCTTTTCGTTCCGTGACCTGAGCCTAGAGCTGAGCCCGGAGCCGCGCCCAGAGCTGAGCTGAGCGCCGCGCCCGGAGCCCAGGGTAGCTGCGCAACCCTGGGTTGTGTTGCGCAATCCCGTTGGGATTGAAGGAAAGGGGCAGGTCTTGAATGACCCATTGTACAT
>CAMBFS010000112.1 GCA_945865755.1 Klebsiella pneumoniae
ATGCGCATGCGGACTCTTGTACTGGTGCTGACCTTTTTCCTACTCATAAGCGGTTCTATCGTGCACGCCAGCTCCATTCCTCCCCTCAAGTGTGTCTCGTTCAATCTGCTGCACGGTGGCGTGTTTTCCGGTCTTACTGGCGAGACTCAGGACCTCGACCGACGCTTGACCCTGGTGGTTGAGGAACTCCGCATTCTGCAACCCGATATTATTGGTCTCCAAGAAGCCTCGACGGGACGCTCACGGGGGAATGTGGCGCAACGGTTGGCCGCGCAACTCGGACTTCATTACGTCTATGCCCCCGCCAGTTTTCGCGTCTTTACCAGTGAACGCGCCAATGCCGTCGCCGCCTGGGTGATGAACCTAACCGAAGGGCCAGCCATTCTCAGCCGATTTCCGATTGTTTCATCGACCGCGCATGACCTGCCGCGCTGTGGCCGCTGGACCGATCCTCGTGTCCTTCTCACCGCTGAAGTCCAAACCCCGTGGGGGACAATGCAGGTTGGTTCCACCCATATTTCTGGAAACGCGTGCCAAGCCGAAGCCGTGGCCAGCGTGATCCAGAAACACCGTAACGCCCTTCCCTTGGTGTTGATGGGGGACTTCAATGCGCACGAGCATACGCCCGCGATCACGCACCTCACCCAAAAGCTGGGGCTGATTGATACCTTTCGCGTGATGAACCCCGCGACTTCAGGTTTGACCGTTTGGCAACGAGTTCATGCGTCCGCACCCACGGTGTTTCGTCGTGTGGATTATGTCTTCTTTCTTCCGGACAAAGCCTTTCCCGGAAGAGTGCGCTCCAGCCGGGTCATTCTGAATACTCCCCACCATTTGTCTGAGGGGCGAACGTTATGGCCGTCGGATCACTTCGGCGTGCTGAGTGAAGTGGAGGTGTTTTCCGCCGCGGGCAGGACCGAACCTCAACAGGGTGGGAGAGGTCAAAGTCCTATGCTACGGTAGCGCCAAGAAAGGAACCGGCAGCATGAAAAAACTCTGGCTCGCAACTCTTCCTCTGATCTTGGGGGTCTCCGCCCTGCTTCAGGCGGACCCTGGTAATAACCCAACCTCCCCAGCACCTCTCAATCCCGCCCCGGCCACGACTCCAGCGGAGACGAAAGTCATCCCTTCACCACTGCCCACCCCACTGTCAGCGGATCGCTATCAAGGCCGCGTGCGGGAAGCCTACAAAGCGGCGGCGGAAATTCCCGATGTGCTGGCTGGGGTCACCTGTTACTGTGGGTGTGACAAATCAATGGGACATCGCAATTTGTTGGATTGCTTCGTCGATGACCACGGCGCTGGCTGAAACCACTGCGTGGACGAGGCGCTGGATGCGCACGCATTGTTTATGACCGGTACCCCACCCGCCGACATTCGACAGTTTATCGACAAGAAGTATGGGCCGAAGCCATAGCGAAGGAGAGTCTTGTGGCCGACACCATGAGTGTGAAACCGATATTCGAGGCGATGCCATTGAGCCTCAATAAAGACGCGGCCAAGGAGGCCAACACGGTCTACCAGTTCAACTTGAGCGGTGACGGGGGTGGACAGTTCGCCGTGACGATCAAGCACGGGGACTGTACGGTGGAAGAGGGGACCGCGGCGACCCCAGACGTGACGATCTCCGCCGCGGCGACCGATTATATGAACATCGTCGCGGGAGCTTATCCTTTTGGCTTAGCCTTCATCAATGGGCGTCTCAAAGTCGAAGGGGACCTGCGCTTATTGATTCGTATGGGCAAATACTTTGCCCCGGCCGCGTAATCGCGAAGAACGGCAAGCCGGTCTCGGTGACGACACCGGCTTGCTGTCACTGGGGATTCTCCCTTCGCGTTTTTCCATTATCTTCAGCATCCCACACATACCAAGCCTCATGCCGGGAAAACTCGTGACACCGCAGGCACTGGGTCTGCTCCCAGACCTTGCGGCAGGCTGGGCACACACCGCCGGTATCAAACGTGTTCCACACGTGGTCACAGAGACACGACCAGCGATCGTGTTGGCGCGGTTGCCACGCGCAACGGGGACAGCGAATGCGCGATCGCCGATTCCCGGTGATGTCATCGGCATGCGGAGTCGCGGTCGGGGTTGGGTCGGACCACCGGCGTTGCAGCATCTGGAGAGGCATCCGCGCGCGGACCTCCACAAGCACGAAGGCGTTCCGCTCTTCAGCCCTCGCCATTAGACCGTCCCCGGCAGCGCTTGATAGAACCCGTTGTGTTGCAAGAGCTTGACGGGCGTATCAAAGAGCTGACTGAGGCGCTCGTCCGTCAGGAGCCGCTCCTTCTGGTCGTGCGCGAGTATCCGCCCATGCTTGATGAGCACAATCTGTTCGATTTCCGGGGGAATCTCGTGAATGTGGTGCGTGACCAGGATCACGGTTTTTCCACCCTGCATGAGGGCGCGAATCGTATCAAGGTATTGAAAACAGGCTTTGAGATCAAGTCCGCTCGTGGGCTCATCAAGCACCAGCGTATCGGGATTATTGACGAGCGCGCGCCCCAGCAGAAAGCGCCGTTGTTCACCGGTGGACATCTCGCCAAAGATCCGGTTGCTCAGTCCCGTGATGCCCAGAGTCCGCATGACCTGCTGGGCGCGGTCGCGATCTTCCTCGCTCGGATGCTGATGCCACGGCAGATCGACGCTGGAGTAATAGCCCGACAGAATGACGTTCACTCCGCGCGCGGTACTGAGGTACTGTTGCTGAAGTTCGTGCGACACAATGCCGAAGTGGGCCCGCAGTTCCCACACATCCCAGCGTTCCTGTCCGAACAGTCGGACGTAGCTGTCTTCCCGTTGGACCGGATAGAGGTCGCGCGCTAACAACTTGAGCAGGGTGGATTTCCCCGCGCCATTGGGACCCAGAATAGCGGTGTTGCAGCCCTGTGGCAGGGCGAGCGAGAGATTGCTGAACACTTCGTGAATGCCGCGATAGACGGTGGCGTTTTTGATTTCGAGAAGATGTGGCATGCGCTCTTGTAGCGAATGGCGTGAGGGGCAGGAAGGGGCTGGTCTTCGCCCCATTCGCCCTTACACCCCAACATGCACCGGCGGTCGTCTCCCAGCCCAGGGCCGCGCATGTTCAAGCTGGGCCGCGAGTCGTAGGAGTGTGGCTTCATCGCCAAACCGCCCAACGCACTGCACACCGATGGGCAAACCGTCAGCGGTCCAATGTAACGGTAAAGAGATCGCCGGCTGACCAGTGGAATTGAACAGCGGCGTGAACGGCACGTAAGTGGAGACCTGCCGCGTCCATTCCATCGCGGTCATCCCCTGGCGGTTTTGATTCAATTCGCCCAGCGGAGCGGGAGGGCGAGCGATGGTTGGTGTGATCAAGACATCCACATGCTGAAAAAAGGCCCCCACTTGTCGCGAGAGCAGATTCCCATAGTCCATCGCCTTCAGCAGATCGACCGCCGTGGAGCGCTTGCCGTCCTCGTAACAGGCCAGGGTCACCGCTTCGAGCGTGTCGAGCCCAGGGGTGCGGCCCAGATTTTTCGCCAGCGCGTCAACGGAATACGTGGTGTAGGAGGTCCAGATCACATGCGCTTGCTGAAGGAACGTTTCCCAATCATAGCGTGGGCGATCTTCCTGAACCGTGTGTCCTAAGTCTTGCAGCAGTTGCACGGTGTCATGCACGGCTTTCTCGCAGGCCGGGTCGATCTTCTCGCCCGACGCTGGCGTGGTGGTCCAGGCGATCCGCAGGCGACCTGGCGGAATCGTGAGCTGTTCGCGATACGGACGAGCTGGCGGAACCGGATGCCCTGGAGATCCAATGTCAGGGCCAGCGACGAGATCAAGCAGCGCCGCCGCGTCTCGCACACTGCGAGTGACGACAAACTCACAAGCTAACCCACACAACGGATCGCTGTAGTCTGGTCCAGTAGGAATACGGTCGCGTGAGGGTTTCAGTCCAACCAATCCATTACACGAAGCGGGAATACGAATAGAACCACCGCCATCGTTGGCATGCGCCAGCGGCACGATGCCCGCCGCGACCGCGGCCCCGGACCCACCACTCGACCCGCCCGCGCTGCGACCGAGGTTCCACGGATTGTGGACCGGGCCAAACAACACGGTTTCCGTGGTCGGGTTATAGCCAAGCTCGGGTGTCTGTGTGGTGCCGACGAGGACCAGTCCAGCGCGGCGGAAGCGCGCCATCAATTCGGTGTCGGCTGACGGCACGAACCCCTGCGCGAGTTTCGTGCCCATCTCGCAGCGAACCCCCTTGGCGTGCAGCACCAGTTCCTTGATGAGGAACGGGACGCCAGTAAACGGTCCGCTCGGCAGGCCAGCGGCGATCTCCGCTTCCGCTTGCTTCGGCAGCGTTTGCAGGACCGCGTTCAATTTCGGGTTGAGTTTCTCCACCGCTTGCAGGGCGGTGGTCACCAATTCTTGTGGGGAGACTTGTTTACGGGCGACGAGTTCAGCGAGCCCGAGTCCGTCGTATGTGGCGTATTCCTTGAGTGTCATGCCGCGAGTCTACCGAAACGCGGGCGACCGAGGAAGGCCGTTTACAGGCGGGAAAGTAGTCAGTAGACAGTAGCCAGTAGTCAGCATGAGGAAAGTAGCCAGTAGTCAGTAGTCAGTAGTCAGCATAAGGAAAGGCGAAGAGAGACACGATATGGCGGACACTCAACAACGATTTTCTTTGATTACCGAGGAAGCCCTCGATTCGTTACGCCGGTTGATTGGCGTGCCGATTGAGGATTCCCTGGAACCGTGGTGCTACGAAGCGACGCGCGACAACATTCGTCACTACGCGCATGGCATTGGCGACGACAACCCACTGTGGTGCGATCCCGGGTATGCCGCGAAGACGACATACGGAAAGATTGTCGCGCTGCCTTCCTTCATCTTCCCACTCAACCGTATCCTGAGTGGCTATGTCGGTGGACTGCCCGGCGTGCATGCGATGTGGGCGGGCGCTGATCTGACCTGGCATCAGCCGATCCTGTGCGGTGACCAATTCACGACCAAGGCGTGGCTCAAGGATTTGATCGAACACAATACACGCTTCGCGGGTCGCGCGATTCAGCAGATTTATCACGCCGAGTTTTATAATCAGAGAAATGAACTGGTGGCGGACGGCGACAGTTGGTGTTTCCGCACTGAGCGCGACACCGCTCGTGAACGTGGCACCAAATATACGGAGACCAAGGAGAAGAAGCCCGTTTCCTATTCGCGCGAGGACATCGGCAAGATTTTCGCGCTCTATGAAGCGGAAGAAGTGCGGGGCGCGACGCCGCGCTATATTGAGGATGTGAAGGTTGGCGACAAGCTGCCGACGATGGCCAAAGGCCCCATGACGGTGACGGGCTTCATCGCCTACGCGCAAGGCTGGGGCGGGCTCTATATCCGCGCGAACAAACTCGCGTGGAAACAGCTCAAGAAACATCCCGGACTCGGTATCGCCAATAAGTTCGGCATTCCTGATGTGCCGGAGCGCGTCCATTGGGAAGATGAGATGGCGACGATGGTCGGGACCCCCGCCGCGTATGATTACGGGCCGGAGCGCTGTTCGTGGATGTCGCACTATCTGACAAACTGGATGGGAGACGATGGATTCCTCCGTTCACTGTCCGTGCAGATTCGCCGCCATAATCCGGTGGGCGATACGCTCTATATTACCGGCGAGGTCGCGCGCGTCTTCCACGAAGGTGGGGCGCATTATGCGGAAATTCAGCAAAGTGCGGTGAATCAAGACGGGGAGTTATCGGTGCGTGGCACTGGGGTGGTGCGGTTGCCGTCGCGGGCGTGACGGGAGAGAGGAAACCGAGAAGGGTGAGGATGACATGGAGGCAACTGACCCAGAGACTCCTCATCGCGTTCATCCTCTGCGTCTGGAGTCCTCTCAGCGCCCTCGCGGTGTCACTTGAAGAGCTAGACCCAGGACGTGAATGGCGACTCACAGAGCTTCACCTTGAGGGCAACGCGGTGTTCTCGCAAGGTGAACTGCTCGGTGCCATGCTCACCACGGCGCGCCCCTCGTATCTGGTCTGGAAAGAGTTGCCTCTCTTTGACCCCGTGACCTTCGCGACCGATCTCCAACGGCTGGCGCATTTCTATGAAACGCGCGGATACTATAAACGAACAGTGAACTATACCCTTGATGTCGATGAGCCCAACGCGTTGGTCGCTATTAACATCGTCATCAAGGAACACCTGCCCATGATGGTAACGGACGTCACCGTTACCACTTCAGGTACCGCGCCCAGCGGCCCGCCTTCGGAGTTGCCTCTCCAGTTGCCGTTACGAGCGGGCGATATTCTTACCGAGACGGCGTATCAAGAAGGAGAGCAAGTCTTACGTGACGTGTGGTTGAAAAATGGGCATGCTCACGTCGAGACTCGGCGCAAGGCCGTCGTTGACTTGGCCGATGACCACGCGAAGGTCGAGTATACCGTCGAGTCCGGACCACCGACGGTGTTCGGCCCGACGCGGGTCGAAGGAACCACGGCGGTCGATCCGCGACTGGTTCTCCGCGAGCTGTCGTATGAAACAGGGGAACGGTTCTCGTTGCAAAAGATCGCCGACTCGGAGCAAAAGGTGCGCAACCTCGCACTCTTCCGCGTCGTGCACATTACCCCCGAGCCCGGCGACGACAAACCCGTGGTTGTCCCTATGGTGGTGCGCGTTGAAGAAACGCCGCATCGCGCGGTCAAGCTGGGACTGAAGTACAGTACGCGCGATGAATTCGGGGCGCAGGTCGAGTGGCGCGACTGGAATTGGTTCGGAGATGGGCGACAACTCTCGCTCCTGCTGCAACTCGCCTCGGTGAATCGGAGGGTTGGGGTATCGTTCCTCCAACCACACTTTTTGTCCCCGCATACGCGTGCGCTGCTGAATCTACGGCAAGAACAAAGCGATGAAGAAACCTTTCTCCTGAACGCCACCCGGTTTCAGTCCCGTCTGGAACACCGCTTTTCGTCCACTCTCTCCGGGTTTCTTGGTTATCGCGCGGAGTTCGCCAAGCTGAACCATATCGCGCCAGCGACCATGCGCGCCTTGGGGGAGATCACGCGAGAAGGCGTCGTCTCTGGCCCGTCACTAGGAGTCACGTGGAACACGACGGAAGACCCGTTCAATCCCCAAGACGGAACAGTCCTCTCGGTCCTTGCGGATCAAGCCGGTGCCATCTGGGGAGGAGATTTTCACTTCTATAAAATCACCGCCGAAGCGAAAAAATACCGGAGCATCGGTTGGCGAACGATCTTCGCCGCGCGAGTGAAAATCGGCCTCGTTGAGGCGTTGGGAAACCAGACCAATATCCCGCTGTTCGAACGACTCTACGCGGGTGGCGAACGCAGTGTGCGTGGCTACGGGCGTCGCCGGCTCGGACCGCTCAGTGATGCCGATGACCCGCTCGGCGGGCTCAGCCTCCTGGAAGGGTCGATTGAATTGCGGCGTCCGCTCTGGCGGCAGCTTGGCGGCGCGCTGTTTCTTGACTTTGGTCAGGTGTCACTCAAGACCTACGACTTTGTCATGGACGATTTGCAATTTGCCGCGGGTGTGGGGGTATGGTACCCCACGGCGGTGGGTCCGTTGCGCCTGGATATTGGTTTTCCTTTTCAGGCACCGCGTGGTGACCAGGCGTGGCAACTCCACTTCAGCATCGGACAATTCTTTTAAGGTATGAAAAAACTCTGGCGTATGCTGTGGCGGATCACGGTGCTGTCGATTGTTCTCGCGCTCATCGCGGGAGTCGGGCTCACCCTGTTCGTGCGGACCGAGCGGTTTCGCGTGTTGCTGCGCGACCAACTCGTCACCACACTCAATACCGCGCTACGCGGGCACATCGATCTTGGACAGGTCGAAGGTACGGTGTGGAACACGCTCATTCTTCATGATCTGGTGGTCACTTATCACGGCACCGAGGTGCTGCGCGCCCCACGCATGACGTTGAGCTATGACCTCTTCTCCCTACTCCAAGGCCGTCTCCTCATCACCGCTACGGAAGGGACGGCACCGACCTTGCGTCTTATCCAGGAGCCGGGGGGAACCTGGAATTTGGTGGAAGCCTTATCGTCGGAGACGCCAGAAGAGTCGCCAGCAACCGAGACCGATGGTCTCGATATAGTGCTCGAATCCATCACGTTGGCGAATGCGCACCTTGAGGTGACGCTCGCGGGTCAAGAGGCGACCCCGTACCACTTGGCTGAAACCTCCTTGGCGGCGCGGGTGGAGCGGGTAGGGCGCGGCACTACGGTTCAGGTGCGGCGACTCACGACGCAACTCCGAGCCGCTCCACTGCCGACGGTCCAGGTTGGTGCAACCCTCACCTATCAAGACATAACGGCGCCCGCCACGGTCCACATCGCAACCCTGACGCTGGACACGCCGGAGTCCCGTCTGCGTGCCACTGGTGAGATCGGCGATCTCCAGACGTTGGACATGACAGTCGATCTCGTCATTGAGAAGCTGGCAACCGCGGAGATCAAACAACTGGTGCCTACCTGGCCGCTGACCCAGGATATTTCCGGCACGGTGCACTGCCGTGGTCCGCTGAGCGAGCTGCGTATGCAGCTCGACTTGGCCGCATCCGATGCTCGCATCACGGGTGACATCCGCGGTAACTTGAATCACGAACCGCCTTCTTACACGGGGACACTCAGGCTCACCCAGTTCGACACCCGGAAGATGCTTGGACGCCAAGATGTGGGCGGGGTGATCGACGGCACCGTGGAAGTGAGTGGACGCGGCACGACAGTGGCCGCGCTGGAGGGGCAAGCGGACCTCACCATTCGCGCTGTGGAAGTGTCCCACTGGCAACTGGGCGATGTCGCGGTGAGCGGGAGCCTGGCCCAGCAACGCGGAGCGATCAAGGGGACGTTAGCCAGTACGCTTGGTCGCGCGACCTGGCAAGGGACGGTGGACATCAGCGAAACCCTCCCACGCTATGAGATGCACTTGGCGGTGGAACATCTGGACATCAAGCAAGTGACCGCCGCAACGAAACCGCTCACCGGTGATCTCAATCTGACGGGAACGATCACCGGCAAGGGGGTTCATCTCGCGGAGATGGAAGCAGGGGTGGACGTGAGTCTGCGCCCATCCACGGTGGGATCAGTCGCCATCGACCGTGGACGGCTTGCCGCCCGGTTTACCGAAGGTCGGGTCCACATCGCGGAATTGACGCTTGCCGCGAAAGACACAACCGTCGCCGTGCATGGGGAGATCGGCACCAGCGGGACACAGTCGGGACAACTCACATACGCCCTTGATGTCGGTAATGTGTCGCCGTGGTTGTTACTGGTGGGGCAGAGCGGTGCTGGCGCGCTCTCCGTCAAGGGCACGGCATCGGGGAATCTGAACGCTCTGCAACTGCACGGGGCATTGCACGCGCGCCACCTGCGGGTGGCGACCACCACCGTGCAAGAGGGCAGCCTCACCTATCACCTGGCGGACATCGACGCGCACCTCGACCAGCCACAACCGACGGGGACGATCACCGCCCAATTGCGGCACCTCGACGTGGGCATGGCGTTCGAGAAAGCCGATGCGACCGTTACTCTCTTGAAGAGTCCGACGTCCTCCGCGCTGACCGTCGCACGGGTGGACCTGACGGTACAGGATGCCGCGCGACGTACCCACCACCTACAAGGAGAAGCCTCCTACCAAGCGGGGCGGACGACCGCGCGGGTCAGCGCATTGGAAATTGAGACAGCGGATGGCCGCTGGAGACTGGCGCACCCGACACAGCTTGTCCAGGAGCATGCGGGAGTCACGATCTCGCCGTTGCTCATGGCGAAAGGGACAGAACAGGTTCAGCTCGCGGGTCGGGCGGCGTTGTCCGGACCACAGGATGTTCACATCCACGTTGATCGCATTGCGTTCGCCTCGTTGCGGACCTTATGGCCACAACAGGCCGAAGTCGGCGGGTTCTTCACCATGGACGCGCATATCAAGGGGACAGCAGCGGCCCCACAACTCACCAGTACCATTGCGGTGACTGGTCTTCGCGTCGCGGGACAGGACTATGCCGGGGGGGCGGCTACTCTTGGGTATGACAGCCACCAGGCCACGCTCGACATGACCTTCCATCAGGATGCCACGCACCACTTGACCGCCACCGGGACCATACCCGTCCTGGTCAGTTGGGCGGACGGATGGCATGCGGAGATGCAAGGAGACGTGGCACTTCAGGTCCATTCGTCAGGACTCAATCTGGCATTCCTCAATGCGTTCGCTCACCAGACGGTCAGCGGGGTCGCGGGTGAGCTGGGTCTTGACCTCCGCGTCACCGGTCCGGTCTCTCACCCCCAGCTCCGGGGAAATTTTGTTCTTAACCAGGGGCAGGCGGCCCTGACTCCCCTTGGGGTACCGATCACCCAGGTGCGGGTGCAAGGAGAGGTTACTCCGCACGAGGTCCGTATCGTGGAACTGTCCGCCCGGTCTGGTGACGGACGGCTCACGGGCAGTGGTGGGCTGACCCTGCGTGACGCGCTCCCCCAGCAGCTCACCCTCTCAATTGTCGCGGACCGCTGGCCCGCGATCCACACCCCCCGTTATCAGGTGACACTGGACGGTCAGTTGAATGGAGAAGGGCCGCTTTCACATCCCCGTGTGACAGGGCAGTTGCGTGTCCCAGCGGCGACCTTGCGACCAGACCTCGCCGTGCTCTCCGCACGACCGGTGCAGCGCGATCCCACGATTATTGTTCTTTCCGCCGACCGTGATCTCACTGGGGCCTCCTCCGACATCACCCCAACAACCGATATCGCGTCCGGTCTTCCGAAGTCGCCAGTGAGTGAGAATCTCGCCCTCGACGTTGTTGTCCTCCTGCCAAGGAATACGTGGGTTAAACATCAAGATGCGGACGTGGAACTCGCGGGGGAGGTCCACGTCACCAAGCCCGCGAACGGGAAGGCGAAGCTCGTCGGCACAATCAACATCGTGCGCGGCTGGCTGAACCTCCGGGGCCGCCGCTTCACGCTCACGAAGGGGCAGGTGGTCTTTACGGGTGGAGAGGATATGAATCCCACGCTCGATATCATCGCGCGGCATCAGTTAGCGGGGTACGTCGTCGAAGCGGTCGTGGGCGGTACGGTCGAGAAACCGGCGCTGACGTTACGCAGCGAACCCGCCTTGGAGCAAGCTGATATCCTCGCGTTGTTATTGTTTGGCAAGCCGGTCAATCAGCTCGCGCAAGGAGAGAAAACTGATTTTCAGCGACAGGCGCTGCAGCTCACCGGGGGATATGTCGCGGCGCGGATCGCGGAATCGGTATCCCGCGCGCTAGGATTGGAACAGCTCGGTTTCGATCTGAGCCAAGTCGATCTGACCGGTGGACGGATCGGATTTGGTCGGTATCTTGGGCCCAATACCTATATCGCCGCGTCGCAAGATTTCGCTGGAAAAACCGGCCACCAAGTGACGGTGGACTATTATCTCAGTCCAAAGTGGACACTGCATACGTCGAGCAGTACCGGGGGGGACAATGCCGCCGGGATCACGTGGGAAATGCGCTATTAGCCAGCGGCGTAAGGAGTGCACCCGGAAAAGGGTTTTCCAGGTGCGTTGAGACCGCGGATGCTGCCTACTTGGATTCCCCGCCCAACCAGCGATAGGTAGCGCCCGCGCCGATGGCACCCACGATCGGTGCAACCCAGAACATCCACAACTGCGTCAGCGCCCAGCCACCGACAAACAAAGCCGGTCCGGTACTGCGCGCCGGGTTCACCGAGGTATTGGTCACCGGAATACTAATCAGATGAATCAGTGTCAGCCCCAAGCCAATGGCGATCGGCGCGAATCCCGCTGGTGCACGCTTGTCGGTTGAGCCGAGAATGATGAGCAGAAACATGTATGTCATCACCACCTCACTCACCAACCCGGCAACGAGCGAATACCCGCCCGGCGAATGGGCGGCATAGCCATTGGCGGCAAAGCCACTTTGCACCACATCAAACCCCTCTTTGCCGCTGGCGATTAGGTACAAGATAAAGGCTCCGGCCACCGCTCCGAGCACTTGAGCGCCGATGTAGGGGACGAGCTCCGCCGCGGAAAAGCGCCCCCCGGCCCACAAGCCGACAGAGACGGCGGGATTCAGATGACAGCCTGAAATATGGCCCACCGCGTAGGCCATGGTGAGAACAGTCAATCCGAAAGCAAGCGAGACACCCAAGAGTCCGATCCCCACTGCTGGAAAGGCGGCAGCAAGCACGGCACTGCCACACCCTCCCAGAACTAACCATAGAGTGCCAAGAAATTCAGCACCGAGTCGATTGGTCATAGCCATACGTTCCTCCTTATCGCCTGTCCAAGAAATTTCGTTGTTATATCGAGCTGTCGTTGCTCAAGGGATAACATACGCGGGATTGCGGTTCAGGAATAGAGAGCGATGGTTCAGTTTTCTGTTCAGGTGAGGGTACACGCTCACATTGGCGAACCCCGTCAATCTGAACCGAACTCTGAACGATACCCTGAACCATTCGGCTATTGCTGAACCAAAAGGAAAGATATTGTCCCTTGAAAATGACATCCCGATAGCCTATGTGTTTCCGAGGTTCTCTTCTCAAGAGCAGAGCACTTGATTGTCATAATTTTTCCACGAGGAGGTTCCCATGAGAAAGTTCGTTGTCACCACGACACTGGCGGGGCTGATGCTCGCACACGCTTGCGCTCGCGCAATGGGGCGAAGGTGGACGGAGGACGATCAAGTGTGAGTCGGAAAGGAACGGCTATTCCTATTGCCGTACGTACACCACGGGAGAGGTGGAGCTGCGCCGAAAGTTAAGCAAATCGAGCTGCCGGGAGTACGAAGACTGGGGAAGCGATAGAGATGGCAGTGGCGTCTGGGTGCGAAATGGCTGCCGTGCGGTATTTGCGGTGAAGGAACGGCATTGGGGCTGGGGCGGTGGTGGCGGTGGTGGT
>CAMBFS010000113.1 GCA_945865755.1 Klebsiella pneumoniae
GTCACGAAAATCCTCCAATAAGAACGACTTGCTGTGAAGGACATACGCTATGCGCGACCTGATTTCTCTTGCATGTGAACAGTGCAAGCAAAAAAACTACACGACGACGAAAAATAAAAAAACCATGACCGAGAAACTCTCGCTGAAAAAATTCTGCCCTATGTGTCGATCCCATACCGCGCATCGTGAGGGAAAAGTCTAAAAAAAGCAACTAGACGTCGATGAGGGTCAGTAGCTCGAATTGGTTAGAGCACCGGACTCCAAATTCGGGGGTTGCAGGTTCGAGTCCTGCCTGACCCGTCCCGCACGAATGTAAAGCCAACGAACGGAGAATGTCCCCACGATGTCAGCAATGAAAGAATCGCTTGATTCCGCGCGTAACTTTCTCCAAGAAGCGAGGGCCGAATTCCGCAAAGTACAATGGCCTTCACGCCAGGAAGTGCGTGCGGCGACGCTTGTGGTGATCTCGTTGGTTGTTCTCGTAACGTTGTATCTCTTCGCTGTCGACTGGATACTCTCTTGGTTTTTCCAAATGTTCCTCGAAAGGTAAGAATCCTTACCGGACAATAGACCATGGCCAAACAGTGGTATGTCGTTCACACCTATTCTGGGTTTGAGCGGAAGGCAAAAGCCGCTCTTGAAGAGCGGGTGAGAATGCTGGGGAAACAGGAGTATTTTGCTGACATTCTTGTCCCTGAAGAGCAAGTTGTGGAGCTGATAAAAGGCAAGAAGCGAACTTCCTCACGCAAATTTTTCCCGGGTTACATTCTCGTCAATATGGAGATGACTGATGAGTCCTGGCATGTGGTGAAATCAACCCCAAAGGTGACTGGTTTCGTTGGTGGGACCGATGACCCTAGTACGATCCCCTCAGTGTCCGAGGCGGAAGTCCTTGAGATTCACCAGCAGGTACAAGAAGGGACTCTCCGACCAAAACCGAAAGTACTGTTTGAAGTTGGAGAAAACGTCAAGGTTATTGACGGACCATTCCAGGATTTTGCCGGTGTCGTGGAAGAGATGAAGCCGGAGAAAGGCAAACTACGGGTTTTAATCAGTATTTTCGGACGGGCGACCCCGGTTGAACTTGACCTGGTACAAGTAGAAAAGGCGTAAACAGGTATGGCAAAGAAAGTTGTTGGCGAGGTGAAACTACAAATTCCAGGCGGGCAAGCGAATCCCAGTCCTCCGATTGGACCGGCACTTGGTCAGCGGGGAGTCAACATTATGGAGTTTTGCAAAGCCTTTAATGCGCGTACGCAAGCACAACAGGGAATTACCATTCCGGTTGTGATTACGGTCTACGCAGATCGTTCGTTCACCTTCATTACGAAGACTCCGCCGGTGGCGGTTTTGATTAAACGAGCGATCTCCTTAGAAAAAGGCTCTAGTGAGCCAGCGAAGAAAACGGTGGGTTCGATCACTCACGCACAAATAAAAGATATCGCGACAACGAAGCTTCCCGACTTGAACGCGAAGGATATGGACGGAGCGATAAAAACCGTCGAAGGAACCGCCCGGAGCATGGGCGTGGAAGTGGTAGGTTAATATGGCACAAAAAGGCAAAGGGTACCGAGCTGCGGCGGAGAAAATCGACCGACAAAAACTTTACTCACTCGACGACGCACTGGCGCTGGTGAAAGAGACAAAACACGCCAAGTTTGACGAGACGGTTGAACTTGTGGCCCGCATTGGAGTGGACCCACGCAAGGCCGATCAAAACGTGCGTGGAACGGTGATCCTCCCGCACGGCACCGGCAAGACGGTTCGCGTCGCCGTGTTTGCCAAAGGTGAGAAAGCCAATGAGGCTGAAGCGGCGGGAGCTGACGTGGTTGGGGCTGAAGATTTGGCGAAACGGATCACGGAGGACGGATGGCTCGAATTCGATAAAGCGATCGCGACCCCGGATATGATGGGTATTGTCGGGCGATTGGGGAAGGTGCTCGGTCCGCGCGGATTGATGCCGAATCCAAAAGTGGGAACGGTGACGATGGATGTTGCCAAAGCCGTGCAAGAGTTGAAAGGCGGGAAGGTTGAGTACCGGGTCGATAAAGCGGGCAATGTGCACGTGCCGGTAGGGAAGACCTCATTCGACCAGCAAAAATTGGCCGAGAACGCCTCATCGTTGCTTGCGAGTTTACTGCGCGCGAAGCCCTCTTCCGCCAAGGGAACCTATCTGCAACGGGTCGCGGTCAGTTCGACCATGGGACCCGGCGTGCACGTGGATCCCGTCGCGGTTGTGCAACAAGCGCGTATATAAAGGCGGAAGTTCACTGAAAGTGAGATTTTCATGAATCGTAAGGAAAAATCCGAAGAGATCGCCGCATTGCAAGGTATGCTTGCCAAAGCCACCACCGCGATGGTCACGGAATATAAAGGGTTGACCGTGGCGGAGATGAGCGGACTGCGGCGCGAATTACGCCAGGTGGCGGGCGAGTATAGGGTGGCGAAAAATACCTTGATCGAGTTGGCGATCGAAGGCTCGCCGTATCTCTCGCTCAAGGATCTCCTGACTGGACAGAACGGGTTAGTGATCGGCTATGGAGATGCCGTCGGTTTAGCCAAGGTGGTTTCTCGTTACGCGAAAGAGAATACCAAATTCACTATCAAGGGTGGGGTCACGGACGGTCAATTTTTACCGGCAACCGGAGTGGAAACCCTTTCACTGTTGCCTAGTTTTGAAGTGCTCCGTTCGCAACTGCTCGGTGTGCTGTCGCAGCCAGCGACAAAGATTGTCAGTGTCTTGTCCGCGCCGGCGGCGCAACTCGCGCGTGTGTTGGATGCGAGAAAATCGCAATTAGACAGTTAAGTGTTAACGAATTCAATTTGTATCGTGCAAGGAGGAACCTATGGCTTTGTCTCCAGAGAAGATGGGGGAGATCGTTGAGACCCTTTCCGGGCTTTCGATTCTTGAAGTTGCTGACCTCGTGAAGAAACTCGAGGAAAAATGGGGAGTGAGCGCGGCGGCCCCCGTAGTGATGGCGTCAGGTGCCGGAGCGGCGGCGGCGGCACCAGCGGCCGTAGTCGAGAAGGAAGATTTCGACGTCGTCCTGACTGGCGCTGGCGATAAGAAGATTCAGGTCATCAAAGTCGTGCGTGAACTGACAGGCTTAGGCTTGAAGGAAGCAAAAGACTTAGTGGATGGCGCTCCGAAAACGGTGAAGGAAGCAGTCGCGAAAGCCGAAGCCGCGGAGATGAAGAAGAAACTCGAAGATGTGGGTGGTTCAGTCGAGTTGAAGTAAGCCTCCATGCTGCTACCCAAGGAGAAACGTGCTTATGACGCCCCAGCTGGCAAATAATTTTCGTTTCCGGCGGTCTTTTGGTCGGATCGGGAAGATCATTGAATTTCCACATTTGTTGGAAATTCAACGGCATTCCTACGACGAACTCTTGCAGAAGGATGTTGTTATCGAGCAACGAGCGGATGCCGGGCTTCAAGGAGTCTTCCGGTCGGTATTCCCGATCAAGGATTTCAACGAGACGGCGTCGCTTGAGTTTGTCAGCTACGCCTTGGGCGAACCAAAGTACAGCGTCGAAGAGTGTCACCAGCGCGGAATGACATACGCGGCTCCACTGAAAGTCACGATTCAGCTTGTACTGTGGGATGTTGACCAGCGGACTGGTGCCCGAACGATCAAGAACGTGAAGGAACAAGAAGTCTACTTTGGCGAATTGCCATTGATGACCAATCACGGCACGTTCATGGTCAACGGGACGGAACGGGTCATCGTCAGTCAACTTCATCGTTCCCCTGGCGTGTTTTTTGATCACGATAAAGGAAAAACTCATACGAGCGGAAAGCTGCTCTACTCGGCTCGTATCATTCCATATCGTGGTTCATGGATCGACTTTGAGTTTGACCCCCGCGATATTCTCTACGTCCGAATTGATCGACGGCGGAAGTTTCATGCCACGGTGTTACTCCGCGCGCTCGGTATGTCCACTGAGGATTTGCTGAACTATTTCTACCGCAAAGACACGATCCTGCTAGAGAACCGAAGGGCGGTCAACAAACTCTTCAAGCCCGATCAATTGGTCGGCGTGCGGGCGACCAAGGATGTCCGCCACCCCGAATCAAGTGATCTCATTGTTAAAGAGGGACGAAAATTCACGCGCGGACTGTTGCGACAAATCGAAACAGCAGGGATTGAGCAGATTCCCATCACTCTGGAAGAGATTGTTGGCCGGGTATCAGCCCATGACATCCTTGATCCGAAGACCAAAGAGGTCCTAGTCGAATGTAACCAGGAAATCACCCAAGACCACCTTGAGCTGCTCTTTGACCGTGGCGTGCCCTCCGCTGAAGTGTTGTTCCTTGATGATTCCCACGCGGGCCCTTTTCTCCGCAATACACTGATCCAAGATAAAATTCCAACTCCAGAAGAAGCGGTGATTGAGATTTATCGTCGTCTCCGCCCAGGCGATCCGCCTACGCTCGAAGCCGCGACCTTGTTTTTTCACAACCTTTTCTTCAATCCCGAACGGTACAACCTGTCCAAGGTCGGGCGTCTAAAACTGAACCACAAGCTCCGTCTTAATGCGCCTATTGATCAAGGTACCTTGCGTCGGGAAGATATTCTCGAAGTCGTCCGCTATCTGATTGACCTCAAGAACGGAACTGGGGTTGTCGATGACATTGATCACCTCGGTAACCGACGTGTTCGAGCGGTCGGTGAACTGGTCGAGAACCAGTTTCGCATTGGCCTGGTGCGCATGGAACGCGCGGTCAAAGAACGGATGAGCCTGCAAGATGTCGAGACCCTGATGCCACAAGAGCTGGTTAATTATAAACCAGTGTCAGCGGCGCTGAAGGAATTTTTCGGGTCGAGTCAGCTCTCGCAATTCATGGATCAGACCAACCCACTCTCCGAAGTCACGCATAAGCGGAGACTTTCGGCACTGGGGCCGGGCGGCTTGACTCGTGAACGAGCTGGATTCGAGGTGCGCGACGTACACCCAACCCACTATGGTCGCGTGTGTCCGATTGAAACGCCGGAAGGGCCGAATATCGGTCTGATATCGAGTCTGTCCACCTACGCTCGAGTGAATGAATACGGTTTTATCGAGACGCCCTACCGTGAGGTTGAAAACGGCCGAGTGACGGATCGTGTTCGCTATCTCTCCGCGCTAGAAGAGGAAACTCAAACGATCGCGCAGGCGAACGCTCCAGTCGATACGCGCGGCCATTTTACCGGCGAACTCATTTCCGCCCGCCTGGGGGGGGAGTTTGTCATGGTGAGACCAGACCAAGTGCAGCTCATGGACGTCGCGCCTACACAGTTAGTGAGTGTGGCCGCCGCGCTCATTCCCTTCCTTGAACATGATGATGCGAACCGCGCCTTGATGGGTTCCAACATGCAACGCCAAGCCGTGCCCTTGCTCCGTACCGAGGCCCCTTTGGTGGGAACGGGAATGGAGCGGGTTGTTGCTCGTGACTCCGGTGCCACGGTCGTCGCCCGACGAAGCGGAATCGTGGAAAGCGTGGACTCTTCTCGCATCGTCATCAAGGCCGACACCGTGTCCGGTCCTGGTGACGTCGGGGTCGATCTCTATTCGCTCACCAAATACCAACGCTCAAATCAAAGCACCTGTGTGAATCAGCGCCCAATTATTCTGACTGGGGATCATGTGAAAGCGGGCGACGTGATCGCCGACGGACCAGCCACGGATATGGGGGAGTTAGCGCTCGGACGAAACGTCCTCGTCGCTTTCATGATTTGGGGCGGATACAATTTTGAAGACTCGATCCTTGTTAGCGAACGTATCCTACGCGACGACGTTTTTACCTCGGTGCATATTGAGGAGTTTGAGTGTGTTGCTCGCGATACCAAATTAGGACCTGAAGAGATCACCCAGGATATCCCCAACGTCGGAGAAGAAGCGCTGAAGGACCTAGATGAGAGCGGTATCGTACGGATCGGCGCGGAAGTAAAACCCGGCGATATTCTGGTTGGTAAGATTACCCCTAAAGGCGAAATGCAGCTTTCCCCAGAAGAAAAACTGCTCCGCGCTATCTTTGGGGAAAAAGCCGGAGAGGTGCGTGACACTTCTCTTCGGGTGCCCCCAGGTGTTCAGGGCACGATCATCAATGTGCGGGTGTTCTCTCGTAAAGGAGTGAACAAGGACGAGCGAAGTAAGAGCATCGAAGAAGCCGAAATTATCAGACTACGCAAGGACCAAGAGGACGAAATCCGCATCATTGAAGAAAGCACGATGCGGCAACTCAAGCAGTTGCTCGTTGGACAGACTGCGGCCGCGCGTCTGAGCGATGACGAATCCCGTCGCGTGCTGCTGACGAAGGGGAAAGAGATCACCACGGAAGTTCTTGATGAAATTCCCTCTTCTGCCTGGGGCAGAATTAAAGTCGAGAATGAAAAGGTTGAAGAAGAGCTGACCCGATCCGTCGAGGCACTGGAGGACCAGGCTGCGCAGATTCGGGAAGATTTCGATAAGCGCATTCATAAACTCCAGAGTGGTGACGAGCTCCCTCCCGGTATTATCAAGATGGTCAAGGTTTTCGTTGCCATCAAGCGGAAGCTGCAAGTCGGCGATAAAATGGCCGGTCGGCATGGGAACAAAGGTGTGTTGTCACGGATTCTGCCCGAAGAAGACATGCCCTATCTCGCTGATGGTACGCCCGTCGACGTCGTGCTCAATCCACTCGGGGTGCCGTCGCGGATGAATGTTGGCCAAATTCTGGAAACTCATTTGGGCTGGGCGGTCGATACGCTCGGCCGACAGGTCAGTGAAGAGGTCAACGGCAAAGCCTCGGGAGATGCCTTGCGTCGCAAGCTGAAGGACCTCTATCCGGGCAAGGACATGGCGGAGATGGTTGACCATCTCTCTAATACCGATATTGACCGTCTCGCAACCCGCGCCAAGAGCGGCGTACATGTGGCGACGCCAGTTTTTGACGGTGCGGCGGAAACGGAGATTTTCTCTCTCCTCAAACAAGCTGGGCTTCCCGTGACCGGACAGGCGACGCTCTATGACGGACGTACCGGAGAACCTTTTGCTGAACCAGTGACCGTCGGGGTCATGTATATCCTGAAGCTTCATCACCTGGTAGAAGATAAAATTCATGCCCGTTCGACCGGCCCATACTCCTTAGTTACTCAACAGCCTCTTGGCGGGAAAGCGCAGTTTGGTGGTCAGCGCTTGGGAGAGATGGAAGTGTGGGCCCTCGAAGCCTACGGGGCGGCATATACTCTGCAAGAGATGTTGACGGTCAAATCCGACGACGTTGCGGGTCGCACCCGTATGTATGAAGCGATTGTCAAAGGAGAAAACGTGCTAGAGCCGGGGCTACCGGAATCCTTTAATGTGATGATTCGTGAATTGCAGAGTTTGGCGCTCAACGTCGAGCTCCTAGAAGAAACACGTTAGGGTGTGTCGTGAGGAGGAACCATGGAAGATTTTCTCGGTCTGTTTGAGAAACCCCAAAATCCACTCCGCTTTAATTCCATCCGCGTGTCCCTGGCCTCTCCGCACATGATTCGGTCCTGGTCACACGGTGAGGTCAAGAAGCCGGAAACCATCAATTACCGAACCTTCAAGCCGGAACGAGACGGATTGTTCTGCGCGAAGATTTTCGGGCCGACCAAGGACTACGAATGCAATTGCGGAAAATACAAACGCATGCGGCATCGTGGGGTAGTGTGCGAAAAATGCGGCGTTGAAGTCATCCAGTCAAAAGTTCGTCGCGAACGCATGGGGCACATTGACCTCGCCAGCCCCGTTGCTCACATCTGGTTTCTCAAAAGTCTTCCGAGTCGCATCGGAACACTGATGGACATGACGCTCAAGGAACTGGAACGGGTCCTTTATTTCGAGTCGTATGTGGTGGTGGACCCTGGGCAAACGCCCCTCAAGAAGAAAGAACTCATCAGTGAAACCCGCTATCGCAAGCTGGTCGAAGAGCATGGACCAACGAGCTTCCAGGCGAAAATGGGAGCTGAGGCCATTCGTGACCTTCTGCAGGACCTTCACATCGACAAACTGTCCGAGGAACTCCGCCACGAAATGACGGAAACCGCGAGTGAGGCCCGCCGGAAGAAAATCGCCAAGCGCCTCAAAGTGATGAACGCGTTCCGCCATTCAGGGAACTTACCCGAATGGATGATTTTGGATGTTATTCCCGTCATTCCGCCCGATTTACGCCCGCTGGTTCCGCTTGATGGCGGGCGATTCGCCACGTCGGACCTCAACGACCTCTACCGTCGAGTGATTAACCGTAACAATCGCCTCAAACGCTTGATCGAGCTGAGCGCGCCCGACATCATTGTGCGCAACGAAAAACGCATGCTCCAAGAGGCGGTGGATGCGCTCTTTGACAATGGCCGTCGTGGACGCCCGCTCACCGGGCCGAACAAACGCCCATTGAAGTCACTGTCTGACATGCTCAAGGGGAAAGGGGGACGCTTCCGGCAGAACTTGCTCGGTAAACGGGTCGATTACTCTGGCCGTTCCGTGATCGTCATTGGGCCGAATCTTCGCCTCCACCAGTGCGGGCTTCCCAAGCACATGGCCCTCGAACTCTTCAAGCCGTTTATTTACAACAAGCTTGAAGAGCGTGGTTACACTACTACCATCAAGAGCGCGAAAAAGATGGTGGAAAAAGAGCGTCCGGAAGTGTGGGATATCCTGGATGAAGTGATCCGTGAGCATCCGATCCTGTTGAATCGCGCGCCCACGCTCCACCGCCTTGGTATCCAGGCGTTCGAACCGATTCTAATTGAGGGGAAGGCGATTCAACTCCATCCCTTGGTGTGCATGGCGTATAACGCGGACTTCGACGGTGACCAGATGGCCGTGCACATTCCGCTCTCCATCGAAGCGCAGGTCGAAGCTCGGGGCCTGATGATGTCCACGAACAACATCTTGTCTCCCGCTCACGGGAAGGCCGTCATTGGTCCGACGCAGGACATCGTTCTCGGTCTCTACGGCATGACGCGAGAGAAGCCGGGAGCAGTCGGAGAAGGAAAAATCTTCAGCAACCCCGATGAAGTGCGCATTGCCTACGATCAACAAGCAGTCGAACTGCAAGCCCGGGTGAAGGTGCGAATGGATGCGGTTTTGGTCGAAACCACGGTAGGGAGGATTATCCTCTCCGAGATCGTGCCGCCGGAGATCACGTTCGCCGAAATCAACCGCGTGATGAAGAAAAAAGAGCTCGGCGCGTTGATCGATAACGCCTTCCGCAAATCTGGGAACAAAGCCACCGTCATTTTCGCCGATCGTCTCAAGGATTTAGGCTTCGAGTACGCCACTAAAATGGGCATCTCCATTGGTATTCAAGACATGGCGATCCCTCCATCCAAAGAGCGATTGTTGAATGAGGCACAAAAGACACTGCAAGAAATCCAAGATCAATACACCAAGGGCTTAATCACTGACGGGGAACGACACAATAAAGTGGTTGACACCTGGGCGGCGGTAACGGATGAAGTCGCCAACGAGATGTTTAAGGGACTCCAGGACAGTCGCAAAGGTTTTAGTCCCATCTACATGATGGCGGATTCCGGGGCACGCGGGAGCGCGCAACAGATTCGTCAACTGGCGGGAATGCGCGGCTTGATGGCGAAACCGTCAGGAGAAATCATTGAGACCCCGATCACCGCGAACTTTCGCGAAGGCCTCTCGGTGTTGCAGTATTTCATCTCGACCCACGGGGCGCGGAAAGGGTTGGCGGATACCGCGCTCAAGACCGCCAACTCGGGATACCTCACTCGCCGTTTGGTTGATGTCGCGCAAGACTCGATCATTAGTGAGCAAGACTGCGGAACGATTGACGGCATTGAAATGACCCCTTTGGTTGAAGGGGGTGAGGTGATCGAAGGATTGGGGGAACGCGTCCTTGGCCGCGTCGCACTCGAAGATATTCGCGACCCATTCACGAATACGATCATTGTTCCCGCGAATGAAGAAATCAACGAAGAACGCGTGAAGTTGATTGAGGACTCCGGCTTGGAACGTGTCCGTATCCGCTCCGCGCTGACGTGTCAGGCGCGGCGCGGAATGTGCGTTCGTTGTTACGGACGCGATCTGGCCCGTGGGCGTGTGGTGAATATGGGCGAAGCGGTGGGAATCATTGCCGCCCAATCGATTGGTGAACCCGGAACGCAGTTGACGATGCGGACCTTCCATGTTGGTGGGACCGCGAGCCGCCGCGCGGAACAGACGGCGTTGACCGCGCGGAATGATGGACAAATCCGCTTCATCAATCTGAAGACCGTGGTTAGTCGTGATGGCGACTTGGTGATTATGAATCGAAACGGTGAAATCGCCATCGTGGACTTCCCTGAAGCGAACCGAGAGCGTGAACGTGAGCGCTATCCTCTAGTGTATGGTGCGAAACTCAGGAAGAAGGACGGCGCGAAGGTGAAAGGGGGAGACCTCTTAGCAGAGTGGGACCCGTACACGTTACCAATCCTCACTGAAGTCGGTGGTGAAGTGCGCTTTAGTGACATCGACGAACGGACGGTGCAAGAGAAAGTCGATGAGCGCACCGGCCTTTCGAGTCGTGTCGTGGTGGACTATCGCGATCCCGTCGTGCGTCCACGCATCTCCATCGTGGACGCCCAAGGGAAAGTCGAGAAGCTCTCCAACGGCTTAGAGGCGCGTTACGTACTGCCAGTTGGGGCGAACCTCAACATCGTCGAGGGGCAGCAGGTCGCGGCTGGTGATGTGATCGCGAAAATTCCTCGTGAGACGACGAAAACCAAGGACATCACCGGGGGACTACCGCGTGTCGCCGAACTATTCGAGGCACGCAAGCCGAAGGAATTCGCGGTTATTAGCGAGATCGAAGGAGTTATTTCCTTTGGTAAGGACACCAAAGGCAAACGAAAAGTGATTATTTCCCCTGAAATTGGTGATCCACGTGAATATCTGATTCCTCGCGGAAAGCACATCAGCGTGCGAGAAGGGGATCATGTGCGCGCCGGTGAACCGCTCATGGATGGCGCGTTTAACCCCCACGATATTCTGGGGGTGTTAGGTGAAAAAGAACTGGCCAAATCGCTCGTCGATTCGGTGCAGGAAATCTATCGTCTCCAAGGTGTCCGTATTCACGATAAACATATCGAAGTCATCGTGCGCCAGATGATGCGGCGAGTCGCGGTGACCGAGGTGGGAGATTCGGACTTCCTGATTGGCGAGCAAGTGGAGAAGTGGCGATTCCAAGAAGAGACAGAGAAGATCCTCACTCGAAGTGGGAAGCCACCGGAAGCGAAGTCGCTCCTCATGGGAATCACTAAGGCGAGTTTATCCACGGATAGTTTTATTTCCGCCGCGTCGTTCCAGGAAACGACGAAAGTTCTGACTGAAGCCGCGATTAACGGAAAAGTCGATATGCTGCTTGGGTTGAAGGAAAACGTCATCATGGGACGGTTAATTCCGGCAGGCACTGGAACTTCTGGTTATAATAAGTTAGAAATCCAGACCGCAGACGTAGCGGGCGACGAGCCCGTATCCCCGACTCACGCAGTCGGGTCGCAAATAGCGTAAACAGACAGAGGATATTGAGGAGACGACATGCCGACGATTCAGCAACTCGTGCGGATGGGCCGAGAACAGCAAAAGCGCAAACGGACGACCCCAGCACTACAAGCCTGCCCGCAACGACGCGGAGTGTGTACCCGTGTGTATACCACGACCCCGAAGAAACCGAACTCAGCGCTACGGAAAGTTGCCCGCGTGCGACTCACCAATGGTATTGAAGTCACGGCCTACATCCCCGGTATCGGCCACAACTTGCAAGAACATTCGGTGGTGTTGATCCGAGGTGGCCGTGTGAAAGATCTACCCGGGGTGCGCTACCACATTATTCGTGGGACGCTCGATTCAATCGGTGTGCAAGACCGTAAACAAGGACGATCAAAGTATGGCGCAAAGAAGCCAAAGTAAGATGATCCGAGCCACAGGAGACCGATATGCCGCGTAAAGGGCCCGCCGCCAAACGAGATGTTCTGCCCGATCCAAAGTATCGTGATCAAGTTGTGACCAAGTTTATAACCATGATGATGCAGGATGGAAAAAAAGGGCCCGCTGAGCGTATTTTCTACGGTGCCATGGGGATTCTCGGTCAACGCACTGGAGACGATTCCGTTGAGACCTTCCGCCGAGCGCTGGAAAACGTAAAACCCATCGTGGAAGTTCGCTCTCGTCGAGTCGGTGGCGCGACCTACCAGGTTCCGATTGAAGTGCGCGCGACCCGCAGAAACTCACTCGCTATGCGCTGGCTTATCCATTCTTCTCGGCAACGGCCAGAAAAAAATATGCGAGAGAAGCTCGCTGGAGAATTTTTCGAGGCGGCACAGAATCGCGGTGGAGCCGTGAAGAAACGCGAAGATACCCACCGTATGGCGGAGGCCAATAAGGCATTTGCTCATTATCGATGGTAGTCGTGTAGTGGTAGCCGGTTGACTCTTTCGAAATTGCCTCTACAATCGCGGTCCCCTAGTTACTAACCTCAAGATAAGCACGGAAATTCGACGAGGAGGATTGTAGGGCACATTTCTACAGTTTTAGGAGTCGTATTTCCTAAAACTACTTTTTCGTTGAACTGACGTAAGCAAGGAGAGCGAGATGGCGAAGGCGCGGTTTGAGCGGACGAAGCCGCATGTGAATGTGGGGACGATCGGGCATATTGATCATGGGAAGACGACGTTGACGGCGGCGATCACGAAGGTGTTAGCGGACAAGAAGCTGGCGAATTTCGTGCC